>JANMTD010000090.1:0-2141 GCA_031390075.1 Deltaproteobacteria bacterium | reverse complement strand
ACCAAGGACGGCTAGGGCAAGGTGGAGGTGCTGCGCGTCTCTGATCCTTCGATCGCGTTCGGCGGAATAGTGGTGGTCCTGGTGGACCGCTTCTGCGCCTCCGCGGCGGAGATCGTCGCCGGCGCGCTCCAGGACCGACACCGGGCGATCGTGCTCGGCAAGCCGACCTTCGGCAAAGGCTCTGTCCAGACGGTCTATCCGCTCGAGGGCGGCGCGGGGCTCCGCCTCACGACGGCGCTCTACTACACGCCCGCCGGCCGCTCGATCCAGGAGGTCGGCATCATCCCCGACATCGAGGTCGATCCCGCCGAGCCCGCGGAGCTCGGGCTGCCGAATCGAAGGCGCATGCGCGAGAGCGATCTCGACGGCCATTTCACGCAGGGCGAAGCGAAGGGCCGCGAGTCGGGCGATTCGCAGCCGGTCCCTCGGGTCGAGCCGAAGGCGCCGGAGACCGACGAGGACGCTCCGGCCGATCCCAAAGGCAAGGGCGGGTCAGGCGACGGGAAGACGGACGCGGCGGCCGAGGAGTCGGCCGAGCCGCTGGTCGACGTCCAGCTCGCCCGCGCCGTCGAAGTCTTGAAGACCTGGCAGTACTTCGAGGATCTGCGCGATCAGCGGGCGAAGGCCGGAGCGGTCGCGCAGGCGCCCGCGAGCGCGCCGCCGGCGAGCGCACCGGATCCCGCGCCCGCCACGAACTAACGCCGCATGCCCGCGACGCGCCCGCCGCCGCGCGAGGTTCCCGAGCGGCCGATCCTCGGCGTCAGCCAGCTGCTCGCCGGGCTCTCGGGGCTCTTCGAGCACCACGTCGGCCGCGTCCTCGTGATGGGCGAGATCAGCAATCTCCACTCGGCCCGCTCTGGCCATGCCTACTTCACGCTGAAGGATGCCGACGGCCAGATCCGCGCGGCGCTCTTTCGCGGCAACGCCGGTCGCCTGCGCTTTGCCCTGGAAGAGGGGCTCGAGGTCGTGGTGGAGGCCGAGGTCTCGATCTACGCCGCGCGGGGCGATCTCCAGCTGATCGTGCGGGGCGTCGAGCCTCGGGGTGTCGGGGCGTTGCAGCTCGCCTTCGAACAATTGCGCCGCCGTCTCGAGGCCGAGGGGCTCTTCGATCCGGCCTTGAAGCGGCCGATCCCGCTGCACCCGCGGCGGATCGGGATCGTGACGTCAGCCACCGGGGCGGCGATCCGGGACGTGCTCGAGGTGACAGGCCAGCGATTTCCGGCGATCCCGATCCTGATCGCGCCGTGTCTCGTCCAGGGCGAGCAGGCGCCGGCGGAGATCGCGGCGGCGATCGGACGCCTCGCGCGCTTCGAAGACATCGACGTCGTGCTGCTCGTGCGCGGGGGAGGCTCGATCGAGGATCTCCAGGCGTTCAACAGCGAGATCGTGGCGCGGGCCGTGCGCGCCTCGCGCGCGCCGATCGTCTCCGGCGTGGGACACGAGACCGACATCACGATCGCCGATCTCGTCGCCGATGCCCGGGCCGCCACGCCATCGGCGGCCGCCATGCTCGCGACCCCGGACCGCGCCGCCCTGGCCCGGGTCGTTACGCGCGACCGGCGCAGATTGCTCGGGCTCGTCGGTGGTCGCGTGGAACGCGCGCGGGCCCGGCTCGCCTACGCGGGCCAGACCCTCGCCGCGCGGAGTCCCAGCGCACAGATCGAACGGGCCCGGATGCGCGAAGCGCGGGCCCGCGCGGCGGCGGCGGTGGCGATCAGCCGCTGCCTCGAGCAGGGCCGGCGGCGTTTCATCGAGTCGGCGACGCGCCTCGATGCGCTGTCGCCCCTCGGCGTGCTCGCCCGGGGTTATGCGCTCGTGCGGCGCGCCGCCGATGGGCGGATCGTGCGGTCGCCGGGCGACGTCCGGGCGTCCGATCTGCTCGAAGTGCGACTCGCCGAGGGCGGGCTCACGGTGCGCGTCGAAAGCCTCGATCCCGATCCCGCATGAGCGGCCGAGATTTGCCGAAAACCCATGATCTTTCAGCTAGTTCGCGGGTTTCGTCGCGTTGACGACGGAAGGGGCCGCCGTTAGAGTCGGCGTCTCATGGCCAGGTCCAAGCAGAGCGGGGGCAGCGCGGGCGTCTCTGGCGTCGCAGGCGTCGGAGGCAAAGAGCGGGCCTCGCCGTCGTCGACGACGACACC
>JANMTD010000024.1:0-7533 GCA_031390075.1 Deltaproteobacteria bacterium | reverse complement strand
CGAGGCCATGCCGGGCCTGACGGGTCTCTGGCAGGTCGCCGGACGCGGTCAGATCGACTTCGACGAACGTGTCCGCCTCGACATCTCCTACGTTCGAAACCGAAGCTTCCGCCTCGATTTGGAGATCCTCCTTCGCACCATCCCCGCCGTGCTGTCCCAGCGCGGGGCATATTGAGAACTTCGTGCTCCCGTTCCGGCGTCACCCGCTGCAGCGCTCTTCGGTCTGGATGCTCGCGTCGACGCTGGCGCTCTTCGCGAATCCGTTCTGGCCCTTCGGCTGGGTAGAGCTCGCCGCGTCGGTCGGACCCCTGATCCTCGGCGTCGATCGGCGAATTCGCCCGGAGCTGGTCTTCGCCGTCGGGCTTCCGGTCATCGCTTGGCTCTGCTTTCAGGACCCGACCGTCTCGCTCGTGCCGCGCCTGCTCGTCGTGTCGACCGTCTTCGTCGTCGGCGTCCTGTTGACCTCCCGGATGATCGCCGAGCCCGATTCCCTCGTGGCGTCGGAGGCGAGCGCGTTCGACGACTTCAAGCGGACTCTCGAGAAGGAGTTCGGTAGGGCGAGAAGACATGAACGGGGCTTCGCGATCCTCTCGCTGGCACTGGAAGCGCCCTCGCGGCAAGTCGAGCTCGCCGACCTGTTGGCGCGCGAGCTCCATGTCTATGCGGACGTCGTCGTGGCCCGCGATCGGGTGCTCGCGCTCGTTCCCGAAGTGGTGGGCGCCGCCGCCGAGGCGCTCGTCAAGCGCATGCAATCCGTGATTGCCCGGGAGCTCGCCGTCGACGTCCAGATCGGAGTCGCCTGCTTCCCGCGCGACGCCGTCTGCGTAGACAACCTGATCGCTGCGGCCGATCGGGGTCGGACGAATCCGAAGCTGCACCGCGTGCCCGATCTGGCAACCGATCTCGAACGCGAAGTCCAGGGTTGATGGCCGCCGAATTCGCGCAGAGTGCGGAGCCCGAGCTTTCGGGGCCGCACGCGCCGCGATCCGAATCGAGGCGGCCCCGCGTCGCCTATGTGATGTCGCGCTTCCCGAAGCTGACCGAGACCTTCGTGCTCGACGAGATCCTCGAGCTCGAACGACGTGGAGTCTCGGTCGAGGTCTTTCCCCTCTGGCGCGAGTCCACCGACATCGTCCATCCCGAGGCGCGTCCCATCGTCTCTCGGGCGCACTTCACGCCGACTTTGAATTCCGCCATCCTGCGCGACAACGCGCTCTCTCTCCTGCGCGCACCGATGCTCTATCTCGGCACGCTCGCGACGCTCGTGCGGGCCAATCTTCGCAGCCCCCGCTTCCTGCTCGGCGCGCTCGCGATCTTTCCGAAAGCCTGTAGCTTCGCGATGCGTATGCGGGCGCTCGAGGTGCAACACCTGCACGCGCATTTCGCCAGCCATCCCGCCGCCGCGGCCTTCGTCGTCGGCCGGTTGGCGGGCATTCCCTGGAGCTTCACCGCCCACGGATCGGACCTGCACCGCGAGCAGGCGATGCTCCGCGAGAAGGTCGACGAGGCGAAATTCGTCGTGGCGATCTCGCAGTTCAATCGCCGCTTCATCCTCGAGCGGGTCGGCGAATCCTTCGCCGACAAGATCCGCGTGATCCACTGCGGGGTCGATCTCGATCGGCATGCGCGCGGCGAGTCCAACCCCGGGACGCTCGAGATCGGCTGCATCGGAACACTCCACGCCGTCAAGGGACAACGGTTCCTGCTCGACGCGTGCGCCGGGCTATCGAAGCTCGGTGTCGCATGGCGCTGTCATCTGATCGGCGACGGACCCGATCGCCGCGCGCTCGAGAGCCAGACGCGCAGGCTGGGTCTCGGCGGGCGCGTCGTATTTCACGGCAGCTGCGAGCGCGAGCGGGTGCGCGCGCTGCTCGCCGCGATGGACGTCGTCGTCGCGCCCAGCGTGCCGACGCCGGACGGTCGACGGGAGGGGATACCGGTCGTGCTGATGGAGGCCGGCGCGTGTGGGATTGCGCTGGTCGCGAGCCGGCTGTCGGGCATTCCGGAGCTGGTCGTCGACGGCGAGACCGGGCTGCTGGTCGAGCCCGGCGACGCGCAGGGACTGGTCCGGGCACTCGCCCGCATCGCGTCCGAACCGGAGACCCGGGAGCGGCTGGGCCGGGCGGTCCGCCAGCGAATCGAGTCGGACTTCTGCCTCGAGCGGAACGTCGAGCGACTGCGACTCCAGATGTTCGACGGAGCGGCGAAGTGATCGCCTTCCTCGTCGTGCTCTCGGTGCTGGCGATCGCGGTGCCCTTCGTCTTCTATCCGCTGATGTTGTGGCTGCGCGCGACCTTCTCGGAAGAGCCGATCACGACGGCGGACTGCACGCCGAGTGTCGACCTGATCGTCTGTGCCCATGACGAGGCCGCGTCGATCGGGGCCAGGATCGAGAACGCCCTCGCGCTCGATTACCCGCAGCACCTGCTCACGATCTGGGTTGCCTCGGACGGCTCGAGCGATGCAACGGTCGCGATCGCGCGGCGCTTCGAGGAGCGCGGGGTTCGCGTGCTCGATCTGCCCCGGGGCGGCAAGGCCGCGGCGCTCACGACCGCTGTCTCCGAATCGGGAGAAGCATCGGGGGCGGATGTGCTGGCGTTCTCCGATGCGAATAGCATGTGGCAGCGCGGGGCCCTGCGAGCACTCGTGCGGCCTTTCTCCGACGAGCGCGTCGGCGGCGTCGCCGGGGACCAGCGCTACGGCGAGCTCTACGTCGCAGGCGACGGCGAGATCGAACGACGGCCGGGGACCGACGCCGCTGCAGTGGGTCGCGCCCACGGCGAACGGACCTACTGGAGCTTCGATCGCCAGCTCAAGGCGTGGCAAAGCCGCGCCGGCAGCGCGATCTCCGCGACCGGTGCGATCTACGCCATCCGCCGGACGCTCTTCCGCGCACCGCCCGCGGATGCGACCGACGATTTCATGATCTCGACCGAGGTGATCGCGCAAGGCAAGCGGCTCGTCTTCGCGGTGGATGCCGTGGCGATCGAGCCGCCCGCCGACGACAGAGCCGGCGAGTTTCGGCGCAAGGTTCGGATCATCACACGCGGGCTTCGGGGGGTGGCCTATCGCCGGGCGCTGCTGCGGCCGTCGCAGAGCGGGATCTACGCCGTCGAGCTGCTGCTGCACAAGCTCTGGCGGAGACTGACCTGGATCCCGCTCGTCGTGCTGTTCGCCCTGATTCCCGCCTGCTGGTCGGCGGGCGGCGTGCTCGCCGCGTTCGCCGTCTTGTTGGCGGGCGGGCTGGTCAGTGGTCTGGCGGGGCTCGCGATCCCGGCCCTCGCACGCTTTCGCCCGGTGGCGATCGCGTCGTACGTGCTGATGGTGAACTCGGCGTGCGCTGTCGCGGCGCTCAATGCCCTGCGCGGACATCGCGTGTCTCGCTGGGACTCCGAACGCGCGACGGCGAGCGCAACGGGACGGGCCTCATGATCGCGCTGACGGCGGGCATCCTGTTCCTGATCTACCTGAATGCGCCCGCCGTGGCCGTTCGAATGCACGGAGCCCCTTTCATCCTGGCGGCCGCGATTCCGCTCGCGTTGGCGATTCCGGTCGCGCATCGCGTGCTCGTGCGCAACGAAGAGCTGCGATTTCCGAAGCTGTTGATCGCGGCAGCCTTCATGATGGCTATGAACGCGGTGAGTGCACTTGCCTCGATTCATCCCCACACCTCGATGGATACCCTCCAGAACTGGGTCATCGAGGGCGTGCTGCTCGCGTTGCTGATCGCGAACGCCGTTCGGACGGCGGCCGAATTGAAGGCCGCGACCGTCGCGATCGTCGCCGCCGGCGCCGTGATGGGCGCCGTCGCGATCGCGCAGCAACTGCTCGGCGCCGCAGATCACCCGTTCTTCGGGCTCGGGCAGCTCGACTCCGAGATCGCCGACGCGGGCGGCAGTATCCGCGTGCGATTGGCGGGGCCGATCGGCGAGACGAACCGGTTCGCGCAGATCATGGCCGTGTTGATCCCGATCGCCGGGAGCTGCGCTTTGACGTCGCGAGGAATCCGCCGCGCGAGCTACGGGTTGGCCATGCTCCTGATCGCGGGAGGCGTCGCATTCACTTTCTCCCGCGGCGCGATCGTCGCGCTCGTCCTCGCGGTCCCCTTCGCGCTCTCGTTTCGCATGCTCCAGATCCGGCACGTGATCCTGGGATTCGCGGCGGCCACATGCCTTCTCGTCGCAATGCCTCATTACGCCGAGCGCGTCATCAGCATCGGAGACGTCGCGATGAAGGGGCTCGGTCTGAGCAGTGGCGGCCTGCGGAATTCCGACGGCGCGGCGCGCGGGCGAATGACGGAGATGAAATCTGCGGCCCTGGTCTTCCTGGACCATCCGATTCTCGGGGCCGGTCCGGGCCTCGCGCCGCATTACTACGACGAAAATGCGGGCGTCGTCGGCGGCAAGGTCCGGCAGGGAGAGCGGCGCAGCCACAATCTCTTCCTGCAATTGGCGGCCGAGACGGGAATCGTCGGGCTCGCGGCATTCGCGCTGGTCATCGTTATCGCGTTCCAGGGTCTGGATCGAGCGCGCAGACGCCTCGAGCGCTCGGAGCGGGAGCTCTGGGGCATCGCCTGCGGTCTCGAGGTCGCGTTGGTCATTTCGCTGGCGACGAGTCTCTTCCTGCACGCCGCCTACATTCGTTATTTCTGGGTCCTGCTCGGCCTGTCGGTCGCCGCGAGCGCGCAGGAGGGCGCGCCGGCCCTGGTCAGGCTGCTCGTTCGAATGTTGCGCGAGACGGCAGAGCGGATCCGGGCCGACGCATGAGGAATACGACGGACCCCACGGACCCGACCGACGCCGCGGAATTCGAACGCGAGGACGGCAGCCGCCGGGTACTCGGACGCCAGCTCCGGGGCTCGAGCCTGCTCCTGGCCGGGCGGGTCCTCTCGAAGATCATCAATCTGGGCATCCAGATCGCGATCGTTCGCTACCTGACCCGGGACGATTTCGGCGCCTTCGCCTACGGACTGGCCCTCGTGCTCTCGGGTGAGCTGATCGTGAAATTCGGTCTCGGGCGGGGTGCCAACCGCTTCGTGCCCTACTACGCGGAGCGCGGGGATCACGCGGAGGTGATGGGCACGCTGGCGCTCGTGTGCGGGACGATCGTGACATTGAGCGGTGTCGGATTCGCAATCCTGTGTTGGATGGCGGGGCAGGGGATAGCGGCCTTTCCGACGGGCGAGGGCGGGCGTGTCGTCCTGATGCTCTCGCTGCTGGCCCCCATCCAGGCCCTCGACACGATCTGCATCCAGACCCTCGCCTGCTTCTCGAGACCGCGGGCGATCTTCTTCAGGAAACACGTGCTGAACCCCGGGCTGCGCTTGATCGCCGTTGCCGCCGTCGTTCTCGTCGGAGGAAGCAACGAAACCCTCGCTGCCGGCTACCTCGCCGGCGGCGCCCTGGGTCTGGCCGTCTGCCTTCAGCTCACGTGGCGCGAGCTTCATGCCCAGGGTGTCTTGCCGCTTCCCGTCTCGGAATGGCGCATTCCGTGGCGCCCCTTGTTTCGCTTCTCGCTGCCGCTGATCAGCTCGGATCTCGTCTTCATCACGCTGACGGGAATGTCTTCGGTGGTCCTGATGACGACGCACGGGCCGGTCGGTGTGGGCCTGATCCAGGCCGTGGTGCCGGCGGCGGCGCTGAATGCGCTGGTGATGGAGAGCTTCTCGATCCTCTTCGTGCCGGCGGCGATGCGCCTGCATGTCCAGGGCGACGACCGCGCCCTTCGCGATCAGCACTGGCAATCGGCGGCGTGGGTCTCGATCCTGAGCTTCCCAATCTTCGCGGTGACGTTCGGGGTCGCACCTGCCGTGGTTCCGATCCTGTTCGGCGAAGGTTATGCGGACTCCTCACCGCTCCTCGCGCTGCTCGCGGTGAGCCATTATGTCGGCGTTTGTCTGGGCTTCAACGGCGAGACGCTCCAGGTCTTCGCGCGGACTCGAGCATTGGTCATGACGAACATCGTGTCGATCGCAACGGGCGTGGGTCTGTTGACGTGGCTGTGTCCGCTCTACGGTCCGCTCGGGGCGGCGATCGCCGTGACGACGGCGCGCCTGACGGGCACGTTGCTTCGGCATGTCGTGCTGCTGCAGCTGCCGGAATTCGCAATCGTGCCTCGTACGCAAAAGGTGATCTGGCTCAAGATCCTCGCCGGGAGCGTGTTCATCGCGGCGGTCGGTTGGGTCTGGCCGCTGCCCCTGCTGGGGCAGATCGTCCTGGTGGGTGGCGTCTCGCTCTTGTTGCTGCGGTCGACCGCACACGTGCTCGACGTCACGCGCTCCTTTCCGGAGCTGCTGCGGCTCCCGCTCTTTGCTCGGATGGCCGGTCTGTAACCCGCCCTGAAGCGCTACCCGAATCAAGCTGAAGTTTCGATCTGACGCTGCGGAAGATGCCACTCGGATCTCGGATCACGAGGCAATCCCGTACGCGCATCACAGCTCCGCCCACAGCTGCCCTATAGGCTGCCGCGCCGGAGGTGGAGGGATGCGTCGTTTCAATCGTTTGATGTGGGTGTTGTTGGCGCTGGACATCGCGCTTCTCGGCCTGGATGATCCGGCGAGCGCCCAGGCGCAGCCCGCCGACTGCGAACAGTACGACCACAACGGCAATGGCACGGTCGATGTCGCCGACGGGGGGCAGTTCGACGCCGCGAGCTCGCTGTTGGCCGACTGCCAGGCGGTGGATCTGGGCAGTTTGCTCGAGTGCCGATCCTTCGACATGAATGGCAATGCCATCGTCGATGCACAGGATCAGCTGGTGCTTCATGCCCGGTATCAACTCTTTCTCGGATGCCTCGACGCAAGCGTCGCAAGCCGACCGGAGTGCGGCGCCGTCGATGACGACGGTGATGGTCGCGTCGTGATGAGCGACTACGCCGGGATCTTGCAGTGGGTCGACCGATTCCGTTCGTGTCTACAGGTCGATCTGTCGCGGCTCTCGTGTCTCGATGTCGATTACGACGGCGACGCGCAGATCTCGAGCCGCGATCAGACCCTCTTCTACGAACGCTTCGCCGAGTTCGACGCGTGCCTCGGAACCGAGGTCGGGGAGGCCCACGGGCTGTGGATCTCGCGCGAACGGCTGATGAGCCTTGCGACGCGCGGCCCGGCGTGGGACCGGCTCTTCGACGAGGCCGGCGCCCCGTATCTCCGGCCCGATCTGAGCGACCAGGACGATGCAGCGGACACGCGCACACTCGCGAAGGCGCTGGTCGGCGTGCGACTCTCCCGCGCCGATCTGATCGACGACGTGCGCAGCGCCCTGCGCGAGGTCGCGTTCGGCGGAAGCGATCTTGATGCCAGGACGCTCTCGCTCGGCCGCGCACTCACGGCGTACGTGCTGTCGGCGGACATCATCGATCTGGCGGCGATCGATCCGTCGCTCGATCGGGATTTTCGTCGCAAGCTGGATGCGCTGCGCCGGGATTCCTACCAGGGCCGAAGCCTGATTTCGACGCACGAAGACCGGCCCAACAACTGGGGCACCCACGCCGGCGCGGCCCGCGTGGCGATCGCGCTCTACCTCGGGGACGAGG
>JANMTD010000018.1:0-6647 GCA_031390075.1 Deltaproteobacteria bacterium | reverse complement strand
CGGAGCATGTCCCGCTGTAGACGATGACCTCGGCGAGATCCCGCGGGCTCATGTCCGCCAGGGCCCCGACGGACTCCATGCGATCCCCGGAACCGCCAAGATCGACCATTTCTCGCGCTCGGCCGAGGGTCGCGCCTATCGTCGAGCCGTCGCCACACTGGTCGATGCAGTGCATTCGGTGAATCGGACATCTCTGCCTGTGAAGGCCGCCGTATTCGAAGGCGTGATGTGAGCGGGGATGGGCGGACGGATCCGCGCCTCGATGAGTTTCGTTCGCTGAGGCAGGAGATCCTCGTCCGGGTGATCTTCCAGAACGTGCTTCTGGTCTCGTGCTGGGCCGCGCTCGGAGCGGTCCTGGTCGGGGCTCATCTCACTTCGAGCCCGGAGCTGCTTCTGGTCTACAGCGTCCTTTCGGGAGCGGCTTCTGCGATGTGGGCTCATCACGGCTGCCGGACCGCGCAGATCCGCGACTACCTGCAATCCAGGGTCGAGCCGGAGCTCTGGGGGCAGGATCATCGGGGTTGGGAATCGGCGCTCGAGCAGATGCGATTTCGAAGCCTGCTCGGATCGCGTTGGTTCGTATCGACGAAGGGCTTCCTGCTCGGCAGCCAGGCGCTGGTCGTGGCCCTGCTGCTGATCGATGCGGGAAGGACGGGCATCTACGGCCTGCTGATCGGATCGGCCGTGCTACTGGCGTCGATCTGGGTGCTTCACGAGCCCCCCCTCTCCTCGAAATACTCCCAGGGAAACTCGGGCTCGAGGATCGGCTTGTAGCCGGCCGGAAACGGGAAGGGGCAGGTCAGGAGCTCCCAGACCCCGACCAGCTCGCTCGCGACGAACCAGCCGAGCCCCATCGCGAAGCCGAGGGGCAGGCCTACGGCGGCGCCGCGCTCCCTCGTCTGCACCGTCATCTGGCCGGGGATCGCGAGGATGCCGAGCGTGGTATTCGTGAACCCGCGCTGGAATTTGCGGGCAGGGGTGAAGCGGGACTTCGGTGCGGCGAAGGCGGCCTCCGGGGCGAGAGCGGCGAGCGATCCGAGGACGAGGAAGATCGCGGCGAGGGCGAGCAGGACACGCGCTGCTCGGCGAGGCCTAAGATTCGGCGAATCTTTCCGGGTCCGGTCCGAGAGATACATCGTGTCTCCATCGAGGTTGAATGCGGTCGAGCGCGCTCTGGATCGAGCCGCGAGCGCGTCCAACGCCTAGCGTGCCGATCCAAGGCCGGCGCAACGGTAATTCCAGGGTGGGGTCGCGTCCAGATCTATCTCCGCGAACCCGCTCATTGACCCGGGAGCGGTGGCGGCCCCGACTTCGGCGGCAGCGGCGGCGGAACGCTCTTGAGCAGATCTCCGAGCCCCGGAACGGCACCGGCCTGTGTCCACTGACTCATGCCCCTCGCGCCAGACCAGGGTGCTGGGGGTGATCTGACCGCTCGTGACCATCGTGGCGAGCTGATCGCGGGGCATTGGCCCGACGCGCGCACCGTCCTTCTCGGCATACCACTGGGTCGTGTCGGCGGGCGGCGCTGAGCCGACCTCGCCGGTCGCCGGCGCGGTCTCAGGCTTCGCCTTCTTCGCGCATTCGATCGGGTTGAAGGCGCAGTCCATGGTCTTGTCGACGGACTTGTCCACCTCCTGGTTCGCGCGATTCTCGGTCTCCGTCGCAGCCCGCGACGCGGCCCGCTCCCGGACGCGGTCGAGGATGCTGTTCGATTGAGCGTCTGCGGGACGGGGCGAGAGCGCAAGGATCTGAAAGGCGATGATCGCGATGGCGATCGCAGGTCGTGCCATGAACCGAATCTCCATCGGGCGGAAGTCGCGGGCGCGCGAGTCGGAGATCCACAGGCGGACTCCGCGTGCAGGTCTCCGCACGAGCGGGAACATGACGGGACGCCCTCGGGTCGTCAATTGGACGTCGATCGAGGAACGGGAGCGATCCCGCTCCACCCAGCGGAACCATCGGCGGCGGCGGCAGGCTGCCCGGATCGTTCGGATCACTGCCGAGCGAGACCTCGGCGCCGTCGCTCGCGCCGTCTCCGTCCACGCCCTGGCTCTCGCATGCACTCACCGCCGAGCAGCCAACCCGCGCTCCCACTTCGTCTTGTTCAAGTCGATCTGGTCGGTGTCGACAGCGGTTGAAGTCACTCAAACGTACGCCGTGGTGCATCGCTACCTGGATTCTTCGTCAGGAATCCGTTGCACTCTGTATTAGGTCGTCGAAAAATTTTCGCTAGAAAGATTGGGCCGGGGAGGGCTAGGAGACCAGAATGAGCGTGAGCCGGGAGCAATGGCGAATGGAACTCGCGAACCTCTACGTGGAGCTCGGGGTAGCGACGGCATTTCTTCGGGATGTCGAGAGGCCGTTCCCCACGAAGCACGCCGAGTCCGCGAGAGAACAGATCGCGGTGTTGGAGAAGGAGATCGGCGAGCATCGCGGCACGCCATGGCGGTCTTGAATTTCGGCAGGAAGCGCTGATCGAGAGAGCAAGACGACACTCGCCTGAATCGGAGCGTGGCGCGTCGATGTCGGGGGCCCGTCGACTCTCCAGCCCTCGTGCTCGACCGCGAGGATCTCGATGATGAAGCGGGACGGGGTCGAGGTAGGGCGCCGTCGCCGTCGAATCTCGGCGTCGGGATACGCCTCCCGAGTCGATGGCCGTCAGCTGGCCGTCAATCCGTATCGATGAGACCTACGCGATCTAGGATGCACACCGGAAACCAGCTGGATTCGCTCAGGAAAAGCTCAGGAAAAGAGAGTGGATCCCCGACGTGGATTCGAACCACGATTAACAGAGTCAGAGTCTGTTGTCCTGCCGTTAGACGATCGGGGATCAGGACGTGCGGCCGGTTTGTACCGGACTGCGCCGCGCTCCTCAAGGTGGGGCACGCGGCACCTCGCGACGGACCCCGCCCATCGACGCTTTGGACGCCCGACATGACCCCGCTCGGCCCTCGCCCCCGCCTCGCGGCCGGTTCTGGGCGATCTCCGGCCGCCGGGCGACCCCCATCCGGCCTGCTGTATATAGTCAGAAGCCCCACGGGGCGAATCGAGCGCGATAGGACGGCTGGGCCTGCGAGTCCACGGGTGCTGTGCCGCGGGGGCCCGCTTCCTTAGAATCCGCCCTCTCGTGATCCGGTACCCCGAGCCCCGTTCCGGCTCCAGCCAGCCTCCGTCGAAAGGATCGCCGCCCATGCCCGAGATGAAGCCCGAGATGAAGTCCTCCGAGATCGCCCCGAAGCCCGCCGTCATCGTCGAGAAGGAGGGCCACATCCTGATCGTGACGCTCAATCGCCCGGAGAAGAAGAACTGCGTCAACTCCGAGGTGATGTGCCGGCTCTACGACGCGTGGGTCGAGCTCGATCGGGATCCGGAGCTGCGCGTCGCGATCCTGACCGGCAACGGCAACACGTTCTGTGCGGGCATGGATCTGTCGGAGATCCCGAAGCTCAGCACGGGCAAGCCCGAGAACGAGTGGATGGCGCGCGTCATGAAGGACACGAACATCACGCTCGCCTGCTGGCTCAAGACCTATCGTCCGACCAAGCCCGTGATCCTCGCCGCGGAGGGCTTCGCGCGGGCCGGTGGAACCGAAATTCTCCAGGGCACCGACATCCGCGTCGCTGGCGAGAGCGCGATGTTCGGGGTAACCGAAGTCCAGCGCGGGCTCTTCCCGATGGCGGGCTCTGCGGTTCGTCTGCGGCGCCAGATTCCGTACGCGATCGCGGCGGAGATGCTGCTCGCCGGCGAGGACCTGCCGGCGCGGCGAGCCTACGAGCTCGGGCTGGTGAACCACGTCGTCCCCGACGGCCAGGCCCTCGCGAAGGCGAAGCAGATCGCGAATCGGATCGCGAGCAACGGCCCGCTCGCCGTCGCCGGCATCCTCGCGACGCTGCGGGCGACCGAGACGCTGCCCGAGGAAGAGGCCTTCAAGATCGAGATGCAGCACGGCATGAAGGTCATGACCTCGAAGGACGCCGCCGAAGGGCCGCGGGCGTTCCTCGAGAAGCGGCCGCCGGTCTTCCGGGGCGAATAACAGCGGGCGCTCAGAGATCGGTGCGGCGGCTGTCCGAGCACTCGAGGACGAAATCGGCGCCGTAGGCGGTCGCCGGGGTCTGGAAGCCCGGCGTCGCCTCGCCGACCGCGGCACGCCGCGCGGCCTCGACGGCGGCGACCTGCGTCAGCGCATAGCCGCTCGGCGTCTCGAGCATGGCGGCGGCGCGCTGGCCCCCCGCGCTCGAGACCTCAGCGAGGACGACGGCGCGCGTTCCCTCGCGCGTCGCGTCGTCGGGACCCTCCGGCATCGCGTCGATCCGCGCAGCGAGAAATCGCTGCACGCTCGCGAGGCGGAGGAGCGGCGTGACGAGGCGACTCGCCTTCAGGAGTGCTGGGATGGGTCCCGACGCGATGATGTAGGTCTCGATGTGCGGGATGCCCGTCGAGAGAAAGGCGCTCGCGAGGTCGGCGAGCGGCATCGCGAGGCCGCGCAGCGGTCCGGCTCCCAGATCGAAATGATGTTCGAGGCTTCCCGTCGGGCGCCGGACGAGGACGCCCTGATGGCGGATGCGGAGGCCGTCGCCGAGGGACTCGAGCATCGTCCGCGCCGTGCCGCGCGAAACGCCGCCGCCGAGGCCGGCCAGCCCGATTCGCAACACGGACGGCTCCTCGATTCGCGTCGCCACGTACGCCGCGAGGCAATCGCTCGGGACGACGTCGAAGCCCACCCCGGGAAGCAGCATCACGCCGGCGCGCTTCGCCTCCGCGTCGCGGCGGGCGAGGGCCTCGAAGACGTCGATCTCGCCCGTGACATCGAGGTAATGAGTCCGCGTCGCAATGCACGCATCGGCCATCGGCCGAGAGGTTTTCGAGAAGGGGCCCGCGATGTGGAGGACGGCGGCGGCGTCCTCGAGGGCCGCCGAGAGGCGCGCCGAGTCGTCGAGGGGCACGGCACGGGTCTCGAAGCCGTGTGCCGCCGCGACGGCCTTCAGCTTGATCGGATCGCGACCCGCGAGAATCGCGTCGAGGCCACGATGCGCGCACTCGCGGGCGACGAGCTTTCCGGTGTAGCCGGTCGCGCCGTAGATCAGGACCCGACCGCTCGCCATGGGAAGCCTCCGCCGGCCTGGACTCCGGCCGCGTTAGTCGCCCGTGGTCAGTTCCCCGTGAACTGGGGCCTTCGCTTTTCGAGGAAGGCTGAGATGCCCTCCTGGCCATCCGCCGTGCGCGCGCAATCGGCGATGCCGCGGGTCTCGTGCTCCATCTGGCTCTCGAGGCTGTCGTAGGCGCTATTCAACAGGAGCCTCTTGACGACGCCATAGGCGTTCGTCGGCCCCGACGCGAGCTGCCCCGCGAGCTTCTCCGCTGCCGGCATCAGCTCGTCGAGCGGGACGACCTGGTTCACGAGCCCCCACTCGAGGGCCAGCTCCGAATTGAGCACGCGATTCGTCAGCATGAGCTCGAGGGTCCGCCGCTGCCCGATGATGCGCGGCAGGAAATAGCTCGAGCTGCCGTCGGGCGAGAGACCGGCCCCCGTGTAGGCCATCGTGAACTTCGCCGACTCGGCCGCGATCGCGAGATCTGTCGCGCACACGAGCGAGAACCCGGCCCCCGCCGCCGTCCCGTTCACGGCCGCCACGACCGGCGTCCGCATCCGCGCGAGGCGCGAGATCGCGAGGTGGAGGTTGCCGGCGAGCTCCTTGATGTAGGCCGGTGCACGGCTCCCCGCCTCCTTCATGCCCGCCAGATCGCCGCCGGCGCAGAACATCTTGCCCTCGCCCGTCAGGACCACGGCCCGCACGCCCGGATCCTCGTCGAGCTCGATGGCGGCGTGCAGGAGGTCGCGACTCATCGTGAGATCGAGGGCGTTGGCGTGACTCGCCCGAGCCAGCGTCAGCGTCGCGATCGCACCGTTTCGCTCGAGGCGGAGGGTCGAGTAGGGGGCGGGCTTCGACATCGGGAGTCCTTTCGTCGGGCGGGCGGCGGTCGGACGATGGCGCTTTCCGGGCGCGAGCACACGTCCCGGGCCGGGGCCGGGGCGCGGCCCGTGGTTGCGGGGGTGTCGTGGGCCTGGTGCCCGGGGCCGCCGGTGCTCGATCCCGCTGGATTTGATCGGGATTCCGGGCCGGTCGGACCGGCCGAGGGGAGGGCGGGGTCGGCTCGGTTCGGTACTCTCCTGCGTTCCGGAGAGGTGGCCGAGAGGCCGAAGGCGCGCCCCTGCTAAGGGCGTATAGGTTTATCCTATCGAGGGTTCGAATCCCTCCCTCTCCGCCATTGAGTCCGCGGTTGCAGAGACTTCTCCCGCGCGTCCCGGTTTGGCCCGAGAAAATCCCGCGATTCCGCGGGGTTTTGGGCGATAGGCTCTGGCGAATCCGAACCGGAGACTGCGGATTCGGGGCCCAAAAGGCGCCGCGGCGCGTGGTTTTCTCTGTTGCCAAGTTGGACGGTTCGGATTGCGCCAGGGCTGCGACGTAGTGCAGCGCGACGAGATGCTCTTCCAGGTGCTGAAAGCTCGCTTGCAACCAGTCGGAGAACCAGCCTGACCCGCGCTCAGCCGCGCAAGGGAGCTGCGGCGGGTGTGCGCTCGTTTGCTGCCGTCCCCACCAGTTCTCTCACCAGTCCCAATCGGTTGTGGCTGGCCGATTTGGCGAGGC
>JANMTD010000625.1:0-5502 GCA_031390075.1 Deltaproteobacteria bacterium | reverse complement strand
GCCTGATGCTGAGCGAGGGCTACAGCCTGTTGTACAGGGACGCTTCCAACCTCGATCTCTCCGCGCTCATCCTCTACGCGAAGTTCGAGTCGACGAAGGTCCATGAGCTCATCACCGCCGTCGCCGAATTCGGCGGCGAGCTGAAGGCGGAGCTCGAGCGGATCGATCGGGACTACCCCGGCGTGCGCGTCGATCTCGATCCGCTCCCGGAGATGGAGAAGCGCAAACGCTGGGCAATCGGCGAGGACCGCGCACGCTACTTCGCGCCGGTCATCGGCCACGGGGGCCGCGAATACGAGCGCACCTTGCTGATCGGGCTCATCAACGGGACCAATCACGAGCGTCATATGTGCGAGGTCATGGCCGAGGCTGAGCCCGACGCGGGCCTGAAGAAGTTCCTGATCGACACCCACCAGCGCTATGACGGCCTGCACGATCGCATCGCGGCGTTGCTGGAGGCGGAATACTTCAGGGATCCCGACGGCGAGACCGCGAACTGATCCGGTCGCCCCGGCACGTTGGCTACCTGGTCTTGGCGGGTGGTTATCCCTGATTCCGTGGATGGGCCGGTCCGCGGGCGCCCCGGATACTCGTAGCTGGATTTCCCACGGCTCCGTCTGACGAGCAGGATTGACAGCGCCATGAGACGAGATCCGATCCACGGGATCAGCCCTTGTGCGGGGGCGGGGCAGCTTGCCGGCCTGGTGCCCGTCTCGGATCTCTCGGAATGGGATCAGAGGGATGGCCGAACGCTTCCCCGCGCAGCCCGCCATTTTCAGCCCGCCGCGTCGGCTCGCCGTCTCTGGCGAATTCTCGGTACCGGAATTTCGTTCGCTGTGTTTGGCGCCGCTGCCCTGGGCCTCACCCTTCTGGTGTTCCCCCTGTGTTCCATCGCTTCCGGTGACGCCGACCGCGGGCATGCGCGCGTCCAGCGCGTGATTTACTACGCCTATCGCGCCTTCGTAAAGTGGCTGGAAGTCATCGGCCTGATTCGAACGGAATGGATCGGTGAAGACGCGCTCCGAACGCCCGGGCCGCACCTGATCGTGGCGAACCATCCCACGCTGATCGACATCGTCCAGCTGATCTCGCGGCTCCCCCAGGCGGATTGCGTGATCGGCGACGATTATGCACGCAATCCCTTCCTGGCGCGCGCCGCATCGCAGGCGGGCTACATCACGAATGCCGACGGCGCCGCGGTCGTCGATGCCTGCGCCGAGAAGCTGCGCGGGGGTCGCACGATCATTCTCTTCCCAGAAGGGACCCGCTCCTCTCTGCTGGGATTGCGGAAGCTACGCCGCGGAGCGGCGCACATCGCTCTCCGCGCGGGCGTTCCGCTCTTGCCCGTCGTCATCTCATGCGAGCCGCGAATGCTTCGCAAGGGCCAGGCGTGGTGGGACGTTCCCCAGCGCCGAAGCCAATACACGATCACGGTGCTCGCACCGATCGAGCCGCAGCGAACCGGTGCATCGGACGCGCTGCTGGCTCGCCGCCTGACCTCCACCCTGCGCGACCGAATCGGCGAAGGGCTCGACCTTGCAAGCGTTCGTTGACAGCGGAGGGACCACCCGCATGACACGAGAGGAGATCCTGTCCCGCGTGCAAGCCGTGCTGAACGGGGAATTCGCCCTGGATCCTGGGCGGACGCTTCCGGACGCGCGCCTCCAGGACGATCTCGACCTCGACAGCATCGATCTCGTCGCGCTGGCGATGCGGCTCGAGCAGGAGACCGGTCTTCTCTTGAAGGAGGGCCGCCTCCACCAGTTGCGCACGGTCGAGGACGTCGCGGCTTTCGTTTTCGAGGTCCAGGCGCCCGTCGCGTCGATCGGGCGTCCGGGATGAGTCAGGTTGCCGTCTCGCCCCGCGAAAGCGCCCGCACGCGACTTGCCTGCGCAGAACGGTCCGGAAGCCGACGTCTGAATCCCTGTCTGCTGATTCCGATCTTCGACCACGCGTCCACGATCCGTCGCGTCGTCGAGTCCCTCGCCTCGGCGGAGCTTCCGCTCGTGATCGTGAACGATGGAAGCGGCCCGTCCACGCGAGCGGCGCTCGATCGCATCGCCAAGGACTTCGCCTGGGTGGAGGTCTGTCATCATCTCGAGAACCAGGGCAAGGGTGCCGCGCTCGTGACGGGTTACCGCGTCGCGGAGGAGCGGGGCTTCACCCATGTGGTGCAGATCGACGCCGATGCCCAGCACGACGCCGAAGATGTGAGCCGTTTCCTCGCGGAGGCCCGCGCCCATCCCGATGCGTTGGTGCTCGGTGCTCCGATCTTCGACGACGACGCGCCGAGAAGCCGCGTCTACGGCCGCAAGCTCTCGGTGGGCATGGTCTGGCTCGCGACGCTCTCGCGCAAGGTTCGCGATCCGCTCTGCGGCTTTCGCTGTGTGCCGCTGGCGCCGGTGATGTCGTTGCTCGACCGGTTCTCGATGGGCCGCCACATGGACTTCGAGCCGGAGCTGGCCGTCCGTCTCGTCTGGTCCGGGGTATCCGTCGTGAATGTGCCGACCCGCGTTCGCTACTACCCGTTCGGTCTGTCGCATTTCGATGTCGTGTGGGACGACCTTCGGCTCGTGTGGCTCTACACGCGACTTACCCTCGGCATGCTGGCCCGCGCAGGCGGGATGATCCGAGGTTCCACCGTTCTGCAGGTCCCTGCTCGAGCGACCGGCGTGGTCAAGACGTGAGTGAGCGCAGGCGTGTCGTCGTGACCGGCATGGGCGGGATCTGTGCGCTCGGCGCGACCTGGCAGGGCGTGCGCGAGGGGCTGCGCTCGGGGCGGTCGGGGATCACGACGATGCCCGAGTGGGCCTCCATCGAAGGTCTGCGCACGCGTCTCGGCGCGCCAGTGACGGATCCCGTCGATCTCGAGCAGTTCGGACGGAAGAAGCTGCGGGGCATGGGACGCGTCGCCCGACTCGCCGCGCTGGCTGCAGACGCGGCACTGGCCGATGCCAAGCTCCAGGGCGAACCGTTCATTTCGGATGGCACGCTCGGACTCGCCTTCGGCTCGACCTCCGGCAGTCCGCCCGCGCTGGTCGCCTACGGCCAGGCCTTCGGGAGCGATCGCAGTACCCGAGGCGTCGGGCCGCTCGACTACCTGAAGCTCATGAGTCACACCGTCGCGGCGAACCTGGCCCAGCTCTTCGAGATTCGCGGTCGCGTGATCCCGACCTGCTCCGCGTGCACCTCGGGAAGCCAGGCGATCGGCGCGGGCATGGAGGCGATCCTGCTCGGACGACAGCCCGCGATGCTGGTCGGTGGTGCGGAGGAGCTCCACGAGGTCGAGTCCTCGGTCTTCGACATGCTGCTCGCCACTTCGACACGCAACGATGCACCGGAACAGACGCCCCGGCCGTTCGATATCGACCGCGATGGCCTCGTGGTCGGCGAGGGCGCAGGCGCCCTCGTTCTCGAAGATCTCGACTTCGCGCGCAGCCGTGGGGCGACGATCCAGGCCGAGGTCCTGGGCTACGCGACGACCTGTGACGGGCTGCATCTGACGAGTCCCGACGCCGGGGGCATGCAGCGCGTGATGGCGCTGGCCCTCTCCGACGCAGCGCTCTCGCCCTGCGAAGTCGACTACGTGAACGCTCACGCGACCGCGACCCAGCTCGGTGACGTCGCGGAGAGTGCAGCCCTGCATGCGATCTTTGGATCCCGGATTCCCGTGAGCTCGCTCAAGGGCCATATGGGACACACCCTCGGCGCCTGTGGTGCCCTCGAGGCCTGGTGCACGATCGCCATGATGAACGAGGGCTGGGTCGCACCGACCTTGAACCTCGCGCGGATCGATCCGCGCTGTGCGCCCCTCGACTACGTCGTCGCGGCGCCGCGCGACATCCCGATCCGCCACGCGATGAGCAACAACTTCGCCTTTGGGGGCGTGAATACCAGTCTCGTCTTCCGGCGTTGGGACGAAGCGGCCTGACCGCCCGGATCGAGGAGCCAGCGTCCATGGTCTCGCGTGCCGACATGTTGTTCGTCGCCTACACTGCCGTCACGGCCGGGGCCGTCGGTGCCACGGGATTCTCGCCCCTCAGCCTGGGTGTCCCCGCCGCCTTCCTCCTGGCTCTCCTCACTGACGGTGTCGCGCGGCCGACCTCGAGCCTCTTCTATCCGACCGTGAGCCACGGGCCGCGCACACACGATCGTGTCGCGCTCTCCTTCGACGACGGGCCGGACCCGGAAGTCACACCCGCCGTCCTGGACGCGCTCGCCGAGCACGGTGCCAGCGCGACCTTCTTCGCCATCGGCCGCCTGCTGGAAGCGCATCCCCGGCTGGCCCGCCGCATCGCCGCGGAAGGCCACGAGCTCGGAAATCACTCCTGGCGCCATTCCCGCTGGCAGAACTTCTTCGGTGCGGCCGCGCAGGCGCGGGAAATCGCGCACGGGGCACGCGCCATCGCGGCCGTGACCGGCCGGTCGACGCGCCCGTTGTATCGCCCGCCGATCGGGCTCAAGAGCCCTCCGTTCGCCCGCGCCGCCTATCAGGCCCGGCTCACGCTGATCGGGTGGTCGCTGCGAAGCCGCGACACGCAGACCGCCGATCCGGAGCGCATCGCGGCGCGTGTGCTGCGAAGGATCCGCCCCGGCGACATCGTGCTCCTGCACGATGGCCACGACCAGCCCGGTCGGCACAGACCCGCCTGCGCTCGAGCCGTCCCGTTGATCTTGCAGGGCCTGCGCGAGAAGGGACTCGCGTGCACCACCGTCTCCGACCTGCTCGAGCTGTCCCGATGAATGTCGGCGAGACGAACCGCCGGTTCTACGACGCGCTCTGGACGGACGCCCGTCTGATCGGGCCCGAGCGCTTCAATACCTGGCCGCTCGTCTGCAGCCTCGTGACACAGACCCAGCAGCGGCTCGAAGTGGCGCCGGGGCTCCGGCCCCGACTCCCGATCGACGGGACGCATTTCGTCGACCAGAGCGCGGCGGCCCTCTCGAAGCTGCGTCGCAGTGGAGCGAGCGCGGTGCGCGGGCTCGTCACGTCGATTCCCTTCGCGGACGGCGCCTTCGATCTGGTCTGTGCCTGCGACATCGTCGAGCACGTCGCCGACGACGACGCGGCGCTGTCCGAGCTCTCTCGGGTCGCTGCGCCCGACGCAGCGCTCCTGCTTTCGGTCCCGCTCCACGAATCGCGCTGGACCGCCTTCGACGATTTCGTCGGGCATTGCCGCCGCTATGAGCCGGATCGGCTTCGTTCCCAGCTCGCGGCGCATGGCTTCTCCGTCGAACGCAGCGCCGTCTACGGAATGAAGCCTCGATCTTCGAAGCTGGTCGACGTCGGAATGTGGTTCCTCACGCATCGCCGGGAGCGGGCGATGTGGTGGTACGACCGGGTGTTCATGCCCCTCGGACTGCGCTTCCAGAAGGAGCTCGCGCTCGCTGGAGGCATGGTCGACGCGGAGGGCGTCGGCGAGATCCTGGTCGTCTGTCGGAAGCACGACTCGAGCAGTCGAAGGCGTCGAGCAGAGCGGCCACAGGTGCTGGCAGATCGAT
>JANMTD010000610.1:0-6090 GCA_031390075.1 Deltaproteobacteria bacterium | reverse complement strand
GCCGAGGGCATCCAGTTCATCGGCATGCGAAACGAGCAGGCCGCGAGCTACGCCGCCGGCGCCGTCGGCTACCAGACCGGACGGCCGGGCGCCTGCCTCACCGTCTCGGGCCCAGGCATGATCCACGGCATCGCCGGCCTCGCGAACGCGAAGGAGAACTGCTGGCCGATGCTCTTGCTAGGCGGTGCCAGCAACTCCTACCAGGAGGGCCGAGGCGCCTTCCAGGAAGCGCCGCAGGTCGAGCTCGCCCGGATCTACTCGAAGTACGCGGCGCGCCCGGACCAGACGAGTCGCATCCCCTTCTACTGCGAGCAGGCCGTCCGGAGCTGCATCAGTGGCCGTCCCGGAGCGAGCTACCTCGACTTCCCGGACGACTTCCTGTCGGCTCGCATCGAGGAGAGCGAGATCACGATCCCCGAGCGCTGTCCCGACCCGCCGCGCACGCTGGCGTCGCCTGCGGACGTGCAGCGTGCGATCGACGTGCTGCGCAAGGCGAAGCGCCCGCTCGTGATCATCGGCAAGGGCGCCGCCTACGCCCGCGCCGAGCACGAGGTGCGCGCGTTCATCGAGGCGACGCAGATCCCGTTCCTGAGCTCGCCGATGGGCAAGGGCGTCGTCGACGACGAACATGCGCTGTCGGTCGCGCCGGCGCGGGGTCTCGCGCTCGAGCAGGCGGACGTCGTCGTGCTGCTGGGCGCGCGCCTCAACTGGATCATGCATTTCGGGTTGCCGCCGCGCTTCGACGCGAAGGTGAAGACGATCCAGATCGACATCCACGGCGAGGAGATCGGTCGCAACGTGCCCGCCGAGGTGGGGCTCGTGGGCGACCTCAAGGCCATCGTCGGCCAGCTCAACGATGCCCTCGCAGCGGAGCCCTTCCGATTCGCAGCGAACGCCGCCTGGCGAGCCACCCTCGACGTGAAGGTCGAGGAGAACAAACGCTTCGTGCAGAGCATGATGAACGACGAGGCCGTTCCGATGGGCTACTACCGCGTGCTGCGCGAGATCCGCGAGCAGGCCCCCCCCGGCACGATCATCCAGGCCGAGGGCGCGAATACCATGGACATCAGCCGAAGCGTGCTGATGCACTCGCAGCCGCGCGAACGACTCGATGCCGCCACCTTCGGCACGATGGGCGTGGGACTCGCCCAGGCGATCGCGGCCCAGGTCGTGCATCCCGACCGCAAGGTCATCTGCATCGAGGGCGATTCCGCCTTCGGCTTCAGCGGCATGGAGGTCGAGACCGCCTGTCGCTATCGCCTGCCGATCGTGTTCGTGATCATCAACAACAACGGCATCGGCATGGGATTCGAGTCGCTGCCCGAGGACCGCTTCCAGTCACCGGCTTCGGCCTACACGATCCAGGCGGGCTACGAGCGGATGATCGAAGGCTTCGGCGGCACGGGCTACTCGGTGCGGACACCGGCCGAGCTTTCGACCTCGCTCAAGCAGGCGCTCTCCGATTCGATGCCGAGCATCATCAACGTCCACATCGATCCGCACGCGAAGGCGAAGCCGCAGAAGCATCATTGGCTCACGGCCTAGCGGGACTCTTCGGGCCGCTGCTCGCAGACTTGTCCGCGAGTGTCCAGTCCGTATAACCGCCCCACTTCCCCGGTCGCGAAGGCGACGGCGTGGGGAAGTGTGTGCCGTAGAAATGATTGATGACGTACGGCTGCCAGGTGTCGTCGCCGACTGCGGGATAGTCGGCTTCGTCGTGCAGCCACTGAAACGCCCGCAGCAGGGCCTTGTCCTGCCAGCTCCAGACGTCGTATCCCGCACGCGAGAGCAGGATGGCCTGGGCCAAGGCGCCCTGCAGGCCTTCGTAGACGTAGTTCTCCTTGGGAGGTGGCCAGGTCAAGGGGCCGGCGCGCCGCTGATCGTCGGGGAGAACCCCGTCGATCGAGTGGCCGGACTTCGCCGCCCCTTTCGGATTGATGCCGACCGGCTGGCTCGAGTCCGCCTGCCACGACAGCTCGCCGTACCTGAACCGCGCATGACTGGCTCGGTCCCCCAGATAACCTCGAAACACGGCGGCGGCCCGATCCACGTCTGCCGTGTCCCCGAGATAGAGAGCGACGGCGAGACGGCTCGCACCGCAGTGGTTGCCCCAGTTGTTCGGGCGCAACTCGTGGCAGGCGATGAGGCTGCTCGGACCACTGTGGGTGTACGTGGTTCGCAGCTGCTTCAGCTTCGCGCGAAATCGTGCATCGAGCGCTGGGTTCGCGGTCTCGAGCGAGATGAGGTCGGCGGCGATGGCGTAGGCGCCGAGCTCGCGACCGAGAGCCAGCGCCCGCCCGCTGTACGCGTCGGATTCGACGATGCCCCGGAGCGCTCCGATCACGTCCGTGCGGTATTTCTCCGTCCCTGTGCGCGCGAAGACCAGGGCCTTTGCGAGCACCCGAACGTTGACCTCGTCTTCCTGATCGGACAGATCCGGCGTCCCGATGGACCGGTCCGCAGCGGATCTCAAGCTGCTCCACGCCGCCCCCGTCGTGGGCAGAGCCGCAATCTCCGCGTCACCGATCCAGATGCCCTTGTTGGCCATCGAAGAAACGGGCATGACCAGCATTCCAGCCAGCACCAGCAGCCACACTCGAAACCGCAGAAGTCGTTTGTTGAGAAAGCGCATCGCCTCGATCCTCGACTCGGCCAAGTGAGCTTAAGTGACGCGCACTGCCGTCGCCTCCTCCGTCGCGGCGGGTTGGAGTCGATCGGACTTCCTGGCATGCTTGATCTCTACCGGGCCAGCGCGGTCCCCTTCAGGAGCATTCGTATGTTGGACCGTGCGACGGTTTCCCTCCTCCGCTGCCCATCGTGCCGAGTCGGCGACCTCGAGCCGCGCTGCGTCGAAGACGGAAACCTGCTCGTCAGCGGCGTGCTCGTGTGCGCATCGTGCCGTGCGGAGTTCCGCGTGGAGGCGGGAATTCCGTACCTCAGGGCCAGTGAGCAGGAGAACAAGGAGGTCTGGGACACCTGGCGCCACCACATCGAAGGCTTTGCCGCTCGCAGGGCATCGCGGGACCCGGTGGTTCGATCGCAGGGCTCCCCTCGTTGGCAGCGGAAGATGGAGGCATTCGGCCGCTTTCTCGACGTCCCCGATGGTCGTGTCCTCGACGTCGGATGCGGTCCGGGCAACATCCGAAGATCATTCGACCCGCAGCGGGTCGATTATTTCGGCGCGGATCCGTTGCCGGTCGAGGAGGTGGGGGACTTCCCGTTCGTCTGTGCCCTGGCGGAGTCGATCCCTTTCCGATCGGGCAGCTTCTCGACCCTGATCGTGCGCTCCGCCCTCGATCATTTCCGTGATCTCGACGGGTTCTTCACAGAGGCGACTCGGGTCCTGACGAGCGACGGCCGGTTCTTCCTGGAGCAGGTCATCCACGCCAACGCCGGCGTCGGCGATCTCGTCCGGAATACCGCCCATTTCGTGAAGGATGTCGTCGACGATCTGAAGACGCTCCGCGCGAGACGATCTGCACCCAAGCACATGCACGAATTCACGCCGGCCTCGCTCCGGAGAGCCGTCGAGCCGTTCTTCGAGGTCGAGCGGATGCAGACGTACAACACGGACTGGTACAGCCCGACGCAGATCTTTCTCGAACTAAGAAGCCGCGGGACCGCACGGGCGTGATGGGTATCTACGGTCTGGCGACCTTCGTGGGGCTGGTCATCTTCATGGCCGTGATCCCGATGTTGGACTCCTGCCCGTGCGAGCCACTCGGCTAGAACGGCACGTCCCCGCGCAGGGTGGCGCGGTACATGATGCGGCGATCATGACAGTCGGGGATGGCGAGGTGCTGGACCGAGCGATTGTCCCAGAAGGCGATCGAGTCGGGCTCCCAGCAGAATCGACACTGGAACTGCGTTCACGGCCACGGAGTAGACGTAGAGCGCGATCTCGGCGCCGATGCAGGATGGAGCGCGACAACGCCGGATCCGATGACGCCTAGCGGGAAGCCGCGTCGACGTAGAATTGCCTGGCCCAGCGGCGATGCTCCGCGATCGGGCCGTCCTCGTCACAGAGCACCGGCTTCGGCTCGTATCGCTTGTTCTCCCAGATCCTGAAGTCCTGGACCGCGACCGCGGCATGCTCCTTCATGTACCCGTCGAGCTCCGCCGCTTGCGCCGAGCCGGCCCCGGGCTTGTGCTTCGCCAGCACACCCATCTTGATGCAGGTCGTCTCCCGATCGATCGCCGTGAAGCTCGTGACCACGGCGGTATCGAAGTGGCCGGTCTGGCGGATCAGGGAATAACCGAGGCCCCAGTTCTCGCCCGTCATCGTGAAGCCATCATTGAAGTCGGCGAGGGTCGAGAACTCTTTGCTGACGCCGATACTCCAGTGATAGGCGGGGCCCTCGAAACGAACGCGGTAGCCCTCGACCGGGTCCATCAGATGCACGAACTGGAAATGCGGCGCATCGATGCCGTTCTCCGAGATCTCCTGGGGATGCGTCTTCACATCCCATTCGAACCGCATCCAGCGGTCCGTGTAGGCGGGATCGCTCCATTCGGGAAGCACCGGAATCTCGAAGAAGGGCTCCGCCCCGACCTCGCCATGCCAGACGAAGACCATCCCGTTGCGCTCGAGCACGGGGTAGCGGGCCAGCGCCGCGCCCGACGGAATCCGTTTGGCGTACGGAATCTCGATGCAGCGCCCGCTGCCGTCGTACTTCCAGCCGTGGAATGGGCAACGGATCGCGCCGTCCTCGCAGATTCCGCCCACGGCGAGGTTCGCTCCGAGATGCGGACAGTACCCGTCGAGGACCGACACGGCTCCGCCGCCATCCCGGATCGCGATCATGTTTCGCCCGAGATAGGGCAGCGGCTTGAAAGTGTCGGGCTCGATCTCGTCCGAGTAGGCGACCAGATACCAGCTGTTGGGAATCCCGAAAGGAAACCTCGACATCTCCCACCTCCAGTCTCGAGAACATGTAGCGCACCCGGCGGCCTGCTTCGCCGCTGAGGCCTCCGCGTCCGAGGGGCTCGTGCGCACCGTCGTCGGGCTATCGTCGCGATCGATTCGGAAGTGCGGCGTCGACCTCCCCTCCACCCTTCGACGCAACGGAATCATGGAGTGCCAATGAGCCTCGGGGCTTCGCGATTCGAGATCCACGTCGACGACGAGGTCCTCGACGATCTGCGGCGGCGCATCGAAGCGACACGCTGGCCGGATGAAATCCCCGGCATGGGCTGGGAGCTCGGCGTTGAGCTCGCCTACGCCCGCGAGCTCGCCGACTACTGGGCCCACGGATTCGATTGGCGCGCGCAGGAAGCCAGGCTGAACCGCGAGCTACCCGGCTTCAAATGCACCCTCGACGGGTTGGACATCCATTTCGCCCGGGTGGGTGGCGGCACCGCGTCGCGCCGTCCGGCGCTGATGTTGATCCATGGCTGGCCGAGCTCGTTCGCCGAAATGGCGAAGATCGCCCCCCTGCTCGCGGACGGATTCGACGTAGTCGTGCCGTCGCTCCCGGGCCACGGCTTCTCGTCGATTCCCCGCACGGCGGGCTTCGGGGTCGACGAATGCGCGGCGCTCTTCATCCGATTGATGAAGGAGGTCCTCGGCCGCGAGCGATTCCTCGTCCACGGGGGCGACCGCGGCGCCTTCATCGCGACGAGCATGGCCTATCTGGACCCGAAGGCGGTCGCGGGAATCCATCTTCCGCTCCCTCTCGGCATCCTCGGCGAGGGTGACGAGGCGACCGAGGAGGAGACCGAGTTCGCGGCGACGACGGCGAAATGGCTGGTCGAGGAGGGGGGCTATTCCGCCATCCAGAGCACACGACCCCAGACGCTGGCGTACGCGATGCACGATTCTCCAGTCGGGACCATGGCCTGGATCATCGAGAAATACCGAGTCTGGAGCGACTGCAACGGCGACATCGAGTCGCGTTTCAGTCGCGACGAGCTGCTCACGAACGTCACTATCTACTGGGTGACGCAATCGCTGCGATCCTCCGCGCACTGGTACTGGGAACGTCGGACCCGTCCGCCGGCCGGCTCTCGCCCGGTCCGCATCGACGTGCCGACGGGCGTCGCGATGTTCCCGAAATCGTTGATGCGAACGCCGCGATCCGCGGTGGCGAG
>JANMTD010000576.1:0-1812 GCA_031390075.1 Deltaproteobacteria bacterium | reverse complement strand
CGTGTTCTCCGATGCTCAGTGACGCGCAGAAGCATCCTCGATGCAGGCGTGCGTCGTCGTCGGGACGCTCTTCACCTGCTTTGCGAGCCTCCCGTTTGCCGGCTTCGGCGAGTTCGGGCCGCGCGAGTATTTCGTGAATCTGTTTTTTCCGGGTGCGGCCGCCATCGAGTGTGTCTTCAGCTGCGCGCTACTCGAACGACTGCGGTTCCGGGATTTCCTGCGGCGCGAAGAAATTGCCGCCGCCCGCGACCAGCTCGCGAAGCTCGACGACGCCAAGAATCGGTTCTCAGCGAATGTCCATCACGAGCTGCGGACGCCGCTGACTCTCATGATCGCGCCCCTCGACAGCCTCCGATCGGGGGAATACGGGCAGATTTCCGATCAGGCCAAGAACGTGCTTGGCGTGATGAACGCCAACGGGCAACGGCTGCTGAAGCTGATCAACGACCTCCTTGATCTTGCGAAGCTCGAAGACAAGAAGTTCTCGCTGTCGAAGCGTCCAATCGACCTCGTCCCGTTCATCGACGAGCTCGTCCGGGGAACCCAGGCCCTCGCCGAGAAAAAGGGGCTGCGTGTCGAGCGACGGGAAGGGAAGACCGCAGACGTCCGCGCGATCGTCGATCGCGACGCCCTCGACAAAATCCTGATCAATCTCGTTGGCAACGCCATCAAGTTTACGAATCCCAGCGGCGTCGTGTCCGTCTCATGCGAAGAGGTCGAAGGCGGGGTCCAGATCGAGGTCATGGACACCGGCATCGGACTCGAGGAAAGCCAGCTCGTCCGGATCTTCGATCGGTTCTCCCAGGTCGACTCCTCCGCGACGAGAAAGCACGAGGGAACCGGAATAGGCCTGTCGCTCGTCGGGGAGCTGATCCACCTCCACGACGGGCGCATCTGGGCGACCAGCGAGGGGCTTGGGCACGGAACGACGATGCATGTCTTCCTTCCCTCACCGGTCCGCGCGGAGACCGAGAAGCGCGACCAGGAGCAAGGCGCGGACATGGCGGTCGCGCCGGAGTCGAGTCCCGCGGCGGATGAAGCCGCGCAGTCCGATCGAAATGGCTCCCCAATCAAGGTCGATCGCTTCGTCGAGATCGGGGTCAGCGTCGATCGTTGGAATGACCAGAATGAGGGGACGCCGGTGCCTGCGCAGGCGGGTACGGTCCCGGCCGAGCGGAGACGGCCTCGCGTCCTCGTCGCCGATGACAATCGAGACATGCGGGAGCTGCTCCGGTTCGTGCTCGACAAGGAGTTCGACGTCGAGACCGCGAAGAACGGGCTGGAGGCGTTCCAAAAGATCGAGGCGGACCCGCCGGCCCTCGTCGTCACGGACGTCATGATGCCGGGGCTCAGCGGAACGGAGCTCTGCGAGCGGATCAAGTCGAACGAGAGGCTGCGAGAGATTCCCGTCATGATCGTCTCCTCGAAGGCGGAAGGGGAGATGAAGGTTCGGGGGCTCGAGCTCGGGGCGGATGACTATGTCACCAAGCCCTTCCATCCGCGGGAAGTCATGGCGCGGGCGAGGTCGCTCATTCGACTTCGAGAGGCTCAGCGTGAGGTCGCAGAGCGGAATTCGGAGCTGGAGGCCGCGCTCGATCGACTGAATCGGACGCAGACCCAGCTGGTTCAGTCGGAGAGATTGGCAGCCGTGGGCGAGCTGGCGGCGGGGATCGCTCACGAGGTGAACAACCCTGTTAACTATGCGCTCAATGCGGCGCGGGCAATGAAGACCATCAGCGGCGAGATTCAGGAGATCGCCATGCGATTCGACCGGTTCGATTTCGAAGACCGGGATCGTTTCGACGCCGAGGC
>JANMTD010000183.1:0-15806 GCA_031390075.1 Deltaproteobacteria bacterium | reverse complement strand
CTCGTCACCGACAGCGTGGCCCGGAACAACTCGGGCCATGGGATCATTGTGAACCCGACCAGCCGGATCAGCGGCAGCGTGGCGAGCTCGAATCTCGGGAACGGGATCTTTGGGCCGACGGGCTACGTGAGCGTCGAAGGCTGCGTCGCGAACAGCAACAGCACCTCGGGGATCGCGCTTCCATCGGCGGCGTCTCTGGTGACCGACAGCATGGCGAGCAACAACACCAGCTATGGCATCTCCGTGAGCACCGGCTCGTTGGTCCTCAGAAGCTCGACGAACGGCAATGGCATCAATGGAGTTGAAATGACGAATGGGAATAGCGGGATGGGCTTCATCACGGCGAACGGGAACCCGTTCGGGGCCGTCTCGGGATTCGTCGTTCAGGTCGCCTGCTCGGTGCTAGGGGGTCTCGTGTCATGCCCGTGATGCTCTCGGCATAATAAACTGCAAGACGTCGGCGACGATAGCGTCCAGCCAGAGAAATCGAAGGAGAAAGAGATGCGGACCAGTGTATGGGCGATCCTCATTGTTGGCCTGATTGCTTCGAGCGCGCACGCGGTCGACGGCGTGTTGGAGATCAATCAGGTCTGCGCGTCCGGGCCCGGGTGCTTCTCGGGAGACACGGCCGGCTTCCCGGTGCAGGTCGTCGCTGGGGGAGGCTATCGGTTGACGAGCAACCTGACGCCTCCGAGCCAGAACGTCACGCTGATCTCGATCGGCGCACCGGGTGTCCACCTCGACCTGAACGGATTTGCGATCCAGGGCACGAACACGTATGCCGGTCCTGGCCAGGTGTGCACGGCATCAGGAATCGGCGACGGGGTGAGCACGAGTGCGAATGACGTCACTGTCGCGAACGGACACGTTCGTGGAATGGGGTCGGATGGGATCCTCCTGTTCGGTGCAAATTCCCGCGTCGAGCGAGTGACCGCGGAGGGGAACTGTGGGGATGGGATCCGCGTTGGGTTGGCGTCGATCGTCATCGACAGCGTGGCTCGCTTGAACTTTCTAGACGGGATCGAGGGGGATCGCGGCAGCCGTGTGAGCAACATCGTGGCGGACGTGAACGGCGGAACTGGAATCATCGGAGTCAATGGCGACTTCACGGTCGAGGGCTGCGTGGCCAATGCCAACGGCGTGGATGGAGTCTTCGTGGGGAACAAGTCCCTGGTTCGCGGCTGCCAGGCGCAGGTGAACCTGGACGATGGCATTGCGGCACTCGGCAGCAGTCAGTTGATGGAGAACATCGCCAACGGAAACGTCGATCGAGGCATCACGGCGCCCGGCAGTCCCGCGTCGCAGGATTCGACCGCCTTGGGCCTCAACGTCATAGTTGGCAATCTGGCCTTGAATCTTTCGGGCGGCTTCGCTGTCGCCTGCAACCTGATCGGCGGCGCGGCGTTGTGCCCGTGAGGCCTGAGCCTGGGCGAGCGCAGTGGGAACCTCTAGAGAAACCCTCTAGAAAGACGAAGGAGAACACCATGTCCGATCGAGTCCAGACGCGGAGTCCCATGACGATGACGACGCCCGCCCGGAGCCACACGGAAGCGCGCCTCGCGCCCGTGTTGGCCGCTGCCCTCCTCGTCTGCGTCTGCATTCCAGCACCTTCCCTCGCCCAACAAGTCGTCGCCGCCTCCCCCGACGTCACGATCCAGCTCGGGGCGGCGAACCTGACGACCAGCGACCACGCCGTCGCCGCCGACAACCAGCTCGGCATCGTCGCGCTCCAGAACCTGGGCACGATTCCCGAATCGGCCGACGTCACCGGTTATGCGGACGCGGGCGGAGGGACGTTCCTCTTCTCCCTCGACACGGCGGCCACGCTCTCGGGGGGCGTCGTCGCGAGCCCGAACGACGTCGTCACCTGGAACGGCGCCACGCACTCGCTGCTCTTCGACGGATCCGCCCGCGGCATTCCGAGCGGCGTGCAGGTCGACGCGATCGGCTTCAGCAATGGGCTCGTCCTCTCCTTTGATACGGACGTGAGTCTCCCGGGTGGCATTACGGCCGCCGACGAAGATGTCGTCAAGGTGATCGGCGGGGCCTACACGAAGGTCTTCGATGGATCGACCGTGGGCATCGACCCGTCCCTCGACGTCGACGGCGCCCAGGCGCTCGTGGGCGGCGGCTATCTCGTCTCGTTCGATACCGGGGGGACGGTCGGCGCCATCACCTTCCAGGACGAGGACATCCTGCGAAACGTCGGCGGAACCTGGAGCCTGGAGTTCGACGGCTCGAACGCCGATGCGGACTGGGGACCGGCGGACCTGGATGCGCTGCAGGTGCCGGAGCCGGCGGGCGGGCTGGGTCTGCTGGCCGGCGTCCTCAGGCTGATCGGATCAGGGCAGCGGCGGCAGGCTCGAGGTGGAAACCTGGCTTGACTCGTCGCAACCCGCGGATGAAGAGGTGACGTGATGGATCTCGGGTCCGCCGCAGCAACGCCGAGCGACCGCGTGTTCGCTCCGCCTCAGTGCGGCGACTCGAGGATTTCTGCCTTGATCTTCGCTTCGATCTCGTCCTCTGTGAGCCCGAGCAGATCTCGCGCGATCGCCCGCGTGTGCTCCCCGACCAGCGGCGCCTGGAAGATCGCGACGTCGCTCATGCCGCTCGCCTGGAAGCACGGGCCCTCCATCGCCATCCAGCCGACGACCTGCTGCTCGATCCAGCGCGGGTAACCACGCGCCTGGAAGTGCGTGTCGTGGAGCTGGTCGCGGGCGGTGTACATGGGGGCCGACGGGACCTTGAACATCTGGAGGACCGACGTCACGGCCTTCGGTGAACGCGCGCGCGTCCACTCCACGAGCTTCGCGTCGATCGCGTCGTGGTCGGCGGCGCGGCCCGCCGCCGTCGCATAACGCGCGTCCTTCGCCCACTCGGGATCCCCGATCGCAACCTTCAACTTCGCCCAGTCCTCGTCGTCGCGGACCGTGATCGCGACCCACTGGTCGTTGCCCGCGCAGGGATACGAGCCCCAGGGCGCGCCGCGCTCGCTGCGATTGCCGCGGGGCCCGACGGTGCCCGGCGCCACGCCCTCCTTCAAGAGCTGATCGCCGAGGATGTTGGCGACGGCCTCGGCCTGGGCGACCGAGGCGTGGCCGCCGCGGCCGGTCTTGAAGCGCCGGAAGAGCCCGGCCAGCGCGCTGATCGCGAGCAGCCGCCCGGCGAGATGGTCCGGGAAGATGGAGGTCGAGCCGGCGGGCTCACTGCTGTCGCGGTAGTCCCAGAGATGGACGAGGCCGCCGATCGGCTGGGTGCTCGGGCCGTACCCGATCCAGTCCGCCCAGGCGCCGTGGTCGCCGAGCAGCTGGCTGCTCGCGAGGACGATGCGCGGGTTGGTCTTCGAGAGCGCTTCGTAGCCGAGGCCGAGGGAGTCCATCGTGCCGGTCGAGCCGTTCTCGGTGATGACATCGGAATGGCGGACGAGCTCGTGGAGCAGCCTTCGACCTTCCTCCGATTTCAGGTTGACGCCGAGGCCCCGCTTCGAGCGGGAGGACGATGCAAACGAGCCGCTGATCTGCGTGCCCATCACGACGCGGATGAAGTCGGGATAGACCTTGCTCTCGACCTTGATGACGTCCGCACCGTACTCGGCGAAGAGCCGTCCCGCCTCGACGCCGACGCCGCCGATTCCGAAGTCGAGAAGCCGCAGGTTCTCGAACGGCAGCGACGGCGCGGGCCGCGGGTGGACGGGCTTCGATCGGAAATCGGACCAGAGGCCGGCGGCGATCTTCGCCGAATGCTCGCCCAGCTCCGGGGCACGGTGGCGATAGCCCTGGCGCTCGCGGTCGAGCTCGAAGAAGCCCGAGGCGATCGGTCCGCTCTCGCCCGGAGCAAACTCGGCGTCGACGAAGGTCTTGCGCGAGCGGAAGTGGACGTTCTCGAGGACCTCGCCGGGGGCCAGCACCGGTGTACAGACGATCCCGCGCTTCTGCGCCTCGAAGGCGACCTCTTCGTGGGTCATCGTCGCGAACAGATCGCCGACGATCACGTTCAGCGCATCCGCGATCTCCATGCGACCGAGGAACGAGTCGTACTTCGCGTCCTGCAGATATTCGGGCTCCCCGAGCCAAGCCCGCATCGCCCGCCACTGCCGAGGCGCCATGATGACGAGGCGCACGAAGCCGCCCTTGCACGGAAAGATCTTGTAGATCGGCCCCGAGCCCATGCGCGACTGCTGCGTCTCCTGGAGCTTTGCGTCGGTCATCGAGCCGTTCGAGAAGGACCAGTCGGTCTGCTGGGCCACCGCCTCGAGGACCGACAGATCGAGGATCTGGCCGTAGCCCGTCCGCTCGCGCTGGAAGAGCGCCGTCATCGCGGCGAAGGAGCCCATGATGCCGGCGATGTCGTAGGCCATCGCGCCGGGCGAAAAGAGCGGCTCGCGGTCTGCGACACCGGCCTTGAACTGCATGCCGGCGATCGCGCACATCGTCGAGTCGGTCGCGACCCAGTCCCGGTACGGACCGGTCTGCCCGAAGTCGGAGATCGAGAGCACCACGAGCTGCGGGAACTTCTCGGAGAGGACCTTGGGATCGAGGCCGAGTGCGGCCATCCGGCCGGGCGACTCCGATTCGATCAGGACGTCCGCCCGCGCGAGCAGATCGAGGAGCCCTGCCCGCCCCGCGTCGGTCTCGAGATCGAGCACGTGGCCCAGCTTGTTCGAGTTGCGATAGGCGAAGTAGAGGCTCTTGCCGGACGGTGCGAAGGGCGGGAGCCGCCGCGAGCGAGCGCCCTGCGGCGGCTCGACCCGAATCACCTCGGCACCGAAATCCGCGAGGATCCGGCCGGCGAGCTCGCCCTTCTCGTCGGCGAGGTCGACCACGCGGTAGCCAGTCAGCGGGAGGATCTGGGTCATGATCGATTCGGCTCCTCAGTCTTCTTCAATCAAAAAGGGGAGGCAGCGATGCGTTCTCCTGCTCGCGCAGGACCGGCATGAGAAGCGACTCCTCTCGCGCCAGGCGTCGGTGGAAATAGCGAATGAACTCGGCATCGCGCTCGGGCCCGGACTCGGCGATCAGCCGTTCGAGCCGAGCGTCCCCCTCTTGCCACGAGGCCGGCCGCGATCCCAGCAGCTTCGCGACGTCGTCGAGGTCGTCCGCGTCGAGGGCGGCGCCGAAGCGGTCCGAGCGCTCGAGGTAGATGGCGAGCCGCTGCATGCGGTCGAAATCGTAGCTGCGCTCGCGGTCGACGGGATCGCTGCCTGCGACCCGGGCCGGGTCGAGCAGGTCGACGAGATGGGCGTGGGCGATCGCGCGGCGGGAGGGCTCGGCCTCGGGCAGCCGCGGTGGATCGAGCTCGAGCCCGACATAGCGCGCCATCACCTCTAGCCCCGCGCGCCCGTAGCAGACCGACCAGCCGAGATACTGGACATAGTTGGCGTCGCGGGAGGGCTTCGCGAGGGCCGCCGCCAGCGAGAGCGGGTTCAGCATCGCGAAGCGCACCGTGTGGTAGTCGATTGCGCGGAGGTCGATCTCGCGACCGCTGATCTCGCCGTAGCGCCGCATCGCGCGGCCCAGCTCGCCGATCGGCTCGGAGAGATCCCGCGTGCGCAGCCCCGCGAGATCCGCGGCGTAGTCGCCGATGTAGCCGAGCTCGAAGTCGATCAGGCCCGTGAGCCCGGTGTCGTCGAACATGAACTGCCCGGAGTCGCAGACGAGGAACGAGAACTCCTGACGATCCCGGGGCACGTTGCGTTTGCACCAGGCGAGCTGGAACTCGATCATCGGCTCGGGGCCCTGCTTGGCCGCGCGGTAGTCGCGCTCGAAGCGCCGCGTCTCGCCGTAACAGCTCTGCTCTCCGCTCCTCGGCCGGTCGAAGCCGATCGCCTCGAACTCCTCGATCGGGATCGAGTGGATCCGCGCGAGCTGCACGAGGTACTCGTCGAGCACGGCGCGCCGGTGGCGATCGTCGGTCGCCGTCGAGAGATTGAAGCGCCCCGGGAGCTTCTCGAGCACGAGGCCCGGCGGATCGGTGCAGAGGCCGTAGGCGTGGGGGACGCGGACGCCGTTGCGCTCGAGGACCTCGATCACGCGCATCTCGCGTTCGAGGGGGCGCGCGTCGCGGTGCCACTCGCTGCGGGCGCCGCGCCAATAGAGGGGGAGGACCTCGCCGCCCGCACGCTCGAGCTCGAAGAAGCAGGCGGGCCGCCAGCGGGGCTGCGGCTCCCAGGCGATGACGCGACCTCCGAGCTCGCGCTCGGCCCATTCGAAGGCCCGGCGCCAACGCGCCGGAAGCCCCGCTCGCGCCTCCTCGGACAATGCGACTCTCGCGTCGGTCCCCAAGCCTCGATCCTCCTGCGCAATCGAGTGCGCAGCCCTCCTCTGCAGAGGGCCGAGAAGAGCCGAACGGTACTCGGCCGGGGCGCTTCGATCGACGGATCCGGAAGATCATCCGGAAGTTCGCCCAGTGGATCGAAGACCAACTCTCAAGACCCGGCCGCGGCGATCCGAGGGAGCAATGACGGGCATGTCCTGGGGCGATCGGGTCCCACGGGGCAATCAGCCCAACCCGCATCGGAGTGTGTCCATGGGAACCGCGGTCTGGATCGAGAAGGCGCAATTTCGGATGAACGCCGCCGCCGAGCGAGCGGCTGTCGCACAGCTCAAGTCGACCTTCCCCTCGCAAGCCGTCTATCACGAGATGGGAATCGGCCGGGACGAAAGCGCCTACCGCGCCTTCAGCGCGGCCCAGACCTTCGCCGAGGCCCTGCGCACGCTGGTCTCCCTCGGCGAGCACGCGGTCATCCAGGAGATCCCGGGCGGCGGCATCAGCGGCATGGGCCGCGAGGGCATGATGGACGAATTGCCGGCGCGGCCGATGGCCCGCTTCTTCAATGCCGTCGCGCGCTTCGTCGAGCCCGGCAGCTTCATCGAGTTCGAGACCGACCGCGCCAGCGTCGCGACCCGCTTCGAGTTCACGGCCGGCCGTCTGCGCGTCGTCGAGCGCGAGCTCGGTGCCGACGAGATGGGCGACTGGGGCGTGATCGAGCACGACCGCACCGAGATCCTGCTCGATCCCCTGCCCTGATTCCCAGAGATCGTCCGTACGTACGAACGAGTGCTAACGTGCGGACATGGTGAAACGACTCACACGTTCCGGGAACAGTCTGGCTCTCGTCATCGACCGACCCCTGCTCGATGCGTTGTCGATCGACGCGGAGACCGATCTCGAGCTCTCGACCGACGGGGACGTCCTCGTCGTCACACCCGTGCGTGACCGGAAACGCAAGAAGCGGACCGCTGATCTCGTGGCCGAGGCGCACGAGCAGTACGGTGGCGTCTTCCGTCGACTCGCTGAGTGAACGACCCCGTCTTCCTGACCCTCGACGAAGTGCTCGCCCTCCACGCCGATCAGGTGCGCCGGTACGGCGGGGCAAGCGGACTCCGCGACCTGGCGCTCCTTCAATCCGCGATCGCGATGCCCGAGACGACTTTCGACGGCGAGTTCCTGCATCCGAGCGTGTTCGAGATGGCTGCGGCTTATCTCTTCCACATCGCGCGCAATCACCCATTCGTCGACGGCAACAAGCGCACCGCGTTTATGTGTGCGCTCGTCTTTCTTGGATTGAACGGCGAGCGTCTGGAGGCGGACGCGGACGAGCTCTACGCATTGATCGATGACACCGCACGGGGCAACATCGACAAGGCCCAGGTATCCGTGTTCTTCAGACGGTTCTGCGTGTCGCGGTGAAGATGTCCGAGAATTCCGTTCCTCGATGGAACACTGCCCCCTGAGGACGAGATGGCAGCCAAAGTCGCCCCGCTCCGCCCGAAATCCAAGCCGCCGAAGTCCCTTCCCCGTCACGCGCTCCAGTTTCTGGTGGTGCTGGCCAAGACGAAACCCCTCGTGTGGCGTCGCATCCAGGTGCCGAGCGACTATTCGTTCTGGGACCTTCATGTCGCGATCCAGGACGCGATGGGCTGGCAGGACTCCCACCTCCACGAGTTCCGCCTGATCGACCCGAGCCAGAGCGGCGTCCAGCTCGTCGGCATTCCGGACGAGGATTTCCCGGACGAGCGACCCTGCCTCGCCGGCTGGGAAGTTCGCATCTCGCACTACTACCGCTGGGAAACGCTCCGGGACGCTGCACCGGCCACCTACGTCTACGACTTCGGGGACGACTGGCAGCATTTCATCCTATTCGAGGACGTCGTCCTGGCCGGCGCAGGTCGTCGGCCGCGTTGCCTGGCCGGGGAGCGGGCATGTCCGCCGGAGGACTGCGGCGGCGTGCACGGATTCGAGTCGCTACTCGAGATCCTCGCGAATCCCGCGCATCCGGATCACGCCGAAATTGCGGAATGGTGCGGAGCCGGGTTCGAGCGCGACGCCTTCGATCCGAAGAAGGTCAGATTCGACGATCCGAAGAAACGCTGGCAGCGCGCGTTTCGGAGATAGCTCGCGCGCCCGAGCGGCCGCCTACGGATGCGCGCGCATCGCGAAGCTCGCGTTGGCGGACGTCATTCGGAGGTGCACGCCGGGCACCGGCTCTTGATGGGCGAACGTCGAAGCGTCCGCCGCCTCCCAGGCGCGGGCGAGGCTCTCCGGCAGGTCGTCGCGCAGCAGCGCCCCCGGCGCCAGGTACTCGAAGATCTCGCCGTAGTGGCGCACCTCGAGCTGCGAGACCCTCCGCATGACGTGCCACGGCCGCAGCTCTGCCGGCGCCGAAAGGCCCGCCGCGCTCATCAGATCGACCGCCGCGCGAATCGTCTCCCGGTGGTAGCGCGCGACGCGCTTCGACTTCTCTGCGGGCACGATGCCGATCGTCAGCGCGGGATTCTGGGTCGCGATGCCGACGGGACACTCGTTCGTGTTGCACTTGCGCGCCTGGATGCAGCCCATCGCGAGCATCATCGGGCGCGCCGCATTGCAGGTGTCGGCGCCGAGGGCGATGGTGCGCGCCAGCGTGAAGCCGCTCGAGACCTTGCCCGAGGCGATGATGCGGATCTGGCTGCGCAGGCCGATCCCGACGAGGGCGTTGTGCGCGAAGGTCAGGCCCTCGAGGAGCGGCGTCCCCAGGCTGTTCGAGAACTCGAAGGGCGCGGCACCCGTCCCGCCCTCGCCACCGTCGATCGTGATGAAATCGGGGACCAGGCCCGTCTCGAGCATCGCCTTGCAGACGGCGAGGAACTCGCGGCGCTTGCCGATGCAGAGCTTGAAGCCGACCGGCTTTCCGCCCGAGAGCTCGCGCAGCTGCGTCACGAACTCGAGCAGTCCGATCGGCGTCGTGAAGGCGCTGTGAGCGGGCGGGGAGTTGACGTCCTTGCCCATCACGACGCCGCGGATGGCCGCGATCTCCTTCGTGATCTTCTTCGCGGGCAGGATGCCGCCGTGGCCCGGCTTGGCACCCTGGGAGATCTTGACCTCGATCATCTTGACTTCGTCGCGGTTGGCCTTGTCCGCGAAGGAGCCGGGATCGAAGCGGCCATCCGGCGCGCGACAGCCGAAATAGCCCGTGCCGACCTGCCAGACGAGGTCGCCGCCCTGCATGTGCACCGGCGAGATCGAGCCCTCGCCCGTGTTGTGCGAGAACCCGCCTTCCTTGGCCGCGCGGTTCAGCGACATGATCGCGGCGGCGGAGAGCGCGCCGTAGCTCATGGCCGAGACGTTGAAGATCGAGGCCGAGTACGGCTTCGCGCAGCGCCCCTGTCCGAACCAGACCCGCGGCTCGTGCTCCTTGGGCTCGACCGGCATCATCGAATGATTGATCCATTCGTAGCCCGTCTCGTAGACGTCGCGCTGCGTGCCGAAGGGCAGCGTGTCGACGGCGCCCTTCGCGCGCTGGTAGATCAGCGAGCGCTCCTCGCGGTTGAACGGGCGGCCCTCGATGTTGTTCTCGATGAAGTACTGCTGGATCTCGGGGCGGACCATCTCCATCACGTAACGCGCGTGGCCGATCACCGGAAAATTGCGCCGGATCGTCTGCTTCGACTGCAGCATGTCGACGAGGCCGAGCAGCACGATCGGCCCGACGAGCAGCATCCCGTACCAGGCCGCGGGCCAGATGTAGCTGAGCCCCGCGAGCGCCGAGATCGCCACTGCCGCCATCGTCACGAAGATCGTGCGCGCCGAGACCCCGCCATTCGAGATGCCCCAGACGCTGAGGATCGAGAGCGGGCCGACGACGAGAAATGCGAAGAGCGCCGGCGGCCACTGAAGCCCCAGGGCCACGAGGCTCGAGAGGATGATGATGTTCAGCGTGTACAGGATCGCGTTCATGTCGACTCCCATTGCGCGCCCCGTGGCGCACCCGGACCGAACGAACATCGGCCGGACCGGACGTCCGTCCCATACCCTTCTCGCCCTCTCAGGCGAGCACCTGAAGCGCTGACGGGAGCAACCCCGAGCTCAGCCGAGCCGGTGCGCCTTCGACGTCTCCTCGAGGAATCCGATCACCGCGTCCTCGGCGCTCCGCTCCCGCTTGCCGGCCATGTCCTGGAAGCCGCGCATCACGACGAGGCGGTCGACGCCGAGATCCTCGAAGCGCTTCGCCGTATCCGCGTCGACCGGGCCGGGCGGGGTCACGCTGATCTCGAGCTTTCCGAGCGACGCCGGTCTTTCGACCCGCTTCGCCACCTCGGCGAGCGCCTCGATCGTCTTCTTCGTTCCCGCCACATCCAGGAAGAACCCGTACCAGCCGTTGCCCTGGGCGACCGCCCGGCGAAGGGCGGGCGGCGACATGCCCCCGACATGGATCGGCGGATGCGGCTTCTGCACCGGCAAGGGCCGCGACTGGATCCCCGCGAACTTCGTGAACTTCCCGTCGAACGCCGGCTTCTCGGAGGTCCAGAGCGTGCGGAGGACCTCGATGTGCTCCGACGCCCGCGGCCCGCGCTCGTCAAAGGGAATGCCCAACGCATCGAACTCGCCCTTCACGTACCCGACCCCGACACCCACGAGCAATCGCCCCTTCGAGAGCACGTCGATCCCGGCGAGCTCCTTCGCGAGCACGATCGGATCGCGCTGCGCGATCAGGATGATCCCCGAGCCGATCTTGATGCGCGTCGTCTTGGCGGCGGCGAAGGCGAGGCTCGCGATCGTGTCGACGAAGGGCGAATGCGGCGGGACCGGCGACGGCGCAACCTGGGGATCGACGAGAATCACGTGCTCGCCCGTCCAGATCGACTCGAAATCGAGCTGCTCCGCCGCCACGACGAGGCGCTCGATCGCATCCGGATGGGCGAAGGTCCCCACGTTGAGACCGAAATAACCGAACTTCATGTCTCTACTCCCGCGCCGATCGCATTCGTGCGATGCCGCTCCTCACCCCATCACCACTTCGGCGGTCTGCTTCAGCGCCTCGGGGCTCGGGGCGTGGATGAGCAGCGTCCGTGCGCGGCTCTCCTTCCAGGCCGCGAGCCGATCGCGAATGCGCTCCTTCGAGCCGACGAGCGCGATGTCGTCGATGAAGGCGTTGGGCACGGCGGCGATCGCCTCGCCCCGTTTCCCCTCGAAAAAGAGATCCTGGATCTTCTGCGCTTCGGCCGGGTAGCCCATGCGCCCCATCAAATCCTTGTGGAAGTTTCGGTCCTTCGCGCCCATGCCGCCGATGTAGAAGCCGAGCGACGGCCGAATCGCGTCGTAGGCGCCCTGCAGATCGTCGGTCACGTGGACCGTGACCGGCACGACGATGTCGAAGTCCTCCTTCGCGTTCACGAGCGAATCGGCGTAGACCTCTTCGCGGGTCGGCGCGTACCAGAGCGGAATCCAGCCGTCACAGATCTCCGCCGCCAGCGCGACGTTCTTCGGCCCCTCGGCGCCGAGGTAGATCGGGAGATCCGCGCGCAGGGGATGCGTGATCGACTTGAGCGGCTTGCCCATGCCCCAGGCGCCCTCGCCGAAATAGGGAATCGGGTAGTGCGGGCCGTCGTTCTTCACGGGCTTCTCGCGCTGCAGCACCTGGCGGATGACGTCGATGTACTCACGCGTGCGTGCGAGCGGCTTGTCGAAGGGCCTGCCGTACCAGCCCTCGACGACCTGCGGCCCCGAGACGCCGAGGCCCAGGATGACGCGGCCCTTCGTCAGGTGGTCGAGGGTCAGGGCATGCATCGCGGTCGAGGTCGGCGTTCGGCCCGAGATCTGGACGATCGAGGTGCCGAGCTTGATCTTCGTCGTGTGGGCACCGATCCAGGTCAGCGGCGTGAAGGCGTCGGAGCCCCAGGCCTCGGCGGTCCAGACGGAGTCGAAACCGAGGCTCTCGGCGGACTGCGCGATCTCGACGAAATTCGGGTTGGGTTGCGCCTGCCAGTAGCCAAACATGACGCCGAAGCGGAGGGAGGGGGATGCGCTCACGAATCGAACTCCTGTGGATCGCCTCGGGTCTGAGGCCCGGCCGAGCATAGCCGCGGGCCCCGCCGCGAGCCCGGGCGTCCGGGGCCGGCGATCCGGTCGCCTCGACCGCCTCGTTGCCGCTGGCTAGCGTGACCGCATGGATGCGCGCCGCGCCCGACTCCTCGAGCAGCTTCTCGACCGGCAGGAGATCGAGCGCGTGATCCACGCGTACTGCCGCGGCATCGACCGCCGCGACCTCGCCCTCGTCCGCGCCTGTTACCACGACGACGCGACCGACCACCACGGCAGCTTCGTCGGCAGCGCCGACGAATACATCGTCTGGGTCGACGGCCTGCTCGCCCGCTACCGCTTCACGACCCACGCGCTGAGCCAGATCACGATCGAATTCGGCGACGCCCCCGACTCCATCCCCGACTCCATCGTCAATCAAGCCGCCGCCGAGACCTACGGCATCTCGATCCACCGCGGCGACCCGGCGAAGCCGCACCAGAATCTCGCCACGAGCTTCCGCTATCTCGACCGCTTCGAGCGGCGCGCGGGCGTCTGGAAGATCGCGAGCCGGGTCGCGATCGGGGAGTGGTCGATCCGGCTCCCGGCCGAGGCGTGGTGGGAGATTCCGGAGGGCCACGCGAAGAGCCGGCGCGACGCGGGCGATCCGCTCTATGCGCTGCTCGAGGCCGTCGGCGTTCGCGGGGCTCGCCGCGACTGATTTTCTGCGCCTTCCCTGCGACAGCGGATAGGAGTGAGACGGGATGGAGCTCTCGACGTTGAAGGTGGAGAAGCGGGATTCGATCGGGCGCATCCTGCTCGACCGCCCCGAGAAGAAGAACGCGATCGATCCGCGCATGGCGCGGGAGCTCGCGGACGCGCTCGACGATTTCGAAGCGGACGGCGACGTCCGCGCGGTCCTGATTCGCGGCGCCGGCGGGAATTTCTGTTCGGGGGGCGACCTCGCACCCGAGCCCGGGCCCGAGCCGAGACGGCCGGGCTCGCCGGCGTCGGTGACCCTCGACGTGATGAACCGCGTCTACGGTCGTGCGATCCGCGCGCTCCACAATCATCCGAAGCCCGTCGTCGCCCTCGTCGAAGGCGTGGCGGCCGGGGCCGGTGCGAACCTCGCCCTCGCCTGCGACCTCGTCTACGCGTCGACCTCGGCGCGCTTCTGCGAGATCTTCGTCCGGCGCGGTCTATCGCTCGATTGCGGTGGCTCATGGCTGCTGCCGCGGTTGGTCGGCATGCAGCGGGCGAAGGAGCTCGCGTTCTTCGGAGACTGGGTCTCGGCGGAGACGGCGAAGGAGTACGGGCTCGTCAACGAGATCTACGCGACCGCGGCGATCGAGGCCGCCGTCGAGGGGAAGCTCGCGGCCCTGGCCGAGCGGCCGCCGATCGCGCTGGCGCAGATCAAGCAGAGTCTCCACCGCGCGAGCACGCTCTCGATGACCGAAGCGCTCGAGATCGAGGCCGTCGCCCAGGCCGCCTGCACGGCGACCGAGGACACCGCCGAAGGCATGCGGGCGTTTCTCGAGAAACGTCCCCCGCGCTTCAGCGGACGCTGACAGGGAGCGCGGCGGAATCGGGAGCGGGAGCGCCTAACGCGCCCCGCCCGTTCGCGCGAGCTGGTCGCGCTGGACGGCCAGCGAGATGCGCTGCAGGGTCGAGAGGAAATCCCGCGCGTGGGAGTCCTTCTCGATGGCGCGCAGGCCGTATCGAAGCCGACCCGACTCGAGCTCGCGGGAGCTCTGGATCGACACGAGTCCGTGGCAGGCCTCGTCGCCGTGGCGCACGTCGACCTCGATCACCTGACCGAGCGCGTACTTCTCGTCCGCGAGCACGGCGAAGCCCGTCGCGCTCAGATCCTGGACATGGAGGTTCGACTCCTTGCCGAGGCGAGCCTCGATTCCCGCCGAGATCGTGCTGACCCGGTAGTGCTGGCGATTCTCAGCCGAGATCGGGTCGCCGATCGGCTCGATCTCGATGACCGGGCCTTCCTTCTTTTCTTGCAGGTCGGTCAATTCGGCTGAAGCAGCCGCGTCCACCGCGTCGGCCGCCGCGGCCGGGGCCACGGGCGCCTCCGAGCGCTCGATCTCCCGGATCCGACCGACCTGTTGCATGAACTCGCGCTTCCCGTTGAAGTACATCAGGACCTCCTGACCGACCTCGAACGGAAAGGGCTCGCTGACGAAGCGGACCGAGATCGAATCATCGCGGGTCGCGACCACGACCGACCGGCGCAGCCGCCGGGTGCTGACCGTCGGTTCCTGGAACAAAATGTCACTACCGACGTTCAACAAGAGACGCTCCTTGGAGTTCGACCGTGCTATCGGCCGCATCTTCCCGACACCCGAGTAGGGCAATCCCCGCTGACCCATAGAAAATCAAAAATGGTGCTTTCTCCCGAGTCGACCTCGACACGCGAATCGCTCTCTCCCGAAGCGGTGCAAAGAACATTCGTGTTCGGCGAGGCGCGCCCCTTCGCGCAGTGCCACGCCTCGACCCTCGTCGAGACCCTGGACGGGCGGGTCCTCGTCGCCTTCTTCGCCGGCACCCGCGAGCGCCACCGCGACGTCGCGATCTGGACCTCCGCGACCTCCGCGCCGGAGCCCGCCTTCGGCCCGCCGCGGCTCGCCGTGAAGGTCGCCGACGTCGCGCACTGGAACCCCGTCCTCTATCGCCTCGACGCGTCGACCCCCGGCGAGATCGCGCTGCAATTCAAGGTCGGCGCGGGCATCCGCGGCTGGACGACCTGGCTCGCGCGCTCGAGTGACGGAGGGCGGACGTTCGAAGGGGCAGCACCGCTCGTCGCCGGCGACCGCGGTGGCCGCGGTGCGGTGCGCAACAAACCGATCCGACTCGCTTCGGGGGATTGGCTCGCGGGCGCGTCGACCGAAGCGTGGCGACGCTGGGATGCGTTCTTCGATCGCAGCCGCAACGGCATCGACGGCTGGGTCGCGACCGCGAAGGTCGAGATCGATCGCGCGCGCTTCGAGGGCAAGGGCTTGATCCAGCCGACGCTCTGGGAATCCGAGCCGGGGCGCGTGCACGCGCTCTTTCGCACGACCGACGGCCGTGTCCACCGCAGCGACTCCGACGACGACGGCCACCGCTGGTCGACCGCCTACCCGATCGACGTGCCCAACAACAACAGCGCCCTCGACCTGGCGCGCCTGGCCGACGGCACGCTCGCCCTCGCCTGCAATCCCGTCCCGGGCAACTGGGCCCCGCGGACTCCCCTCTCGCTGCTCTTTTCGCGGGACAACGGCGCCTCCTGGCCCTGGCGTTTCGACGTCGAGACGGAGCCCGGCGAGTTCTCCTATCCCGCCGTGATCGCCTCGGGCGAGGGCCTCGCCCTCTGCTACACCTGGAATCGCCGCCGCATCGCGTTCGTGCGCATCCCGAGGATCCGCGAGCTGCTGATCGGCTGAGCCCCAACAGGAGCCCCCCATCATGACGAGACAATTCGGATTCGATTCGACCGCCGAGGAAGTCGCCCGCGACATCGACCTCACGGGCAAGACCGC
>JANMTD010000453.1:0-2642 GCA_031390075.1 Deltaproteobacteria bacterium | reverse complement strand
GCGCGTGCGTCGTCCTCGCGATGGGACTCTTCGTGATCCTGCCACGGCTCAAGACGAGTGTGCTGCAGGGCGGCCTGCGGACGGGCATGGGGCTCTCGGGCTTCTCCGACAAGGTGGAGCTCGGGGACGCCGGTCGGATTCGCCTCGACCACTCGGTCGTGCTGCGGGTCGAAGCGCTCGAGGGCGAGCTGCCGGAGCCCGTCGACGCCTACTGGCGCGGCCTCGCCTTCGACGCCTTCGACGGCACGAGCTGGTCGATCTCGGCGGCCGAGCGTTCCGGACCCCGCCATGCGATCGGCGGAATCGGCCGCTTCGGCATCGAGCTGCGACCGCGGGCCGATGCGCCGACCAGTGTGCAGCGCATCCTGCGCGAGGCCCTCGATGCGGAAGTCCTCTTCAGTGCCGGCGACGTGCAGCGCATCGAAGGTCCCTTCCAGCGTCTCGAGCGCGATGCGAACGGCGCGCTCTACGTCCCCGGCCACGCGAACGAACGCCTGCGCTACACGATCTGGGCCAGCACGCCGCTGCGAAACCCGAGTCAGCTCGGGCGCGAGCGCGCGCTGCCCCCGCTCGAGCCCGGCCCCGGCGGCCCGCGGCCCGCGCGACGCTACCTGAGGCTCCCCGCCCTCGATCTGCGTCTCGCCGAGCGCGCCGCCGAGATGGTCGCCGGCGCAACCAGCGACTACGAACGCGCTTTGCGCCTCGAAGCCGCGCTCCGCGAGCAGGGCCGCTACACCGACTCGCCGCCGGCGCTCGGCGACGACCGCGTCTCGCCGATCGAGGCCTTCGTGCTCGGCGAGCTCGAGGGACACTGCGAGTATTTCGCGAGCGCGATGGTCGTGCTCGCCCGCGCCGAAGGTCTCCCGGCCCGACTCGTGAACGGCTTCGCCGGCGGCCAGCCGAACGAGGTCGGCGGCTTCATCGAGGTCACCCAGGCCGATTCCCACGCCTGGGTCGAGATCCATTTCGAGCGCTCGGGCTGGGTCCGTTTCGATCCGACGCCGCCGGACAGGCGCCTGCGCGCCGAGACCGATCTCTCGCTCGCCGAGCGCGTGGCCCAGGTCGCGAGCGCGGTCGAGCTCTGGTGGTTCCAGCACGTCGTCGACTACGACAGCGCGGATCAGATCGGGGCCATGCGCGCGCTCTGGCTGCGGCTCTCACCGGACGCGAGCGAAGGGATTTCCGGTGAGCGCGATCGCGAGCGCGGATCCGCGGGATGGGGCGACGATCTGCGACTCCTGTTTGGGGAAGGGCTCGACGGGCGGCTCGTCGCCGCGGCCATCGGCCTGACCGCGCTCTTCGTCGCAGGTCGCATCCTCCGGGCACGCGACCGGTCTTCCGAACGCATTCCGCAGACCTACCGGCGGGCGCAGCGAATCCTCGGGCGCCGGGGAATCCGGCGCGCGCAGAACGTCTCGGCCCTGGATTTCGCGGGCGAGGTCGCGAACGTGCTGCCGGGCTCGGGTGCCCACGCCTTTCGCGAGATCACCGAGGCCTACCTCGCCGAGCGCTTCGGCGCCGCCGCGCCCCTCGACCAGGCCGAGGCGCTCTCGACGCTAAAGCACGCCGTAGATCGGATGGGTCTGCGGGATCACGCGCACGTCCGTTAGGCGCGCTTCGGCGCGGGCGAGCCAGGCGAGGCACTGCTCGGCGCTGGGGCGCTCGGCGACGCCGCCCTTCGGTGTGACGGGCTGGATCACGAGGGGCACGTCGCGGGACACCGCCGCGATCCGCTCGAGCATGGCGTCGAGCTCGTCGTCCCGGGTCGACGGCGTCACGACGACCTTCACGTAGACCCGCTGTGCCCGCAGCGCCACGCGCAGGAACTCGGCGTGGGCGTCGTGGAAATCGCGACCGGGCAGCGGCTTCACACCGGGTCCGTAGCCGACGTCGCTCGCGAGCTTCCAGTCCATCGACACGAGCTCGACGGACTCGACGCATTCGGCGAGGGCGGCGGCGTGGAGCCCATGGGTCTCGAGGTAGACGCGCCGGCCACGCGCCATGAGCGTGCGCGCGAGCGCGGCGATCGCGCCCGGCTGGAGCAGGGGCTCGCCGCCGGTCAGGCTGATCCAGGTCGAGGGCCGCTCCGCGAGACCTTCGGCAATCGCGGCGATCTCGTCGGTCCCGATCGGGTTCATCCGCTCGCGAAAGACCCCGCTGCCGGCGCGCTCCTCGATCCGGCAACCCGGCGTCGGTCGCCAGGTCCCGGGCGAATCGCACCAGCGGCAACGCAGATCGCAGCCGCCGAAGCGCACGAACACCGTCGAGCGCCCGACCTCGGGCCCCTCGCCCTGGGCCGAGGCGAAGATCTCGACGAGCGTCGCGTCGACGCCTGCGGATTCGCCCATCGGATTTACTCCCCGCTCAACGCTCGAGCTGGGATCGCCCCATCGCGATCTCGGCGATCACTTCCTCGAGCCGCTCGGGATGACGCGCGAGATCCCGGATCCGGAAGCGCGCGACGTGATCGGCCTCGGGGCGCGCCTCGACCCATTCGAGCTTGTTCACGAGATGGTGGGCCACGGCCTGATAGTCGAGCGCACGCCGCCCCGTCACCTCGTCGCCGGCGAAGCTGAAGCTGTCCTCACCCGACCGCCGAGCCAACGAGAGCGAAGCGGAATAGCGCTCGCGGGCGATCCGCG
>JANMTD010000564.1:0-14971 GCA_031390075.1 Deltaproteobacteria bacterium | reverse complement strand
GGTAGTCCGCCACGAATTGCGGGAAGTCTTCCATGGCCAGTTCTTCCATGGCCAGGACGGTAGAGTATCGGCGGCCCCGAGGCCTGAGAGACTAAGAGCCTGAGAGGATCTGCATGGAACGCCCAGCCCGCGCGGCGGTCTTCCTCGACCGCGATGGAACCCTGATCGAGGACCGCGGGCCGCTCCTCGATCCGGCCGCGGTCGAGGTCCTGCCCGGCGTGGCCGCGGCGCTCCGCCGGCTCGAGCAGGCAGGCTACCTGCGCATCGTGGTGACGAACCAGTCTGCGATCGGGCGGGGACTGCTCGATCGGGCGGGACTCGACCGGATCCATGCAGCGCTGCGTCAGGCCCTCGCAGCCGAGGGCGCGTCGTTTGACGCGCTGTATTTCTGTCCCGACGCGCCGCCCCGCGACGGTGAGTCCGAGAGCCCGAGCGGCCGGCGAAAGCCCGGGGTCGGGATGCTCGTCGAGGCGGCCCGGGAGCACGGTCTCGAGCTGTCGCGCTGCTGGATGGTGGGCGACCAGGGTCGTGACACCCTCGCCGGTCAGCGCGCGGGCTGCCGCGGAAGCCTGCTGGTCCGCACCGGTCAGGGCAGCCGCTTCCTCGACCAGACGGCCGACTACGACCACGCTTTCTCCGACCTCGGCGCCGCCGTCGACTGGATTCTCGCCGCCGATCGAAACGACTTCAGCCGCTGAGCCCGCCGTGGCCCGCCGTGGAGAGCCGCTTACGGAAGCGCCGCGATGAGATCCCCCGACACGACGATCAGGTTCCCCACGTCGGCGGTGCCCGGCGCCAGGCCATCGCCCAGCATCTCGTTGATGATCAGGTCGTCGCGGCCGTCCCCGTCGTGATCGCCGGCGTCGGCGCTGTAGCCGAGGATGTCGCCGGCTTGCACGCCGTGGACCTCGCTGATGCGCGCGAGCGAAGCGTCGGGCAGGTCGTCCCAGCCGAGCTCGATCCGCTCTGGAAAGGGCCCCGACTGGCCGTGGAAGATGTGGACGATGCCTGCTTCGTGGCGGCCGTAGGGGCTGCCGTGGGGCGAGCTGAAGGCGAGGTCGGGGAAGCCGTCGCCGTCGAAATCGCCCTGCAGCGCGGTGTCGGAGGCGATGTCGTTCGTGGCCGCGCCGACGAAGGTCGTCATGAGAAAACCATTCGGTGGTGCGTCGAGGTCGACGGCCGGAGCCCCGCGCAGGCTCTCGATCCGGTAGATCAGGTGCCCGCTTCCGGAATTGGGGCGCGTGCCCGCCGTGCTCCAATCGCCGACGATGTCGCCGGCGAAGAGATCGGCGAAGCCGTCGTCGTCGAAGTCGAGGCCGCCGAGCAGCTCTTCGCCGAAGGAGATGTTGCGCATCCCGCCGCGGATCTCGCTGGTGTCGCCGGGCGCGGCATCGAGCGTGAAGCTGAAGCCGTTCGGCCAGGGATCCGTGAAGTTGTCGTCCCAGGCGATGTAGACGCGGCCATCGATGGCACCGCCGCGGCCGTGGGGCGCTCCCGTGGCGCCGGGCCCGGCGCTGAGCGTGCCGCCGGCGCGGTTCAAGGTCGCCGCCAGCATGAGCTCCGCGCGACCATTGCCGTCGAGATCGGCGACCTGCAAGGTCGCGCCGAGATGGAACTCGATCGAGCCGGGCGGCGGCAACACGCGGGCGATGTCGCCGGGGAGCGCCGTGGACCCGAAGTTCGCGAGGTCGATGATGCCCCCCGCCGCCAGCGCCGCCCCGCCGCGCACCAGGTACACCGCGCCGCTGTCGGGGGCGAGGCTCTGGTCCTCCTGATCCGCGCCCATCGCGACGTCCGCGACGCCATCGCCCGTCACGTCCCCGCTCCGAACCCACATCCCGAAGCGGCCGCTCGGCTGCCCGCCGACCAGGGTCGTGATCGTCACACCGACCGGCGGCGCCGCGAGATCGATCGGCGTCAGGGTCGCGGCATGAGCGGCGAGCGCGGGCCCGCCGACGAGGATCGAGACGGCGCCCGCGCCGATCCTCGAGGGTGAGGGAGAGTGGTTCTGGCGGGCGATCAGCAGGTCTCCCGTGCCGTCGCCGGTCACGTCGTCCATCCAGACCTCGCTGCCCGCGTTCTCGAAGCTCGCCGCCCCCAGGATGCGGAGGATGCGCGCGCTCGGGACGGCGGTGTCGAAGACGCCGGCGACACTGCCGTCGCCGAAGAGCACGTAGACCTCGCCCGCATTGCCGCGCCCGAGCGGGCTGCCCCGCATCGCGGTGTGGGCCAGATCGTTATGGCCGTCGCCATCGAGATCGTCGCCGCCGGCGACGGGGACTCCGAAGCTGCCGCTGCCGGTAGAGCAGAGCAGGCGGAGCAGGCCGGGCGCCCCGCTCGCGATATCAGCGAGGTCGAGGCTCCTGGCCGGCGCCCCGTCATCCGACGAGTCGCCGCCCTCGGATCCGCCCGATCCGCCCGAACAACCGAAGAAGAGCGCCGCGAGGGTCAGGGCGACGAGCCCGCACCCGCGCCCGCGCACTGAAGATCGCCGCCTGTCGAGGTGGGGTCGCTGCACGCGCGGAGCATAGGCAGATCCGTCGGTGCCGTCTTCCGCGCGGCGGGCGTCGCGATGGCGAATCGAGGACCGGCGGGGCTATCGGCGAGGCAACAGGCGCGCGCGCACGCGTCGCAGACCGTTCGCGACCCGCCGCAGTTGGCGCGCGGCTCGTCGCGCGAGCGGAATGCCGGCGCTTCGATCCAGGACGAGCGCACCAAAGCGCCGATCGATCGCGGCGTGCTGTTCCGGCGTGAGCTCGAGCGCGAGAGCGGCCTGCGCCGCTTCGACCTGGCCGAGGTCCTGGGCACCGACGAGGGCCGCCGTGACCCCCGGTCGAGCGATCAGCCAGGCGAGGGCCACCGCACCGACCGCGACGCCGGCCTCCCGCGCGATCGGCCTGAGCACCGCTTCGACGGCCTCATTCACACGCCCGGCATTGCGCGGCTGGAAGAGCGGATCCGACTGGCGCCCGTCGCGGAGCGGCGGCGATCCCGTCCCCACTCGACCGGCGAGGAGCCCCCGCGCAAGCGGCGAGTAGGCGAGGAAGCCGGACCCGCTCGCGTTCGCCCACGGCAGGATCTCGGCCTCGACACCCCGCTCGAGCAGGTTGTAGAGATTCTGGGTGCTCGCGAGGGCCGACCCGCCGAGCACGCGGTCGACCTCGATCAGATCGCCGACGGTGAAGTTCGAGACACCGATCGCCCGGAGCTTTCCCTCGTCGCGCAGGCGCACGAGCTCGCCGAGGGTTTCGACGAGCGGAGTATGCGGATCGCGCTGGTGGACCTGGACGAGATCCAGGGCTTCACAGCGAAGCCGCCCGAGACTCTCCTCGACGTCACGGCGCACCGACGCCGGCCGCGAATCCCGCCGGACGACCCGCCGCGTTCCCCCGGCCTTGGACTCGAAGAGCACGTCGCCGTACCCACCATCCCAGCGCAGGCCGACCTTGCCGAGCAGGCTGACCTGTTCGCGCCGGCCCCGGAGCCATTGGCCGATCACGCGCTCGCCCTCGCCGAATCCGTAGAGCGGCGCCGTGTCGAGGGCGTGGAGTCCGTGGTCGAGGGCGAAATCGAGGGCCCGCTCGATGGTCTGCACCCGGGCGCTCGCGTCGCGGAACATGCCGCCCAGGACGAGCGGCGGGATCGCCACGTCCGTGCCGCCCAGACGGCGATCCGCCTTCGGCCGTGTCATGCGAGATGTCCCCTGGATCGTCCCGGGAGCGTCGTCGTGGGGCTCAGAGCGCGACGTCGCGCTGACCCGCCGCGCGCGCGTTCACGAGCACGGCCATGTTGCCCGGCGGATGTTCGTTGTCGTACATCAGCTGGTGGAGGTTTCCGACCTGCTCGAAGGGCGCGCTGGTCGAGAGGCAGGGATCGACCATGCCCCGGGCGACGAGCTCCGTGATCGCGGCGCACTCCTGGGTATTCGCGAAATGCGAGCCCTGGAGGCGCTTCTGGCGCATCCAGAGAAAGCGCAGATCGACGTCGGCGTTGTAGCCCGACGTGCCGCCGCAGATCACAACCATGCCGTCCGAGTCGCAGACGTACATCGAGGTCGGAATCGTGCCCTCCCCCGAGTGCTCGAACACGATGCGCGGATTGCGGCGCTCGCCGAGCGCGGCCCAGAAGGCCTTGCCGAAGGCGCGGGCGCCGACCATCCACTCGTTGAACGCGGTGGCGTCGTCGATGTCCGGCAGTCGACCCCAGTGGTGGAAATCATGGCGATTGATCGTGCCGACGGCGCCGAGCCTGCGGCAGTAGGCGGCCTTCTCGTCATCGGACACGACGGCGACGGGCTTGCCACCGAAGGCCTTCACGAGCTGGATCGCCATGCAGCCGAGCCCGCCGGCGCCACCCCAGATCAGGACCGGATCGCCGGGGCGGACGACGTGGGGCGCCCAGTGGGTCAGCTGACGATAGGCGGTGGCGCCCGTCAGCATGTAGGCGGCGGCGGCCTCCCAGGAGAGGTTGGCGGGCTTGGGGTGGACCTGGAAATCCTCGACGCAGGTGAACTGCGCGAAGGATCCGAAATTCTCCTCGTAGCCATAGACCGACGTCGAGTCCGAGGCCATCGGATCACGGCCGTGGCGGATGTCGCGGGCGTGCTCGTCCCAGCGACAGCTGCTGATCACGACGCGTTCCCCGACCCGCACGTCGCGCACGCCGGCCCCGACCGCCCAGACGATGCCCGACGCCTCCGAGCCCCCGATGTGATACGCCTCGGGCGCCCCCTTCTTCTGCCGGACCGAGATGACGTCGACCGGCTTGCCCAGCGCGGCCCAGACGTTGTTGTAATTGATCCCGGCCGCCATCACGTAGACCATCACCTGGCGGTGGCCGAGGCGCGGGACGGGAACCTGCTCCATCTGGAAGGCCGAGCTCGGCGGTCCGAAGCGCTCGCGGCGGATCAGCGAGGCGTGCATGCGCTCCGGCACGACGCCGAGCGGGGGCAGCTCACCTACCTCGTAAATCTCTTTGGCGCCCGCCATCCGAAGCCTCCCTTGCGACCGCACGGGTCGCCGAACGATATCGGGGCTCATCGACCTGCACGATGCGCGAGTTGACGCCGAAGCCGGGGCCAAAGCGGCGCCCCGCCAGCGGGCCCTGGAGGCAAGTGCCCGGCAACCGGCGCGCGGGGTCGAGTGAGCGTCGGGTCGGCCTGGCTCGGGACGCCCCCGGCGCCGAAGTGCCCGCTGCCCTCCGCCTGTGGGAGGGCCTCGCGGCCGTCCCGCTCGCGGGCTAGGCCTTCTCGGCGGCGAGCATCGCCGATGTACTCGCGGAGTCGACCCGGCGGAGCCAGATCTCGCGCCAGTAGGGGTAGATGGAGCGCGGACAGAAGAGGCGGCGGGTGCTGCACTCGGACTGGCAGACCACGTCCTCGAGCACGATGCAGTCGTTCTTCATGTGCAGCATCCGTCCGCTGCGCTCATCGAGGATCTTCTCGATCCGGGCCCGCACGCGATAGGTGCCGCCGCAGTAGCGCACCATCTCGGGCGCGAACGAGAGTCCGCGATGCGCCCGACCGCGGAGCGTCGCGAGGATCTCGGCGTGGGCCTTGACCTGGACGAGATCGCCCGGCTTCAAGTCGAGGACTTCCCGCGGCGCCGGCCCCGCGCCGAGGCCGGGATGGAAGGGCCAGGCGCAATGACCGAGCAGTCGCGCCACCCTGTCGTACACCCGAACCTTCAGCCGGAACCCACGGCCCCAGACGAGGCGCGCGAGCCCGCGCAGCACGGCGATCTGGAGCATGGCCCCGAGCGCCATGTTGCCGCCGATCCAATCTCGCAGGTACTGCATCGGATCCCGCGGCGAGAGCGGGGTCGTCGCCTCGAGCAGCTGCGTGATCTGGCAGCGATAGGCCGGCTCGTCGTCGCCTGTCTCATTGGCTCGGATCGCGGCCCGGTCGATGTCGCCGCCGGTGCAGGACGCCGCGTCCGCCCGCGGAAGCTGCGTTCCCCCGCTGAGGAGGGGGCGCGCCAGCGGCTGCAGCAGGCCCCGGGTCGGCGCCTGCGTGCGTTCGAGCCAGGCCTCCTTCCAGAAGACGAGACAGGCGGCTTCACATCCCCCGTGCGACGCGCCATTGCAACGCACGCGCTCGAGGTGGACGGCATCGCGCATGCGCAGCGCGCCGAGGCTCCCGCTGATCGTGTCGCAGGTCTTGTCGGCCCGGCGGTGAACCCGGAAGGACTGGCCGCAGAAGCGCCGCATCTCGGGCATGAAGGGCAGTCCGTCGAGCTCGCCGCCGGCGTCGAGGCCGGCGAGGATCTCCGCCTCGGAGCGCACGCGCACGATTTCGCCGGCGCGGAGTCCGAGGACTGCGCACGGCGATCGCGCCGGATCTGCTTGTTTTCGCTCGTTCACCGGGTCTTCCAATCGCAGCCCACCCGAACACCTTGGCGGCGTCGCGTTCCGGCGAGAATACACGGGGCCTGCTCGCGCGATCTAGACCGAATGCAGCCGTGGCCGTGAGTTGCCGCAGGACTGCCGAACGGGGACATCGCGTGGCGAGGGCTCGCGGTATGCGGCAGTCTGCACACACGCTGGGGCGCGTTGCCTCATGCGGGGTGACCGATGATCGATCTACGCGGTGCGGATGTGCTCGTGACCGGGGCGACCGGCTTCATCGGCCGCGCGCTCTGCCCTGCCCTGGCCGCCCGCGGCGCGCGCGTCCACGCGCTCTCGCGCAGCGGCGCCAAGCCCCCCGGCGCCGAGGCGAGCTGGTCCTGCGACGCGGCGAACGAAGAGAGTCTGCGCCGGCTCGTCCAGCAAATCCGACCCGCGCTCGTCTACCACCTGGCGGGCCACGTCACGGGCTCCCGGCAGGCGAGCGTCGTGCTCTCGACCTTCCACTCGAAGCTGACGAGCACCGTGAACCTGCTCGTCGCCACCGGCTCCCTGCCCGGCTGTCGGGTCGTACTCGCGGGCTCCCTCGAAGAGCCAGATGCCGCGGAACCCGTTCCCGTCTCCCCCTACGCGGCCGCCAGCGCCGCGGCGGCGAGCTACGGCGCGCTCTTCCACGCGCTCTTCGGACAGGCCGTCCTGCACGCGCGGCTCTTCATGGTGTACGGCCCGGGCGATCCGAACGAGAGCCGGGTCATTCCCTACACGATCCGGCGTCTGCTCACGGGCACGAGCCCCGAGCTCGGGCTCGGGACCCGTCCGATCGATTGGATCTACATCGACGACGTCGTTTCGGGCCTGATCGCGCTCGGTGAAACCGCCTCGATCCAGGCGGGCTCCTTCGATCTCGGAAGCGGGGTCACGCATACGGTTCGCGAGGTCGCCCAGCGGATCGCCGAAATGATCGGCTCGGCGGCAGAGATCGAATTCGGTGCGCACGCCGAGCCCGAGCGCGAACGCGTCCGATCGGCCGATCTCGCCGCGACCCGCGCGCAGCTCGGCTGGTCGCCTCGGGTTGCGCTCGACGAGGGCCTGGCCCGGACCGTCGCATGGATGCGAGAGCATCCGACGCCGGCGCGCTGAGCCCATTTTGAAGCGCCGTCGGCCCGATCCAGGCGATCAGTCGAGGCCGAGCGAGAGCTTGCGGGCGAGGAACGCCTCGGCGAAGCCCGTCTTGGCCCGGGCCTCGACGCCGCGCAGGGCCATCAGGCCGCGATAGGCGTCGAGGGAGAAGGAGGCCTTGTTCTTCTGCGTCCGATAGACGCTGTCGAGGATCGCGAGCTTGCGAGCGACCGTCCCCTCGTCGAGGGCGACGTAGAGGTTCGGCTGCCCGAGATCGCCGTCCCATTTCGGGATCTCGTATTCGAGGATCAGGTGGTCGCGGTAGGCGTTCCAGGTCAGCTCGGAGACGACGCGGTGATCCTGGTGGCGGTCTTCGCGGGCGTGGGTGAAGACGAGATCCGGGGTCCAGTCGCTGCGACCTGCGAGGATCGACTCCTTCACCTGCGCGCCCTCGTAGGGCAGGAAGCCGTCGCGGAAGGCGTCGATCCGGATTGCGCCGGGATCCTCGGCGACGACGCCGAACAGCGCGGCGCTTTTGCGCGTCTCGGCTCCGCGCTCCGGGTCCGACGTCAGCACGTGCCAGCGGATCTCGACTTCGGGTCGCGTTTCACGCAGGCGGAGCAGTGTCCCGCCGCAGCCGATCTCGATGTCGTCGCAGTGGGCGCCGAGGCACAACACGCGCAGCGGCCCCGAGGTCGGTAAGGGGAGGAGCCCGAGACCGATCATCGTGGCGCCGCTCCCGTCTTCCAGACCTGCCACGGCGTCTGGCCCTCGCGCACCAGATCCTCGAAACGGCTCTTGTCCTTGAACGTGTCCATGCTGAGCCAGAATCCGTCGTGGGGATGGGCCAGGAGCTCCTTGCGCTCGATCAGGCGCTGGAAGGGTTCCTCGACCAGCTCCTCTCCCGGCCGGATCGCGTCGAAGATCTCCTGGCGGAAGACGAAGTATCCGCCGTTCACGCGCACGTCCGAGCGACTCACATGCCGCATGCCGGCGACGAACTGATCCTCGCCGCTCTCGACCAGATGGAAGGTCTGCGGCGCCACCACGCTCACGAGCGAAGCGACCCGACCGCTCGCGCGGAACCACTCGACGTAGCTGTCGAGATCGAGGTCGGACAAGCCGTCCGCGTAGTTCGCGAGGAACATCTCCTCGCCGGCGAGATGGGCACGAACGGCAGAAAGCCGCTGGCCGATATTCGCCTCGAGCCCGGTGTCGACGAAGGTGATCGTCCAGTCGGCGATGTCGCTGCCGAGGAGCTCGATCTCGCTGCCGCCGCGGCGCAAGCGGAAATCGTTCGAGAGCCGCTCGTCGTAGTGGATGAAGTAGTCCTTGATCGCCTCGGCCCGGTAACCGAGGCAGAGGATGAAGTCGCGGTGCCCGAAATGGGCGTAGTACTTCATCAGGTGCCACAGGATCGGGCGCTGCCCGATCGGAACGAGCGGCTTCGGCACGGTCTCCGAGTAGTCGCGGAGCCGCATGCCCATGCCCCCGCAGAAGAGCACCACCTTCATCGAACCCGCCTCCGCCCCGCGTCCGGGCTCACTCGAAGACTCGCACTTCGGGGATCGGGACCACGAATCGACCGCCCCAGGCCCGAATGTGCGCCATCTGTCCCATGATCTCCTCTCGGAGATTCCAGGGCAGGATCAGAACGTAATCCGGCCGGGTGCGGTCGATCTCCTCCGGCGCCCGGATGGGAATATGGGTCCCGGGCAGGAAGCCGCCCTGTTTGTGGGGGCTCCGATCGACCGTGTAGTCGAGGAAATCCGTCCGGATCCCGCAGTAATTGAGGAGCGTATTGCCCTTTCCCGGGGCCCCGTAGCCGACGATCGTCCGCCCACTCCGCTTCACACCGATCAGGAACTCGAGGAGTCCCCGCTTGGTCTCCGCGACCCGATCTCCAAAGCGACGGTAGTAGTCGAGGGAGCGCATGCCCGCCGCCGCCTCGCGCTCGCGCAGGGCGCCGACGCTCGGGCGGACGGCGTGGTCGGCGCAGTCGGCGTGGCGGGCCAGCACGCGCAGCGAGCCGCCGTGGGTCGGCAGCTCATCGACGTCGAAGAGCGTGAGGCCGTGGGCCGCGAACATCTGCTCGACGGTCGTGAATGAGAGGTACGAGAAATGCTCGTGGTAGATCGTGTCGAACTGATTCTCGTCGACCAGCCGCATCAGGTGGGGGAACTCGAGGGTGGCGACACCGTCGCGCGCCAGCAGACACGCGATGCCGGCGATGAAATCGTTCACGTCGGGTACGTGGGCGAGGACGTTGTTGGCGGTCATGATCCGCGCCCGGCCCCGGGTCTCGGCGATCTCGCGGGCGGCGTGGCTCCCGAAGAAGCGGACGATCGTCTCGATGCCCCGCGCCTGGGCGGCGGCGGCGGTATTCGAAGCGGGCTCGATGCCCAGCGCGCGGATCCCGGCCTGCTGGAAATACTGGAGCAGGTAGCCGTCGTTGCTCGCGATCTCGATCGCGAGGTCCCCGGGCTTCAGATCGAAGCGCCCGATCATCGCCTCGACATAACGCCGGGCGTGCTCGAGCCAGCTCGTCGAGTAGGACGAGAAATAGGCGTACTGACCGTCCCCGAAGATCTCCTCGGGCGGCACCACGTCCTCCACCTGCACCAGGAAACACTGCGCGCAGACCCGGGCATGGAGCGGGTAGAAGGGCTCCATCTGCGAGAGCTGCGACTGTTGGAGATGTTTCTGGCAGAGCGGAGACATGCCGAGGTCGACGAAGCTGTGAAGCAACACGGCGGCGCAGAATCGACAGTGCAAGCCGCCCTCGGATCCCGCCGGGCGGGTCTGTGCCGACTTCTTTACCGAGAGAGCCGTCATGGCGGCGCTCCGACCCAACGCAGATCCGCATCGAGCCGCCCCTGCTCCAGATATTCCTGGATGCGGCGGATCCGCAGGAAACGGCTGCCCTCGAGATCCTCGCTTCGCAGGCCGTGCTTGCGATAGGCGCGCTCGAGCTCTTCGACGCCCGTCCGCACCGTCCAGAACGGCTTGTATTCCGGAAGCATCGACTCGAGCTTGTCGAAGCGGACGCGGTAGCAGCGGGGATCGGGACCGGCCCCCGCCTCGAAATCGACCCGGCTCCCCGACACGACCTCGCGCACCATGTCGGCGACCTGGGTGACGCGGTAGTTCTCGCCTGTCCGGCCGACGTTGAAGGCCTGTCCGTGGATCCGCTCCCGGTCCGCGCGCAGGACGGCGAGGAACGCGCGGCACACGTCCTCGACGTGGACGAGCGGTCGCCAGGGGCTGCCGTCGCTCTTGAGCAGGACGCGCCCCGTCGCAATCGCCCATCCGACCAGGTTATTGACGACGAGATCCCCGCGCAGCCGCGGCGAAACCCCATACACCGTCGCGTTGCGCAGGAAGACGGGGCTGAAATCGTCGCTCGCGAGGCGGGCCACGTCGCGCTCGACCCAGACCTTCGATTCCGCATACGGGGTCACCGGCCGAAAGCCCGCCGTCTCGTCGAGCACGTCGTCGGGGCTCGCCGCGCCGTAGACGCTGCACGACGACGAGTACAGGAAGCGAGCGACCCCCGCCTCGCGCGCGAGCGCAGCGAGACGAACGGACGACTCGTGGTTGATCTGATAGGTGCAGCGGGGATTCAGGTTGCCCAGGGGATCGTTCGAGATCGCCGCGAGATGGACGACCGCGTCGAAGCCCTCGAGATCCGCCGGCCCGACGTCGCGCAGGTCGAGCCTGCGCGCGGGAATCGCCGGGGCCTGGGCACCGAAATCGCAGCCGACGAAGAGGCCCGAATCGAGCCCGTGGACCTCGATGCCTGCGGCGGCGAGCCAGGGGGCCATCACGCTCCCGATATAGCCCTCATGGCCCGTGATCAGGACCCGCACCGAATCCCCCTCCCCGCGAGTCTCTCGATCAGACCCTTCACCTCGAGCAGCTCCGCCGCCTCGGCGATGACCTTCCACGGGATGCCCGAGCGCGCCGCGACGTCGATCAGATCGTGTCCCCCATCCGAAAACTGGAGCACCCAGAGCAGTGCCCGGGAGAGGGATTGGGGATCGGATCTTCCCCCGATGGCCTGGTAGAGGCCACGGCTTCCGAGCTGGGGCTCACCGAAGGGCGCGAGGTTCTGGAACCTGCCGTTTCGCTCCAGCAGGTCGCAGACTTCGCGCAGGCGTAGGACGGCCTGCTCGAGCTGATCTGCGTGGATGAAATCGAGGTCGTCGGCGGAGGTGTGGTACTCGGGGAACTCGCCGTGCTGACCGCGCATCAACGAGCCGACCGGCAGGCGGTAGCCCGGCGAGTTGTACTGCCGCTCGTCGTAGCCGTAGGGATGGAAGGGCAGCTGCGCCTTCGATCCGGGGTCCTGCGCCAGCACGAGGGCCATGGCGCGGTCGATGGGTGCGTCGCCTGCGAAGGTCTGCTTGTACTGGAGCGGACGCGCGTCCCCGAGACAGACGAGGGTGAGGCCGTGGGCGACGCGGCGGACCGCCTCCGGATTGCGAGCGAGCCAGCTGATCGCACCGATCGTGCCGGGCGCGAACAGGAATCGGTACGAGAGCCGGGGGCGCTGGCGCAGCCGGTCGCGCGCCAGCTCGACGGCGACGGCGATGCCGGACAAATTATCGTTGCAGAGGCTGGGATGGCAGACGTGGGCGGAGATCAGGATCTCCTCGTCGCTCTCGCCTTCGATTCGAAGCTCGCCGTAGCTGAGCGCGCCCGGCGCGAGGCTCGAGTCGATGCAGATCTCGTAGCTCGACTCGGTCAGCGCGTCGCGTTGGCGCTGCGTGAGGCAGAAGCCCCAGGCGGGTTCGTAGTAGGCGGTGCGGTAGGGGATCCAGTCCGGCTGCTCGGGGAGCGAGTGGAGATGGGCATCGAGCTCTTCGCGCGTGATCCGGCGCGGTGCGACGGGAACGCTGTAGCTGACGACGTGGAGATTCGACTGCGCGAAGTCGACGACGCGGCGGCCCGAGGCGTCCTTGATCCAGGCGTCGCGGATGTTCCATTCGGGCGGGACGGTCCAGTCGAGCACCTTCGTTCCGCTCGGCACCTCGTGGAGCTCGAGCGCGATCTGCTCGCCGATCAAGCGCAGGGTGTCGCGGACGCCGTCGCCGGTGATCGAGCGACAGATCGGCTGGAGCCGCGCGATCCATTCCTTCATCGCTCGTCCGCTCATGCCGTCGAGTCCGGCGTCAAGCGATCGAGGGCCGCGTCCCGCTCGGAGACGCAGCGCGGCTCGAGCGGCCAATCGATCCCGACCAGCGGGTCGTTCCAGCCAAATCCGCGGAACGCGTCCGCGACGTAGGGCGTGCTCATCTCGTAGAAGATCTCGGTGTCGGGCTCGAGGGTGACGAAGCCGTGGGCGAAGCCTTCGGGAACGTAGAGGAGCCGGCGACTGCGGGCGTCGAGCTCGAAGCCCGCCCAGGCGAGGCGTGTCGGCGAACCGGGGCGCAGGTCGACGATCACGTCGTAGAGCGAGCCGGCCGTGCAGCGCACGAGCTTGGCCTCGGCGTGGGGGGCCGCCTGCCAGTGCATCCCGCGCAGCGTCCCGCGCTCGACATTGAAGGAGATGTTGCTCTGGACGAAGCCCGTGGCGAGACCGTGGTCCGCGAACTCCCGGGCACAGAAGCTCCGCGCGAAGAATCCACGGGCGTCGCTGTGGCGCTCGGGCTCGATCAGGAACGCGCCGGCGAGGGGGGTGGAGTGGAAGATCACGACGGCACCCCCGTCAGCTGCGCCCGCTCGCGGCGCGCGTTCCAGCTCGCAAGGACCCGCGGAACCTCCGAGCGCAGCACGAAGAGCGAGACCGGCAGCCAGAGGCTCCCGATCACGGCAGCCGACGCAAAGAGACGCCCGAGCGCCCCGCCCCCCATGCGTCCCGCCCACTGCGCGGCGACGAGCCCCGCCGCGACGAGGCCGGCGACGATCCCCGTCATGGCGAGGTCGGTGCCGATCCCGGGCAGACCCACCCGCCGGACCGCAATCGCGAGCGCCGCATAACGAACGAGCTCGGCCGCCGCCACGCCCGCGATCGCTCCGGCCAGGCCGAGCTGCCAGTAGCCGAGGGGAAGGAACAGCAGGAGCCCCGCGAACTTGGCACCGTTCGACAGCGCGAGCGCCCACGGTCGCCCGAGCGCGAGCACCGCCGAGCCACTCGACGCCTGCGGAATCTGGAACCACGCTCCGACGGCGAGAATCTGGAGCATCCATCCGGCCGCCGCATAGCGCGGGTCGTACAGGACCTCGACCAGCTCGGGTCCTCCGGCGCCGAGGCACGCGACCGGCAGTGCCCCCAAAACCAGCAGCGGCCGCAGACTGCGAAGGTAGACATGGCGGAACCCGTCCGTCTCGTGGCTTCTCCGGCTCAGGGCGGGAAACAGGATCGCGTGGCCGATCTGCCAGACCACCTGCGTCGGAATCGCCGCGAGCGTCACCGCGATGCTGAAAATGCCGAGGGTCGACACCGTGAGCAGTCGGCCGAAGATCAGCCGGTCCGCCTGCCCCGCCAGGAAGAAGAGGATCGTGCTCAGGAAGATCCACTTCCCGAATCCCAGCAGGTCCGCCCGCGCGGGCGCGTCCCAGGCGAAGCGGCAGCGGTGGGATCCGCTCGCCCAGTGACTGATCAGGAGCTTGGCGACCGCACCCATGAGCCCCCCCCAGACGAGGGCCCAGACCGAGGGCCAGTACCAGGCCCAGGCGACCGTCGCGAGCCCCGTGAGGAGCTGACCCGAGACGTCGATCAAGGCGAGCTTCTTGATTTCGATATGCCGACGCAGCTGCAGCAACCCCACCGAGTTGAAGCCCGCCACGATCGTCGTGAGGGCGGCGGCAAGGATCAGGACGCGGAGCTCGGGCTGGACGTAGATCACGGCCATCGCGTCCGCAAACAGCGCCGCAAAGATCCACAGGACGAAGCCGCGGATGACCTGCAGGGTCCAGGCCGTATTCAAGTACGCGGGGTCATCGCCCCGCTTGCTCTGGACGACGCTCGACGAGATCCCCATGTCCGAGAACATGGCGAGGCCCGTCATCAACACGCTGATCAGGGCCATCAGGCCGAACGCTTCTGGCACGAGCAGGCGCGTCAGGATCAGGCTGCTGATCATGCGCAGGCCGTATTCGGCCACGAAGCGCACAGCGGTCCACAGGCTGCCGTGGATGGCCCGGGTGGCCATCGAGGGTTCGGCGGCGAGCGGCCGGACGGACGGATCGGCCTCCGTCGGGTCCGCCGGACGCGATGCCAGGTCCGCTGTCCCGCGCGAATCGCGAATCTGCACGTGGATTCCGCCGAGTCCCGTTAGGCTGCCGGCACGGCTCCGCTCATCCGCGCGAACCCGTGGTTCTCATCGGTTCCGGAGCCGCCGCACTATAGCGGTCGGGTCGCCCGGATCGGGTGGTAGACTGCGCGATTCGGCGTTCAGATTGTTCCTCTCCGGCCCGAAATGGGGACTACCCGATGTCCTGCCCGTTCGCAGGCCATCCCCGGGCCCCCGATGCGGTGTCGAGGCGGGCCAGGATCGCGGAGGCA
>JANMTD010000532.1:0-1748 GCA_031390075.1 Deltaproteobacteria bacterium | reverse complement strand
CGCCGGCGGATCGTTTGAATGAGTGCATGTCGCTCTCCTTGCATTCGGGGTTCGAATGTTTGGAGAACGTCTGTCGCGAGCCGGTTCCGCGTCCGATAAACACCACGCGACGTCAGGAGCCGACGCTTCGCCAGATGGGATGAGTTCGAGTGACGCTCAGATGTACTGCAGAACGCTATTCGGGTAGCGCTGCTTCAACCTGCGGAATCCAACGCAGACCGGATAAAGGACGACGAGCGTCGCCGCCGCTGCGGCGTAGGTCTCGGTCAGCCCCCGCTGCATCATCCCGCCGGTGATCGCGAGGGCCGAGCCGCCGAGCACGATGAAGTGCAGGATGTAGAAGAACAGCGCGGTCTGGCCGAAGACGAGGAGCGGATTCCAGCGCCGGGGCGCGCCGCGCATGCGGCGTTCGTAGCCCAGGAAGACGACGAGAAAGAGCGCCATCAGGCCGAGCTCGAGCAGCGAGTAGACGAGGGCCGGCGGGTACTTGCTCATGTGGAGCCACTGGACGACGGATGCGTCGTCGCGCAGCAGGCCCATGTTGCCGTAGACGTTCGCGCGTCGGAGGAAGGCCGAGAGGAGAAGTCCCGAGAGGCCCGAGAAGAGCAGGACCTTCTCGGTCTGCTGGTGGGCGGCGAGATCGGTTCCGCGCTCGAGGAGATGCCGTCCGAACGCCCAGCCGAGCAGCATCATCGCGAGCCAATGGGTCATGGGATAGAGGATGTAGGCTGGTGCCGAATAACCTGGAACGAAGAAGAGCCGCGCGAGGAGCGACGGCACCGTGCCCGCAGCGGCCTGTGTGCCGGGCACGGGAAACATCGCGGTCATGAAGAGCTCGCTGCCCGCGAGCCACGTGAGTCCGATCAGGAGCAGCCCCCGCGTCGGGAGCCGCCGCAGCACGATCATGGCGAGCATCGAGGCGCCGATCGCGTAGAGGACCTGCAGGATCAGCACGCCCTGGCCGGCGAGCAGCGTGAGTACCCCCTCGAAGGCCAGGATCACGAGCGCACGGACGAAAAGATGTCGATCGAGGGCGCTCTCCTGCGCGCCTTCAACACGGCGGCGTTCGAGGCTCATGGCGAGGGAGGTGCCCGAGAGAAAGAGAAAGGTCGGGGCGCAGAGGTGGGTGATCCAGCGAGTCAGGAACTGCGCGACGTCGAGCTCGCTTCCGGGGATCCAGGCGGGGCCGCCGGTCGCGGGATCGAGAAGATAGGCGGAGTCGGCGGAGAGGCGACCTGCGTTCCAGGTCTGCGAGGCGTGATCGATCGCCATCAGGACCATCACGAATCCGCGCATCCAGTCGAGGGCGGCGATTCGATGGAAGGCACGGGGTGTGGGCGGGGAGTCGACCGGATTCATGTGCGGCAGCATAGTCGTGGTCGATGCTCGTCGTGTAGTGTCCACGCGTGAATTCGCAGCCCCTTCCCCTTCATTTGAAGCTGATCTACGGGATGGGCGACCACTCGGTCAACGTGGCCCTCGTCGCGCTCGCGATGATCTTTCCGTTCTACCTGACGGAAGTCGTCGGGATGCGGGTCGGCCTCGCCGGGCTCGTCCCCCTCGTCGGCCGCATCGCGGATGCGGCCTTCGACGTCCTGATGGGGCGGATCTCCGATCGCACGACATGGAAGGCCGGACGGCGGCGACCCTACCTGCTGATCGGTGCGATTCCCTTCGCGCTCTCCTTCGCGGCGATCTGGTCTGCGCCGCCGATCGAGAATGCAGCGTTCGAGTTTGCCTTTTACGCG
>JANMTD010000505.1:0-4095 GCA_031390075.1 Deltaproteobacteria bacterium | reverse complement strand
TTCACCCACCGCGACCCGATCCCCTCCGCGGATTCGCTGACCAGCCTGATGGGCACCGTGTTCTGGCTGCGGACCGATCATCCCTATGGCGGCGGCAGCGACGACGATTTCGCCGCCGCCGACCATCGGGTCGCGCTCTGGGACCAGGTCATCGATTGGATCGAGAGTGGCGTGATCGCTCCGGGCTCCGCTGCCCACATCCAGTACCGCGACTTCATGAAAGCTCCGATGGCGGCGATCGAGCGCGCCTATCGCGAGATCGGCCTGACCTTCACGCCCGAGGCCCGCTCGGCGATGAGCGCCCATCTGGCGAGCAAGCCGCAGGGCAGCCACGGAAAGCACAGCTACCAACGCGCCGACGCGTCCGTCATCGTCGAAGAACGCAAGAGATACAGGCGCTATCAGGAATATTTCAAGGTGCCGAACGAAGTTTGACGCGAGATCGAATCCGAGTGATCAGGGACCGACTTCGACCTCGAAGAGGGCAAAATCCGCGCCGTCCGGACCGGCGACGTCGACTCGCAGCAGCCATGCACCCGCCATGTGGAATCGAATGCCGTCGATGCGGAAGACGCCGACTCCGAGCGAGCCGGTCACGCGCGGGCGGGTCTCGAATCCATGTCGGTGCTGGGGCATGCCTCCGTCGAAGACGAGCTGGGTCGGCTCGACGGGCTCTCCCGCACTGGACTCGACCTGGACGAGCCATGTGTGGAGCGGTCCGATCCGAGGCACACCCTGCTCGGGTCGGATCGAGATCCGATAGAGCCCCGCCTGCGACCGGGCCTGCCAGCCTTCTCCCTTCGCCGCATCGACGCGGCCTGCCTCGGCGGTGTCCTTCGCCGCCGGCGATCCATCGGTTGCCGATCCACAACCGCACACGAAGGCGAGCGCCACGGCGATCGTCGCAACGACCTGCGCCGATGGGCCCTGCCCCGCGCGGCAGCGGGTCTTCCTGGTCGAGCGGATGCATGCCATCGGCCCTGATCCTACGCGCCTCCCCCCGGAGCCCGCCAGATCGCGCCGAGCCATCGCCCTCGAGACTCGAGCGCGTCATGCTTGGCCGCGATGTCGATCTCCCGAACGCGTCCGAGTCCGCGATCCCGGCGAGGGCTCGCGAGGGGGCTGGCCCTGGCGATGGCCATGGCGAGCCTGGCCGCGTGCAGTGACCCATCGCTTCCGACAGCGAGGTCGACGAGCGCGGGCACGCAGCCGTCCGGGGATCCGGCGACGCCTGCTCGCTCCGAAGTACGACCCGATCTGCCCCTCCGAGACGGCTGGAGCGAGGCGCAGCGTTCGTTCCTCGAATCGATGGCGATCGACGCCCTCGTCCCCCCGCCGGAGGATCCGTCCAATCGTGTCGCAAAGAATCCCGCCGCGGCAGCGCTCGGCCACCTGCTCTTTTTCGAGACGGGCCTCTCGTCGAACCGCCAGATCGCGTGCGCGACCTGCCACGAACCCGAGCGATTCTTTACCGACGGCAAGCTCGTTTCGAGCGGGCTCGGCGTGATGAATCGAAACGCACCGACCCTCGTCGGCGCCGCCTACTCTCCCTGGATGTTCTGGGACGGCCGGCGCGACAGCCTCTGGTCCCAGGCGCTCGCGCCCCTGGAATCCTCCGCCGAGATGAACACCACCCGCGTCGAAGTCGTCCGTCAGGTCGCAGGAGACCCGGCAGCCGCGGCGCTCTACCTCGAGGCCTTCGGTCGCCCGCCGATCGCGTCCGGTGTCGCCCGGCTGCCGGAACGCGCGGGGCCATTCGGCGATCCGACAGCGCAGGATGCCTGGGCGCGCATGACGCCCGGCGACCGCCAGGCGATCGACCAGGCCTTCGCCGATGTCGGCAAGGCGATCGCGGCCTATCAGCGGCTGCTCGTGCCAAGCCCCGGCCGCTTCGATCGTTATGTGAAGGCATTGGGCCGTGCACCGGGCGAGGACAGTCCGACGAGCGCGCTGAGTCCGTCCGAGCTCATGGGCCTGCGCCTCTTCATGGACGCGGGCCGGACCCAGTGTCTGCGCTGCCACAACGGGCCGCTCTTCACCAACCAGGGCTTCCATCGCGTCGGGACCGAGTGGACCGCGGAGGGCATGCCGGAATTCGGCCGCTTCCTCGGCCTCCAGGCCGCCCTCGTCGACCCCTTCAACTGCCTCGGCGCCTTCAGCGATGCCGAGCCCGACGACTGTCGCGAGCTGCGCTTCATGCGGCGCGATCATGTGGACGCCGAGATGGGCAAGTTCAAGACACCGACCCTGCGGGGCCTGGGCAAGACGGCGCCCTATATGCACGATGGTCGGCATGCGACGCTCGCGGCCGTGATCGATCACTACCGCGATCCGCCGCCGATCGTCCCGAATAGCGCGAACGGCCACGAGCTCCTCCCGCTCGTGCTCTCGCCCGAGGAGAGCGAGGCGCTCGCGGCCTTTCTCGGGACCCTCGACAGCGAGATCGGCGCCGAGCCGCGCTGGCTCCGGCCGCCCGCGCAGGACGACTAAAGATCCCGGGCTGTGGCGATCCGGTGTAGGCTCGAGGCACGATCTCCATCCACGAGGGAGACCCCGCCATGCGTTACACCGAGCCTGCGTCGATTGCTCTCGCTGCATGGACTGCATGCATCTACTCCGGGGCCGCGTCGGCAATCCCGACCAACCCGATCGATCCGAGCCTGCCGCTCGACGTCTACACCCGGGTCCGATGCATCCAGAACATCGGATCACCTCCCCTGGTCGCACTGTCGCACTGCTTCGGCGCGCGAGTCGTCGAGAACCCGGTCACGCTCACCAACGTGGTTGGAAACGGCGAGGCCCGCGCGGATCTCCCCACCGGAACGCTGCGATCGCACACGGTCGGGCGCGCCATCTGGTTCGGCGCCGACCAGATCCGCGCTGGCGGAAGCGCCGAGGCCAACTTCTACGACACGATCACTTTTCTCGGAAGCTATGTCGGGCCCGTGGAGATCCGCACGACCTTTGCGGGCGACTTCTTCACCACCGATGCGAATCCGAACGTCCAGGGCAGCGAGGTGCGCGGCTTCCTGATGGTGCTCCGCGACGACAACGGCTTCTTCGTCGCCGCCAACGGCCTCACGATCGCCCAGGACAACAGCGGGGAGGTGTACATGCCCGACTCGACCCACCTCGACCAGACGAATGCAAACCCCGTGACGGGGCTCTTCGATCCCGCCGATGTGCAGTTCTACGTCTCGGTGGTGTTCCCGGTGACGGCGGCCGACCGCACCTTTGCATTCCGTGCCGACCTCGAGACGACCGCAACGCTGGGATTCACAAATCCCGTCGACGTCGTCAAAGAGGCGAGCGTGAACTTCGGCGATGGCGGACAGCTCGAAGTCATCGCACCGGCTGGCGTCGGATGGACTTCGGGATCCGGTCTTCTGCTTCCGGAGCCGGGCGCGTCGGTGTCCCTCTTGACGGGGCTCAGCGGTCTCGCCTGGCTCGCGCAGAGACGCAACGCAGAACGCCGTCCGTGAGCAGCGCTGCTTGCCCAGATCCGATTGGAGGCGACCGCGCGCAAGCGAGGCCGCCCCCATCGGATCCGGATCGAATCGGGATCGGAAGGGCCCTCAGTTGCCCCGCACGATCGTGCAGTACTCGCCCACGATATTCAGGAAGTTCCGCGCGGAGTGATCGACGACCGAGACCTCGGTGATCCCGCCCGCTGCCTTGGCGGCCCGGACGCTGGCATCACCTCGGGCGACCAGCCCGAGAATGGTGTCCATGCAGGCCTTGCCCTCCTTGTGCGACGCGTCGTCCCCCTGTGCGAACTCCCCCCATCTCACCCGACTTCCCAGCACGCCCATCACGGGCGTATCGACGATCATGCATCCCGTCCCCGTCAGGATTCCGATCCACATTGCACTCATCGCTAGAACTTTCATTGTGCCCACTCCCTTTTTTATTGAATCAATCGATCTGCCAGCAGCTGTGGTCGCCCTGCTCGACGACTTCGACTGCTCGCGTCGTGTTTCCGGCAGACGACCAGGATCTCGTCGACTCCTTCCGCGTCGACCATGCCTCCAGCGAGCGCGAGCTCCTTTTGGAAGCGCAGTCCGAGGGGCATGAAGACCCGGTCGTACCACCACA
>JANMTD010000458.1:0-37570 GCA_031390075.1 Deltaproteobacteria bacterium | reverse complement strand
TTCGATCCCCTGCGCGACGAGGGCGAGCTCTATGCAGAGAAGCTCCGAGCCGCCGGCGTGCCCGTCGAGCTCGAGCGCTTCGACGGCGCGATCCACGGATTCCTCGGTTCGCCGAAGACGATGGCCCGGGCGGAGCAGAAGGTGATCGAGGCGATGCGGCGGGCTTTCGAGGCGCCGTCGATGTCCTGATCTCCGGACGCGCTAGAAAGTGATGCGCACCGTCCCCCTCAGCTGTCTCGGTTCGGCGGGATGGCGATGGGTGTCGGGGACACCTTCGGCCGGCTCGGTCTCGACGAGCCGCGATGCGTAGTCGTACGGGATGTCGTCGTTTCGAAGTGCCGCAGGCGCAGGCTGCTCGAGAAGGGTCCCGCGGTCACCGTCGCGCCCGCCGCGATCACGTGCTCGAGGCCGTGGCGCTTGCTGCTGCCCTTCGGCTAGCGTCCCGAAAGCCCGCTGCCCTGGAATTGCTTCTCCAGTTCCGGTGGCATTCTCCGAAGAGACGGGCTACACAACGTCCGTCGGGTCCATGACCCGCCCGCGTCCTGTGGATGCGAATACCCAAAGCTGAGCGTTTGGACCTCGCCCGGATCGATCCGGAAAAACGAGTGGCACGCGGGTCAGCAGCGGCAAGCAACAGCGCCTCGGACTTCATCCCCCGATCGAGGCTGCGCCGCAAAAATCCCTTCTTTACCTCTCTTTCCCATGTTGTTGTCTGGGTCAGAAAACGATGGCCGTGCTTTCGGCGAATTTCGCCCCGGCACGGCGGAGAACTCATTTGTCTAGCGCCATTGCGCAACCTACCGCTCCGATTGCGAGCGGCTTTTCCCGTTTCGAGCTCGATTCCACCCTCCTGCGCGCCATCGCGGACGCAGGCTTCGACTCCCCCCGGCCGATCCAGGCCGAGACCATTCCGGCCTGTCTCGAGGGGCGAGACGTCCTGGGCCTCGCCCAGACCGGCACCGGCAAGACGGCGGCCTTCGCGCTGCCGATCCTGCAGCGATTGATCGAGGAGCCCGGCAAGGGTCCCCTCGTCCTCATCCTCGCCCCGACCCGCGAGCTCGCCGTCCAGATCGACGCCGAGTTCCGCATGCTCGCGCGCGACACGCGGATCAAGACGACGACCGTATTCGGCGGCGTCTCGGCGCAGGGCCAGGTCGAGGCCCTGCGGCGGCGACCCGAAATCGTGATTGGATGCCCTGGACGGATCCTCGACCTGATCCAGCGCCGAGCGCTCGCGACCGCGGACATCGACACGCTCGTCCTCGACGAGGCCGACCACATGTTCGACATGGGCTTTCTGCCGGACGTGACGCGGATCATCGATGCCCTGCCGCGTGATCGGCAGAACCTGCTCTTCTCGGCGACGATGCCGAAGGCGATTCGGACCCTGGCCGACCGGGTGCTTCGCAATCCCCATGTCGTCGAGCTGGCGAACGCCAAGCCCGCCGAGACGATCGAGCATTTCCTCTACGAGATCGGCGAGAACCAGAAGCGCTCGCTGCTCGAGCGCGTGCTCGATCAAGAGGATTGCAAGACCGCGATCGTCTTCACGCGCACCAAGCACCGTGCAAAGCGCATGGCGCTGCAGCTCGAGGCCAAGGGCCTTCGCGCCGTGGCGCTCCAGGGCAACATGTCCCAGGTCCAGCGCGACCGGGCGATGCAGGGCTTCCGCAAGGGAACCTTCGACGTGCTGGTCGCGACCGACATCGCGGCCCGCGGGCTCGACGTCGCCGGCATCGACTACGTGATCAATTTCGATCCGCCGTCGACCCCCGACACCTACACCCACCGCATCGGCCGCACCGGCCGCTCCGAAACCCTGGGAAAGGCCGTCACGTTCGTGACAGGCGAGGACCGACTCTGGGTGCGGGACACCGAGCGCGTGCTCGGTTCGAAGATCCCGCGCCTCGAGGCCACGGGTCTCGTCGACGCGCCTTCGATCGAACGCGCGAGCGGTGATCGTCCGCAGGCGCGGTCCGGTGGGGGCGGGGATCGAAACCGGTCTCGCTCCGGCGCCCGCTCGGGTGGCCGATCCGAGTCCGGCGGAGGCGCCCGCTCGGGGGCGCGACGCGGATCGCGTGGCGGACGGAGCAGCTCCTCGAGCGCGCCGGCCGGTTTCCGTTAGTCCGGTCGCAGGGCTCGGATCGAGCCCGCATCCATCCAGATCGACCCCGATCGTGACCGACTCAGTCGGTCTCGACCGGGGTCGTCGTCCGTCGGGCTTCAGCTCGCGATCAGTGGGAAGCTCCGCGAGAACACCCCGCAGCCGCACTCGAGGCGCCTGTGGCGCGTCGCCCCAGCCTGTGACCGGGATGCACACGAACTGTTCGCAGGGCCGGCTCCCCGTGCCCCAGAACCCACCAGCGTGGCGGCACAGGGCTTGCTCATTCCCAGCTGCGAGAAGGGGCGAGATCGATTCGAGCTCGTCTTGCGGCCGGATTCGAGAACAGGGGGTTCAGCATGCGCCGTCACCGAGAGCCGACCCATCCCGCCGCGAGCACGCCCCGTGGCGCCCGCCGTATCCATGACGAGCCGGCCGGCAAGCTGCCGGAGTTCGCGGCCTGTCCCGGCTGTCGGGCGAGCTATCGCAACGGCCGCTGGACCTGGGAGTCGCCGCCGATCGGCTCCTACGCGCTCGAGTGTCCCGCCTGCAAGCGCATCGCCGCCGACGACGCGGCGGGGGAGCTTCGGATCGAGGGCAGGTTTGCGGCCGCCCACCGCGACGAGATCGAGGGCTGCCTTCGCAACGTCGAGACGCGCGAGCGAGACGAGCACCCGCTGAAGCGCATCATGTCGATCCGCGAGGATGGCCAGGCCCTCGTCGTCCGGGTGACCGATGCAAAGCTGTTGAGCCAGCTCGGGCACGCCCTCGCGAGCGCCTGGGACGGCGAACTCGTGCTCCCGAGGACGACCGCCGACAAATCGTCCCTCGCCCGCGCGGCGTGGCACCGGGACTGAATACGGGCCGCCGCTCCGGTCGGGTCTCTCTTCAGGCTGAGGGCTCTCTTCAGGCTGATGGCTCAGGCCTGTCGCACGCTCTTCTCGAGGATCACCGGGCAGGCCAGTGAGCTCGAGATCAGACAGGCCGTCTTCGCCTTTTCGAGCACGCGTTCGGCCTTGGCGAGGTCCGCATCCGCAGGGACCGTCAGCTCGACGTGCAGGACGACCTCGGTGAATCGCGTCGTGCGCTCGACGCGGTCGAGCTTGCCCTCGGCCCGACAGGAGATCCCCGACCAGGGGAGCGCCGAGGCCTTGGCCACGGCTCGCAGCGAAAGAACGAAGCAATCGGCGACTGCGCCGACCAGCAGCGTCTCCGGGGACCAGCGGTTGCCGGGGCCACCGAACTCCGCCGGCGGGGCACTGGCCAGGGCAGCCAGGCCCGGGCTCTCGAGCGTGACTTCGCCCTCTGCCGCGGCTCGGGCCGAGACCGCGTATTGATGGGGAAAGTTCTGCATGGGTCCCTCCGATTCTCTTGCGGGCGTTCTCCGCTAAGGTAGGCGCCCGCCGGACTCCCGGCAGGAAGCCCCGGACAGGACCGCTCGTTCCATGATCTCCCTCTCGAACCTCTCGAAATCCTTCGGTGGCCGGACACTCTTCGCCGGGGCCTCTCTGCAATTCAATCGCGGCGAGCGCTACGGCATCGTGGGCGCCAACGGCTCGGGGAAATCCACCTTCCTGAAGATCCTCGCGGGTCAGGACTCGGCCTCCGACGGCGAGGTCTCGATCCCGAAGCGAGCCGTCGTCGGCGTCCTCGAGCAGGATCATTTCCAGTACGAGGACGAGCGCATCCTCGACGTCGTGATGATGGGCAATGAAGTCGTCTGGGCAGCGATGGAAGAGAAGGAGAAGATCCTCGCCCGGGCCTCGGACCATTTCGATGGCGAGCGCTATGCCGCGGTCGAGGACGTGATTCTCCAGGGCGACGGCTACGGCCTCGAGGCGCGCGCCGGCGAGATCCTCGAAGGGCTCGGCATCGCGACCCTTCACCACACGCAGCCGCTCTCGACCCTCTCGGGCGGCTTCAAGCTCCGCGTGCTGCTCGCGCAGGTGCTCGCCGCGGAGCCCGACGTGCTGCTCCTCGACGAGCCGACGAACCACCTCGACATCCTCTCGATCCGCTGGCTCGAGGAGTTCCTGCAGGGCTACAAGGGCGTGGCACTCCTGATCTCCCACGACCACCGTTTCCTCGACACCGTCGCGACGACGATCGTCGACGTCGACTACGGCGCCATCAAGGCCTACCCGGGCAACTACGCCGACTTCGTGCAGGCGAAGCGCGACGAGCGCGAGCGCAAGGAATCCGAGATCGAGAAGCAGGAGGCCGTGATCGCCGAGCACAAGGCTTTCATCGAACGCTTCCGATCGAAAGCGACGAAGGCTCGTCAGGCCCAGAGCAAGCTCAAGATGATCGATCGGATCGAGATCGAACGGCTGCCCGAGAGCTCGCGGCGCTATCCGCGCTTCCGCTTCCAGCAGCGGCGTCCGAGTGGGCGCCAGGTGGTCGAGCTCGCGGGGATCTCGAAGAGCTACGGCGAGAAGAGGGTGCTCGAGGATGTCGACCTCGTGATCCAGCGCGGCGATCGCGTGGCGATCATCGGGCCGAACGGGATCGGCAAGTCGACGCTGCTCGAGGTCATGGTCGGCGAGAAGAAGCCCGATTCGGGCCGCCTCGAGTGGGGCTACGAGACGCATCCGGGCTATGTCGCCCAGGATCACAAATCGCAGCTCGTGGCCGAGGCGGGGGCCGAGCGCCAGAACCTCGAAGACTGGCTCGGCGGCTACTGCCCGGGGCAGCCGATCGGATTCGTGAAGAGCCAGCTGGCGGCCGTGCTCTTCTCCGGCGACGAGGGCAAGAAGAAGCTCGGTGCGCTCTCGGGCGGCGAAGCGGCGCGGCTGCTCTTCGCGCGCCAGGCGGTGGCGAAGCCGAACGTCCTGATCCTCGACGAGCCGACGAATCACCTCGACCTCGAGGCGATCGAGGCGCTCGTCGCCGCCGTCCGCGAATTCGACGGCACCGTCGTCTTCGTCTCCCACGATCGCTGGTTCGTGAACGAGCTGGCGACGCGGGTCATCGAGATCACGCCCGAGGGCGTGCGCGACTACCCGGGGAGCTACGACGAATATCTGGCGCGTGCCGGTGAGGACCACCTCGACGCCCAGGAAGTCCTCCGCCGTGCCCGCGAGTCGAAGCGCGCCGCCCGCCAGGGCACGAAGTAGGAAGCGAAGCGGTGCTGCAGCTCGATTCGATCTCGAAGCGCCACGGGGGCCAGATCCTCTTCCTCGAGACCTCGGCTGCGGTTCAGCGCGGCGAGAAGGTCGGACTCGTCGGGCCGAACGGGGCGGGGAAGTCGACGCTCTTCCGGCTGTTGATGCGCGAGGAGGAGCCCGACGACGGGCGCATCGCGATCGATCGCGGCATCAGCCTCGGCTACTTCAGCCAGACCATCGGCGAGATGAAGGGCCAGTCCGTCCTCGAGGCGACGATCGCGGGGGCGGGCGCCGTCTCCGACGCGGCGCACAAGCTCCACGAGCTCGAGCTGGCACTCGCCGATCCCGAGCGTGCCGACGAGCTCGACAAGCTCGTCGAGCGATACGGCGAGGCCCAGGTGCTCTTCGAGTCCCTCGGCGGCTACGGCCTCGAGGCCCGGGCCCACGAGGTCCTCGCCGGTCTCGGATTCAGCGCTGAGCAGGTCGCCGGCGATGTCGGGCTGCTCTCGGGGGGCTGGAAGACGCGGGTCGGGCTCGCTCGGATCCTCGTGATGCGGCCGGATGCGCTCCTGCTCGACGAGCCGACGAACCACCTCGATCTCGAATCGATCCTCTGGCTCGAGACCTGGCTGCGCGATTTCGACGGGGCCCTCGTCCTCACGACCCACGACCGCGAATTCATGAACCGCATCGTGACGAAAATCGTCGCCATCGATGGCGGCGAGCTGACGAGCTATTCGGGCGACTACGATTTCTACGAGCGCCAGCGCGCCCTGGCTTCGCGCGAGCAGGAGGCCCAGTACGCCCGCCAGCAGGCGATGCTCGCGAAGGAAGAAGCCTTCATCGCGCGCTTCAAGGCCCGGGCGAGCCATGCCTCCCAGGTCCAGTCGCGCATCAAGAAGATCGACAAGATCGAGAAGGTCGAGCCGCCGAAGCGCGCCCAGACCCTCGAGTTCGATTTCCGTCCCCCCCCGCGTTCGGGCGACGACGTGCTGCGGCTCGCCGGGATCGAGAAGGCCTACGGCGAGCGCGTACTCTTCGACGGCTTCGACCTGCTGATCCGACGTGGCGAGCGCTGGTGCGTCATGGGGGCGAACGGCGCGGGGAAGTCGACGCTGCTGAAGATCGCCGCTGGGGCGAATGCGCCGGACGCGGGGGTCGTGACGATCGGCGCGGGCGTCAAGCTCGGCTATTTCGCGCAGCACTCGATGGATCTGCTCACCGGCAATGAGACCGTCTCGAGGACCCTCGAGAATGCGTTTCCCCAGGCGAGTCTGGGCGTCATTCGATCGCTGGCGGCCAGCTTCGGATTTACGGGGGACGAGATCGAGAAGCGGTGTGGGCTGCTGTCCGGAGGCGAGAAGGTCCGCCTCGTGATGGCGCGCATGCTCTACGACCCGCCGAATTTCCTCGTGCTCGATGAGCCGACGAACCATCTCGATCTCGCGACGAAGCAGATGCTGATCACCGCGCTCGCAGGCTACGAGGGCACGCTGCTGCTCGTCTCCCACGATCGCCACTTCCTGTCGAAGCTGACGAATCGCGTGCTCGAGCTCGGTCCCGAGGGCCCCCACGTCTATCCCGGAAGCTACTCCGAGTACGTCGTCGCCAGCGGCCACGAAGCTCCCGGCATGCGAACGACCTGAACGACCCACTCGGGCGCACAAGTCGCGGACGGCGCGACACAGGGGACGCGAATGGCTCGCCCCTGGTACGGGCTTCTCGTCGGCTCGGCGGCTGCGGTCGCGACGGTACGCTCCGCCGAGTCGACCTCCGGCTGCGCTTGATTTCGCCTCCCCTGTGCCGCGCCGGCCGCTCGCGCATGCGCTGAACGGGACTCGATTCGTTTGAATTCAGTACGTCGGTGCGAACACCCAACCAAGCGACTCGGGCGGGTCGAGCCGTATTCTGCGCCCACGCGAGCGATCGGTGCGGTGCTCGGGCCGCGAAGTCAAGCGCAGCCGCAGATCGTGCCAGCGCAGCGACCGGCGCGGCTGCATTGCGCGAAACGCGACTGCGCCCGCAGAACGGGCGAGCCATTCGCGGCCCGAGTGCCGCGCCGGTCGCGGCTTGTGCCGCGGTCAGCCTGTCGATCCGTCCGCGTCAGAGCGCCGCGAGGATCGCCTCGGCGCTCGAGACCTCGAACTTCCCGCCCGCATCGACGGCGAGCTTCTTCACGACGCCGTCCTGCACGATCGCCGCGAAGCGCTGGGAGCGCAGGCCGAAGCCGATGCCCGAGCCGTCGAAGTCGAGTCCCAGCGCCTTCGTCAGGTCGCCGTTGCCGTCGGCGATCAGGCGAACCTTGTCGCCCGCACCGCGCGCCTCGCCCCAGGCCTTCATGACGAACGCGTCGTTCACCGACATGCAGATGATGTCGTCGACGCCCTTCTTGCGGATCTCGTCGGCCTTCTCGATGAAGCCCGGCAGATGCTTGTTGGAGCAGGTCGGCGTGAATGCGCCGGGGACCGCGAACAGCACGACCTTCTTGCCCGAGAACAGGGTGTCGGTCGTGATGTCGGTCATGTCGGTCGCCTTGACCTTCACGTTCGGGATCTTGTCGCCTTCCTTGATTGCCATTCGATCATTTCTCCTTGACGGTGTGTGATTGCGGAATGCGAAAGGGCTGTTTGTCCATGCACGGCGGACAGCGCCCTACGAAGGAGATCTGGACGCGCCGGGTCGAAGCGCAGGGCGCCAGAAGCGGAAGGCACCTCGGCGGCGAGTCCATCGGCCACGAGCACCTCGAGATTCCGGTAGACGGTGGCCAGCGCGAGGGTGGGGATGCGGGGCAGGAGCGCAGCGTGGATCTGGGCGGCGGTCGGGTGGCATCGAGTCGCGCGCAGGTAGGCGAGGAGCCTTTCGCGTTGGAACGAATGATGGCGGCGCGGCCTGTCGGAGACCGGGGGGGTGGTATCCACGGCCGCAACAGTAGGTCCCGGGAAGCTGACCCTTCAAGGGAATTCGAGAAGAATTCTCGATTTAGCCGAGGGTCCACACGCTCGGACGGGCTCGATCCACCCGCGTGGTCGACCTATCGTGCCCGCATCTTGGACAGGCCCATTCATCTCGACCGATCCGCCCGGAGTCGCCGCGCCCCGCGCTGCGTCAGCGGGACCGCATCCCCGCGCTGCCCGGAGGCTTCGGATCGCCGGCGCGCCGGTGCCGCACTCGCCCGCGTCGCTGGCGCCCTGGTGATCGCCTCGATGGCTGCGATCGGCGTCACCTACTGGCTCGCGAACCGGGGCTTCGAGTCGACCGACGACGCCTTCGTCGACGGGACCCTCGCCTATCTCGCTCCCGAGATCCAAGGGCGCGTCCGCGAGGTGCGGGTCGCCGAGAACCAGCGGGTCGCGGCGGGGGACGTGTTGGTCCGTCTCGACCGCGAGGAGTCCGAGATCCGGGTCGCCCGTGCCGAGGCGAATCTCGCGGCCGCGCAGAACAGGATGGTCTCCGCCGAAGCGGCGGCCGCGTCGGCCGACGCCGAAGGCAAGGCCGCGACCGTCGAGAGATGGCGGACCGGCCGAGAGCTCGAGCGGGCCGAAACCCTGGCGTCGCGCGGGGCCGCCTCCGACCAACAGCTCGATGCCGCACGGGCGGCCCACGATGCGGCACTCGCGCAGGTCAATGCCATGACGCTCCGGGCCGAGGCGGAGCGCGGGGTGCTCGGCAATGCCGCGCCCGTGCGCCAGGCGGAGGCGGAGCTCCGGGAAGCGCACCTCTCGCTCGCGCGGACCGAGCTCCGGGCGCCCTTCGACGCGGTGGTCGGCCGCAAGAACGTCGAGCCCGGCGACATCGTGAAGGCCGGCGAGTCACTCATCGCCCTCACCCGCGTCGAACGGCGCTGGGTCGAGGCGAACTTCAAGGAGACTCAGCTCGGGCGCATGCGGCCGGGAAACCCGGCGACGGTCGAGATCGACGCCTTCGACGATCGGGTCTTCTACGGTCACGTCGAGTCCTTCTCGCCGGCGAGCGGTGCAAAGTACGCCCTGATTCCGCCGGAGCCCGCCGTCGGGAACTTCACGAAGGTCGTGCAGCGGGTTCCGGTCCGGATCGTGCTCGACGAGGTCGAAGACGCGAACGGTCGGCGGTCCCTCGAACAGGTGGATTCCGCTCCCGAGCTCGCCGTCGGACTGTCCGCCGTCGTGACCGTCGATGTCCGGTGAGGGGGCGAGCTACTCGCTGACTTCTGAGGCGGACTACCGCCTCGACTTCAGGGCGGCTCGTGATCGTGTTTTCGGTGATGCTCGCGGTGCTGCTCGAGATCATCGACACGAGCATCATCAACGTCGCCGTGCCCACGATGATGGGCAATCTGGGCGCCACTCTCGACGAGATCGACTGGGTCGTCACGTCCTACATCGTGGCGATCGTGATCGTCCTGCCGCTGACGGGCTGGATGTCGAAGCGCTTCGGGCGCAAGCGTTATTTCGTGACCTCGATCCTGATCTTCACCGCCGCCTCGGCGATGTGCGGCGCGTCCCAGACCGTCGAAGCGCTGATCTTCTGGCGCGTCGTCCAGGGTCTGGGCGGCGGGGCGTTGATGGCGACGGCCCAGGCGATCCTCGTCGAGTCCTTCCCGCCGTCGAAGCAGGGGGTCGGGCAGGCCATCTTCGGCGTGGGCGCCATGATCGGGCCCGCCCTGGGGCCCACCCTCGGCGGCTGGCTGACCGACAACTACTCCTGGCACTGGTGCTTCCTGATCAACGTGCCCCTCGGCCTGCTGGCGGCGACGTTGTGCGCGACGAACCTCGAGGATCCCCCGCACCTCGTCCGCGATCCGGCGGGCAAGATCGATTGGCCGGGCATCGCATTTCTCGTCATCGGCATCGGGAGCCTCCAGACGATGCTCGAGCTGGGCAACAAGAAGGACTGGTTCGACAGCGCGCAGATCGTCTTCCTCGCGTTCGCCGCCGCCGCCGGGATCGTGGCGCTGCTCGTCCGCGAGCTCACGACCGAAGATCCGATCATCGACTTCCGCGTGCTCGGCCACCGTGATTTTGCCGTCGGCTGCATCTTTACGGCGCTCGGCGGCCTCTTCCTCTACGGCATCATCTTCCTGTTTCCCGTCTACACCCAGACGCTGCTCGGCTGGACCGCCTGGCAGTCGGGTCTCTCGTCGCTGCCCTCGAGCTTGACGACTGCCCTCACGATGGGAATCCTCGGCAACCTCGTCTGGACCATCGGCCCCCGCAAGCCCTTCATCCTGGGCATGATCCTGATGCTCTTCACGCTGGCCTACATGAGCCGCCTGACCCTCGCGTCGGGCTGGAACGACGTGCTGATCGCCCAGGCCCTGCGCGGCATGGCGAGCGGCATGCTCTTCGTCCCGCTCTCGGCGGCGACGCTGCGCGCGTTGCCGGCGAGCGAAGTCGCGAAGGGGGCAGGGCTCTTCAATTTGTTCCGCCAGCTCGGCGGCAGCTTCGGCATCGCGACGCTGGCTTCGATCCTCGATCGGCGAAGCGACTACCACGAGGCCGAGCTCGCCCGCCACCTGAGCGCCTTCGATTCCGGGACCGCGGCCGGCGTCGAGCGGCTCGTCGACGGCCTGATGGACCGCGGCCTCGAGCCGGAGGCGGCCGCGGTCGCCGCGCGCCACGTCCTCGACCGCATGCTCGCCTCGCAGGCCATGATGGAAGCCTTCTACGACGCCTTCGCGTTCATGGCGGTTCTCTTCATCCTGCTCCTCCCGCTCGCGTGGCTGATGCCGAAGGAGATGCCGGGGAAGACGGCGGCGGTCGAGTAGGGCGCACGCGGGCACGCAGTCCGGTCTCCGTGGATCCCCTGAGCGAAGGCCTCCGCTTTGTCACCGATCCGCGACCTCCGCACGCCGGTGGCATCGAGTCGAAGCGCTGGTCGTCCGATCGAAGGGACGCCGAACGTGTTCGTCGCCCCGCGCGAGACGCTCCGGCCGACAGAAGGGGGATCCAGGCGATGTGTCGATTCACGCTCTACATGGGGGAGCCGATCCGGCTCTCCTCGCTGCTGCTCGAGCCCGAGCATTCGCTGATCCGACAGAGCACCCACAGCCGCGAACGCGAGGAGCCCCTCAACGGCGACGGCTTCGGCGTCGGTTGGTATGCCGCGGACGCGCGGCTCGAGCCCGCGGTCTTCCGCTCGATCACGCCCGCCTGGAACAACCGCAATCTCGTCAGCCTGACGCGTGTAGTGTCGAGCGGATGCATCCTCGCCCACGTTCGCGCCGCCACCCAGTCGAGCGGCGTCAACGAGGCGAATTGCCATCCCTTCCGCTTCAATTCGCACCTCTTCATGCACAACGGCGACGTTGGCCAGTTCCGCAAGGTGCGCCGCCACATGCTGGCCGCCGTACGCGACGAGGCCTTCGACAACGTCTACGGCAGCACCGACTCCGAGCACATCTTCGCGCTCGTGATCGACGAGATGCTGCGCGCGAAGGCACCGGTCGACCCAGGCGTCCGCATGGCGAACGCCCTCGAGAGGGCGATCGCGCGCGTCGTCGAGCTCGTCGAGAAGCACGGCGACGGGGAGCCGAGCTATTTGAACTGCGCGCTCTCGGACGGACACGCCGCCGTCGTCTCGCGCTTCTCGAACGATCCGAACGAGGCACCGGAGTCGCTCTACTACTTCTCGGGCGCGTTGTACCCGTCGCTCGACGGCGATGCCGCGCGCTCCGTGATCGTGAGCTCCGAGCGGCTGACCGAGGATCCCGGCTGGCACGAGATTCCTCCGAATCACATGGTCATCGTGCGCGCGGGGCGGGAGCCCGAGCTGGCGGCGATCGTCGTCCCGGGGTCCGCCTCGCACTGCTAGTGTCGGGCCTTCGCGAGGAGGGCCATTCGCGGTGAGCACGCTGAACGAGCTGGTCGTCGTGCTCTCTGCGCCGCTCCTGGTGGTCTTCATCCTGTTGACGACCCACGTGCGTGGCTTCGGTGCGATCCATTGGGTCTTCGCGTACTTCTTCAGCTGGATTGCGGGCTTCGTCGACGGAATCGGGCCCGAATGGCAACCCGTCGCCGTCTGGCTCGGGTCGATCTCGGCGGTCCTGTTCGCGACCGGGGCGTATGCGTACGGCGGCGGGCGGGTCGCATTTCGACAGTGGCTGGCCGTGCTGGTCCTGCCTTTCGGGCTTGGCGCGCTCGCTGCGGTTCTGGGTGCGCCTTGGGCGTATGCCGGAATGGCAGCTGCCGACGCGCTCCTGATGTCCTTCGCCGCGTGGCAGACCTGGCCGCGGGGAAATCTTCGGGCGTTGGCCACGGCGCGAGCGCTGCCCTGGGCTTTTCTCGTCTTCATTCCGGCCGATCTCTACTACCAGGTCAACCTGAGCCTCGGCCATTCGCGGGATTGGCCGACGGTCGTCATCGCGACGGCCCTGATCTCGCTCGCCGCCGTCCAGCTGCTCGCGCTGACAGCGCGCAAGGTGAGGGATGAGACCCTGCTCCGGCAGAGCCTCGAGGCTCGTCTCGTGGAGCGCGAGGGGGAGCTCGAGGAGAGTCTCGCTCGCGTGCGATCGGCGGAGCGGCTCGCCGCCGTCGGAACCCTCGCGGCGGGCATCGCGCACCAGATCAACAATCCCGTCGGAGCGATTCTCGCCGCGGCCCAGTTCGAGCTCTCCGAGCCTTCACTCGGCAAAGGCAACGAAGGATCTGCGCGCGCCGCCCTCGAGACGATCGAACGCGAGGCGCTCCGCTGCGCGCGGATCGTGCGCAGTGTCCTGCTCTTCGCGCGCACCGACCCGGGCCGGGTCGCCGACCACGATCTGAACGAGATCGTCGAGTCCTCGCGCGTCGCGACGGCGGAGTACGCGCGCCGGCGTGGGGCCCGGGTCGAAGTCCAGCTCGGCCGTGGCCGGATCGGTGTGCGCGGCAACGCCGTCGAGCTCGAGCAGGTGCTCGTCAATCTGATCCGCAACGCGATCGAGTCGCGGCAGTCCAACGCCCGGGTCGAGGTGCGGGTCGAGGAATCCGATGTGCGCGCCTGCCTGCTCGTCCGCGACAACGGTCCCGGACTCAGCGACGAGGCGAAGAAACGCCTCTTCGAGCCCTTCTACACCACGAAGCTCCGCGAGGGCGGGAGCGGCCTCGGCCTCTCCGTCGCCCACGGCATCCTGATGACCCACGGCGGCGAGATCGAGGTCGTGACGGAAACGGCGCCCGGAACCTGCTTTCGGGTCACGCTGCCGCGCCTGGCTCTTGCCAGACGAGCGCCCGATGACGGCGGCCCTCGCGGCGTTTAACGTCGGGCTCGACGCCGGACACCCGAGTCGGCGCCCGAGCGAGGAGCGCCCTGATGAGCGAGACGAGTCCCAGCCGATTGATTCGCGGGGGCACCGTCGTCGACGGCACCGGCGCCCCGGCCTTCCGCGCCGACATCCGGATTCGAGACGGTCTGATCAGCGACGTCGCGCCCGACCTCGAAGCGGTGCCCGGCGAGCTCGTGTTCGACGCGCGCGATTGCCATGTCGCCCCGGGCTTCATCGAGAGCCACACGCATTTCGACGGCACGATGTGGTGGCAGCCGGACCTCGACCCGCTCCCGGGCTACGGCGTGACGACGGTCGTGATGGGGAACTGCGGCTTCGCGCTCGCCCCGCTTCCGGAGGACGCGGCCGCCCGCGCAGAGGTCGTGAAGATCTTCTCGTTCTTCGAGGACATCCCGGAGCGGCCCTTTTTCGAGAACCTGCCCTGGGATTGGCAGAGCTGGTCGGAGTACAAGGCCTCTTTGACGAAGCGGGTCGCTGTGCCGACGCACTACGCGAGCTTCGTCGGTCATATCGCGATCCGCCTCGCGGCGATGGGGATGGACGCCTGGCAGCGCCCGGCGACGGAGGCCGAGATCGAGCGGATGGCGCGGGATCTCGAGGATGCGCTCGCCGCCGGTGCCCTCGGCCTCTCGACCAATCTGATGGACCACGACGGCGCCGACCGGCCGGTGCCCACGCTGCTCGCTTGCGATGCCGAGCTGCGGGCGCTCTTCGAGGTTCTGGCGCGGCATCCGGGCGCCACGCTCCAGGTCGTGATCGACACCGTGATGCGGATGACCGCCGTCGAGGCCCTCGCGCGGGTCGAGCGGCTGATCGGATCGCTGCCGATCCGGCTGCAGTGGGCGGGCCTCCCGACGCTGCGCTGGCAGAAGGAGCACGGCATCCAGAAGCCGCTGCTCGAGATGCACGAACGCTATGCGCGGGAGGGCCGGGATTTCTGGACGGGCTATGCCCACGTGCCGGTCACGACGGTGGTCAGCTTCGAGCAGTCGCTGCTCTTCGCGCAGTCGAACGAGTACGTCTGGCACGAGGTCATCTGCGCGGTCGGCGCCGACGCGAAATTCGCGCTGCTGCGCAGCCCCGCGTGGCGCGCGCGAGCCCGGCATTCATGGGACGAGCTGGCGCTCCCGACCTGTCCCTTCCGCAAGCCGCGGCCGATGCTGCTCGACCATTCCGCGAATGGCGCCGGACCCATCGGCATCCAGCTCGGCGACTTCGCCGACGCGCTCGACCTCCACCCCTCGGACGCCCTCGCCGAGTGGCTGCTCGCGAACGGCATCGACTCGACGGTCACGGCGCCCGATTGGGACCGCGACGACGCGATGGTCTCGCGCCTGCTGAAGGATCCCCACTCCGTCGGCAACATCAGCGACGCCGGGGCGCACGGGCAGATGTTCTGCGGCGCCGGCGACAACATCATTCTCCTCACGCAGTTCGTGCGCGAGCGCGGCGAGCTCACGGTCGAGCAGGCGGTGCACATCCAGACCGGCAAGCTCGCGCGCTTCTTCGGCTTCGGTGACCGCGGCGAGATCGCGAAGGGCAAACGCGCCGACCTCACGGTCTTCGCGCTCCCGGAGCTCGAGCGCCGTCCCAAGCGCAAGGTCTACGACGTCCCCGATGGGCAGGGGGGCACGACCTGGCGCTGGACGCGGGATGCGGCGCCCGTTCGCCTCACGCTGGTCGACGGCCTGGCCACCTTCGAGGGGGGCCGGGCGACCGGTGCCCGTCCCGGGACCATGCTGGCGCCTCGTCCGGCGGCCTGATTCCAGGTTTTTTTGGACGGTTGTCATTTTTTGATTGCCATCGGAGTTGGCCTGGCCCTATCGTCGGCCGGCCAGAATCAGCCCGTCCGCCCGGCGGCAAGCCGGAGGTAAGAGGTCGAGTCATGTCGAAGGTCGTGCCGAAGGTGATGGTCATCAGCTCGGATTGTCACGCGGGAGCGCTCCCCGCGACCTACAACGAGTACCTGCCGCGCCAGTACCACGAGGCCGCCAATGCATGGTGGCTGGCGCACGCCCGCGAGATGATGACCCGGGCCGGGACCTTCTTCGATCAGGAGGCCGTCGAGGCCTACGCCGAGAAGGCGGGCGAGGGCGGCGAGCGCATGAAGGCGATGTCGGACCCGAGCGTCCGGCTCTCCGACGACGAGATCATGCACATGCTCGGGGATGAGCAGAGTCCCTTCGCGCCGCGGCGCGGCGAATTCGATTCCGCGGTGCGGACCCGCGAGCTCGACGACGACGGCATCGCGGGCGAGATCATCTTCCCGCAGATGGCGCCCTTCGGCGCGGGGCTCATGCAGTACCGCTACCCGGTCTCGCCCGAGGAGAATCTCGCCGGCTGCCGCGCCTACAACCGCTGGCTCGCCGATCTCTGCAGTGCGAATCCCGAGCGCCACGCCGGCGTCGCGATCATCAACGTCGACGACATCGAGGAGACGGTCAAGGAGGTCCGCGCGGCGCGGGAGATGGGGCTCTGGGGCGGTGTGCTGCTGCCGACCAGCACGGGCACGCATCCCTTCTATCACCACCCGCGCTACGAGCCGCTCTGGGAAGTCTGCGAGGCGCTCGAGATGCCGCTCCAATCGCATTCGGGCTGGTCGCCCGACTACGGCGACGTCGAGTGTGCGACGGCGATGTTCATCAGCGAGGTCGACATGTTCGCCCAGCGCCCGTTCACGGCGCTGCTCTGGTCGGGGGCCTTCGAACGCCACCCGAAGCTGAATTACGTGTTCACGGAGACGGGCTGCGGCTGGATCCTCGAGAAGCTCCGGGTGCTCGAGTTCAAGGCCAACGACCCGATCTTCAAGCATTTCACGCGCAAGCTCTCGCTGGGTCCGACGGGCTACTTCGAGCGCCAGTGCCATATCGGCGCCTCCTTCATGCCGCGGCACGAAGCCCATTTCCGCCACGAGATCGGCGTCGAGAGGCTCCTCTGGGGCTCGGACTATCCGCATCTCGAGGGCACCTGGCCGAATACCATGGCGGCGCTGCGCAAGACCTTCTTCGATTTCCCCGAGCACGAGATCCGCGCGATCCTCGGCGAGAACGCCGCCCGGGTCTACGGCTTCGACGTGCCGGCCATGCAGAAGCTCGCGGACCGGATCGGGCCCACGATCGAAGCGATCCGGGGCGAGGGCTGAGATGGGCGCCGCATTCATCGGGGTCAAAGACGAAGAGGTGATGCCGTCCCGCCGCGAGCGCAAACGCGTCGTGGTCCGCGATCGGATCGTCGAGACGGCGCTGCTGCTCTTCGAGACCCAGGGCTACGAGGCGACGACGGTGGCCGAGATCGTGCGGCGCGCCGACATCGCCTACGGGACCTTCTTCAACCATTTCCCGTCGAAGCTCCACCTGCTGCGAGAAGTGGCGGATCACTCGATGCGAGACCTCTTCGAGAACGTCGAGGAGGTTCGCAAGCAGCCCGGGGATTTCGCGCAGCACGTCGTCCTGCTCTTCGAGACCTCCGCCGAGCGCACGCTCGCGAAGGGGCCGCAGATGCGGGAGCTGATGGGTGCCATGATGGCGCTGGCCTTCCCCGAGACGGCGGGCAACGACGACCGGCGGATTCGCGCGGCCTTCGGCGAGCTGCTCGAGGACGGCGCGCGCCGTGGCGAGATCCGCGAGGACGTCGATCTCGAGACGCTGCTCGAGGTCGTGGTCGGCGCGTGGTACTCGCTCTTCTTCAGCTGGGTCCATTTCGAGGGCTACCCGCTGCGGGAGCGCGCGTCGAAGGCGGCCCGTTTCCTGGCGCAGACCCTGGCCCATTGAGAACGTCCGAGAGGAGGAGGTGCGAGATGGCGAGCGATCCCGACGAGCTGCGAATCAATCCCGGTGAGATCGGCGGCTGGCCGATCCTGCGCATCGTGTATGCGACCGATCCCAAACGGATCGCCGCGCTGCTGCCCCCTGGCATCGAGCCCGCCGACACGTCGAACGTCCAGCTCTCGATCTACAACGTGCCGGTCTCCGACGAGCCCGAGTACGGGATCGTCGTGAAGGTCGACGCGTCCTACCGCGGGACGAAGGGCGGCTACGCGGTCGCCTACGGCATCGATCAGGAGTCCGCCGTCTACATCAGCAAGGACACGAACGGCCAGCCCAAGTTCCTCGCGGAGATCGAGTACTTCCGCAACGGCGACGCGGTCCGCGCGCGCTGTACGCACCACGGCTACACCTTCCTCGAGTTCAAGGGCAAGACCACCGGCCAGGCTCCGCTGCCGGGCGCCTTCACGGATCGCGACTACTGGATCAAGGTCTCCCGCGCGGTCGGCTTCGCCGAGAAGAGTTACGACTTCCCGCCCCACGTCGTCGTCGTGAAGGCCGACTATCAGCCGACGCATCGGGTGGACGTGAAGGGCGAGCTGAGACTGCTCGAGAGTCCGTGGGACCCGATCGCGGAGCGGCTTCCGATCCGCGGCGAAGTCCGCGCACAGCTGACCCTCGACCAGCCGATCTCGCGCTCGATCACGCTGGAAGGCCCCCTCGATCCCGACGCCTTCTGGCCCCACATCGACACGATCGGCAGCTCCCGTTGGCCCGGAACCCGCGGCGGCCCGAAGCGCTCCAGCTGACCCCTCCCTTTTTGAAGACCCCAGAAGAGGAACATCCCATGCACGATCTCGTGATCAAGAACGGCAAGGTCATCGACGGCACCGGCCGCCCCGCATTCAAGGCCGACGTCGCCGTATCGGACGGCCGCATCACGGAAGTCGGTCAGGTCGCAGGCGCCGCGCGCCAGACGATCGATGCCGAGGGGCGGATCGTGACCCCGGGCTTCGTCGACATCCATACGCATTACGACGCCCAGGCGACCTGGGATCCGCATCTCCTGCCGTCGGGCTGGCACGGCGTCACGACCGTCGTGGCCGGCAATTGCGGCGTCGGTTTCGCACCGGCGGCGCCCGATCGCCGAGAGTGGTTGATCGCCCTGATGGAAGGCGTCGAGGACATCCCGGGCGCAGCACTTTCCGAGGGCATCCGCTGGGACTGGGAGACCTTCCCGCAGTATCTCGATGCCCTCGAGAAGGCGACGCTCGCAGTCGACATCGGGACCCACGTGCCCCACGGCGCCGTGCGCGCCTATGTGATGGGCGAGCGGGGCGCGAAGAACGAAGCGGCGACGGCGAAGGACATCGAGCAGATGTACGAGATCGTGAAGGAGGGCCTGCTCGCCGGGGCGCTCGGCTTCTCGACCTCCCGCACGATGGGCCACCGCGCCCTCGACGGCGAGCCCGTCCCGGGCAGCTTCGCCCAGGAGGACGAGCTCTTCGGCATCGGCCGCGCGTTGAAGGACACGGGCCTCGGGGTCTTCGAGCTCGCGAACGCGGGCGCGGCGGGCGACTCCGGCGGCGACGGGCCCGACGACGCGCTGAAGGAGATCGATTGGATGCAGCGGCTGTCGGTCGAGATCGGCCGGCCGGTCTCGTTCACGGTGCTGCAGTTCGACTCGCGGCCGAACCAGTGGCGCGAGCTGATGCGGACCTGCGAGGCGAGCGTCGCGCGGGGCGGCAACGTGGTCGCGCAGTTCGCGGCGCGGCCCTTCGGCATCCTCGTCGGCCACCAGACGACCGCGAATCCGATGATGAGTCGACCCGCCTACGTCGAGATCGCTGGCCTGCCGCTGCCTGAAAGGGTCAAGCGCCTGCGTGATCCGCAGGTCAAGGCGCGCATCCTGTCGGCCGAGCGCGTCGGCGAGCCGGGCTGGGGCAGCATGCTCGACAACCCGGCGATCTACGCGCGGCTCTTCCCGATGGGCGACCCGCCGGACTACGAGCCGACGGCGGACCAGAGCATCGCGGCGATCGCGCAACGCGAAGGCCGCTCGGCAGAGGAGCTCCTCTACGAGCACATGCTCCGCGACGAGGGCCGGGAGCTCCTGCTGCTCCCGTTCTTCAACTACTCCGACGGCGACCTCGAGCCCTTCCGCGAGATGCTCGACAGCGAGCAGACCGTGCTCTCGCTGGGCGACGGCGGGGCGCATTGCGGTGTCATCTGCGACGCGTCGCTGCAGACCTTCATGCTGACCCACTGGGTGCGCGACCGCACGCGCGGTCCGAAGATCGGTCTCGAGCACGCGGTGCACCGCATGACGCAGCACACGGCGCAGCTCTATGGGCTCCTCGACCGCGGCGTGATCGCCCCCGGTTACAAGGCCGACCTGAACGTGATCGACTTCGAGCAGCTGACGCTCCACCGCCCGCAGGTGGTCTTCGACCTTCCGGGCGGCGCGCGGCGACTGATCCAACGCGCGACGGGCTACGAGAAGAAGATCGTGAGCGGTCAGGTCGTGATGGAACACGGCGAGCCGACCGGCGCGATGCCGGGCCGACTCCTGCGCGGGGCGCAGGCGCCGCCGAGTTAGGCGATCTCCACGCTCGGCGGGAGCCGGCCGTTCGATCGGCTGGCTCCCGCCGGGCGTATCGCCCGCGGTCCGAACGCCGCATCCGCATCAGGCGGAGGCTTGGTCCTCTGCCCGGCCGCGCGCCGCGCACAGGCCGACCAGTCCAACCCCGACGAGCAGCGCCGTCCCCGGCTCGGGGATCGGAACGACGTCGAAGGACACCGATGTCAGACCGCCGCCCTCGCTGATCCCGACGCCGATCCCGCCATTTTCAGCGAACAGGATTCCGACGAGCTCGAAGCGCACGTCGATCGTCCATCGCCCTGTCGTCCGCGCGGCGGCCCAGGCCGCCTCGCTCGGCGCCAGCCAGAAATGCTCCAGGTTCTGCTGGCTGGGGACGACCGACGGGAAGCGGGCTCCAACCTCGGACGCAGCGAACCAACTCGACTCGACGACCGTGAAGAGGGACCCGAGACCGGGCAGATCGACGAAGAGCCAGGGAGTGGGTCCATCGATGGCGAAGCTCTCGATCGGGGTATCTCGAGCGGTCCGGCCACCATGTAGGCCTGATCGAAGGGCAGGGCGGAGACGCTCCGGCTGAGCAAGACGAACAGAAGCACGAGGAGGATGTTCGAGGTGATTTTGGCCATGGCTTTTGGGGCTCCTGATGAGATGACTTGCACCCTCCAGCGCGGCCGCACGGCTGCCCCGAGGGAGCTGCATTTCGGGTCATCGTACATATATGGTCAAAAAAGACCAAACAAACTACGCTCCCGACCGAAGAGCAGTTCGAGGATGACGGCGAGGGAGTTCGCCCCATGCAGTGGCTCCACTCGCGGTTCTCGCAGCAGGGTGGGCCGGCCGGTCCAAGCCCCAGGGAGACGAGAGATGCAGACGACGAAAATCAGAGGGGGATGGGGGCGCGCGCTGGCTTTCGCTGTGGTCGCACTCCACCTCGCGTGCAGCGACGGCGGGGCTGGGAGCGACGGAGGGGATGGCGGACAGACGGCCGGCACCGCTTCGTCCGAGGGGCCCATCACGGGGTTCGGCAGCGTGATCATGAACGGCGTTCGCTGGAACACGGACGCCGCGGCGTTCGAGATCGACGGTCGACCCGGCACCCAGGCCGATCTCGGGATCGGGATGATCGTCCGGGTCGAAGGCCGACGGGAAAGTGACGGGAGCTGCACCGCCGAGCGCGTTCGCTTCGAGTCGCGCCTGCGCGGGCCGGTGCGCGGGATCGAGGAGCTCGGGCCCGACAACAAGGTGCTCACGATCTTCGGCATCCGGACGCTCGTCTCCCGTGCGGAGACGCGTCTGCGCGACGTCAGCTTCGACACGCTGGCCGAGGATCGCATCGTCGAGGTCTCGGGCTTCGCGAACGCCGAGGGCGACATCGAGGTCACCCACCTGCGCGACCGCGGACTCCCGGCCGTGGGCTCTTCCGAGGTCAAGGTCGCGGGCACGATCAGCGGTCTGGCGGGCAGCAGCTTCCTGATCGGGACCAGCGAAGTGACATTCGACGGGACTACCGAGATCGATGATTTCGGGCTGCAGGGGCTTCGCGACGGACTCGAGGTGCGCGTCGAAGGCCGACTGCTGGCGAACGACGGCATTGCGGCGAGCGAGATCGAATCTCTCCGGGATCACGGCGACGACGACTTCGACGAGACCGAGATCCACGGCATCGTGACCGAGTTCGTTTCGCTCGCGGCCTTCAAGGTCGCGGGCCAGCCCGTCGACGCGTCGCGCGCGCGCTTCGAGCCGAACGATCCGACGCTGCTGCGCGACGGCATCCGCGTCGAAGCGGAGGGTGAGATCGACGCTGCGGGTGTGCTCGTGGCGGAGAAGATCAAGTTCAAGTCGAGCGAGGTCCGCATTCACGCGGAGGTCGCGGACAGCCTGGACGTGGATGCGGTGGCGGGGACGCTTCTGCTCCTCGACATCCCGATCCACGTCGATTCCGCGACGGAGATCCGCGACCGCCGCGACGACGACGAGGCGTTCGGACTCGCGGACGTCGAAGCGGGCGACTTCCTCGAAGTCCGCGGCGTGGCCCGGGCGGATGGCAGCGTGACGGCGACCCGGCTCGAGCGGGAAGTGGGCGACGACCTCCGGCTCCGGGGGCCCGTCGACATGATCGATGCAGTCGGCCGGATGTTCACGATCCTCGGCGTCACGATCCAGACGGATGCGGGCACCGAGTTCGAGACCGACGACGACATCCCCACGACCGAAGCGGCCTTCTACGCCGCCCTGACCCCCGGCATCATCGTCCAGGCCGACGACGACCAGGACGGCGACGAGACCGTGTTCGACGTGGCCGACGAGGTCGAGCTCCAGCAGCCGGATCTCGAGGACGACGACAGCGGCCATGGCGGCGGCGACGACGACGACTCGGATGATGATGACTCGGATGACGATGACGACGACGAGAACGATGACGACGAGGACGACGATGGCGACGACGATTGAGCCTCGCGATCCGGGCGACAGCCCGGGTCGGTTGGGCTAGAGAAGTCGGGCGTTCCGGCCGGGTCGCTGCGGTGATCCGGCCGGGACGCCCCCACCTCTGAAAGTCGGATGCCCGCCGGAAGGTGAAGCCAGAATTGCCGAGGAAGATCCCCGATGCACTCGAACGAGCCGTGGTCGCCCTGCTGCGCCCGCTGGTTAGGCTCGTCCTGAAACGGGGCATGGCCTTCGGACAATTCGCCGAGCTCTTGAAGCGCGCCTACGTCGAAGCGGCCGAGGAGGACTTCACGGTCCCCGGCCGGAAGCTGACGATCTCGAGAGTGGCCGTCCTGACGGGCCTCACGCGCAAGGAAGCCAGTCGTTTGATGCAGGAAGAGCCGTCCGTCTCGGAATCGCAGGCACGTCGTCGCGTCAATCGCGCCGCCCGTGTCGTGTCGGCGTGGGCCGTCGATTCCGTGTTTCGGGACGCGAGCGGTACACCGGCCGAGCTGCCCTTCGACGCGAGTGAGGGGCCGACCTTCGCACGGCTCGTCGCGCTCCACGGCGCGGACGTACCGCCGCGTGCGGTGCTCGACGAGCTCATGCGCGTCGGGGCCGTCGTGCGTCTCGAGGATGGGCGGATCCATCTGGTCGAGCGGGCCTACATTCCCGCCGGCGACGAGGCGGCCAAGCTCGAGATCCTCGGGACCGATGTCGCCGATCTGATCGCGTCGATCGAGCACAACCTCGATCCCTCCGCGACGCTTCGCTTCTTCCAGCGCAAGGTCGCCTACGACAATCTGCCGGCCGACTACTTGCCTGCGTTGCGCGCACTGTTGGCCGAGCGAGGTCAGGGGCTGCTCGAGGCTCTCAATGAAGACATGGCGAGAAACGACCGCGATGTCGCGGCGGTCTCGAGCGATGCGCCGCGGCGCCGCGCGATGGTCGGGATCTACTACTTCGAGGACGGAAACGATGACGATGCATGAACGCGTGGGGATGAAGTGGATCGCGCTCGGAGCTCTCGTGCTCGCAGGCTTCGGCTCGTCCTGCTCCTCTTCGACTTCGGACAGCGGAGGCATGAGCGGGACCGGGATCAGCCAGGGCTCGATCAGCTCGTTCGGGAGCATCTTCGTGAACGGCGTGGAGTGGGATGTCTCGCAGGCGAGGATCGAGCTCGACGGTGTGGTCGCGAACGAGTCTGCGCTGCGCGTCGGCATGGTCGTGCGGGTCGAGGGCGATCGATCGGGCAACGGCCTCTCGGGCGAAGCCCAGAGCGTCGAATTCGACGACTCGATCGAAGGGCCGATCCAGGGCAACCCGGTCGAGACGGTGCCGGGCCTCGAGAAGACGTTCTCGGTGCTGGGGACGACGATCATCATGCGCGTCGACCAGACCTCGTTCGACGACGGCGCGAGCTTCGCGGGGCTCGTCATGAACGACGTGGTCGAAGTCAGCGGATTCGTCGACGCGGCGGGAGCCGTCCATGCGACCCGCATCGAGCGCAAGGGTGCCTTCCCGGTCGACGACGAGGTCGAGCTCCGTGGAAACGTCGCCAATCTCGTCAAGAACATGGACGGGAGCGGGATCTTCGATCTCGGGACGATCACCGTCCGATACGACTCGACGACGACTTTCGACGACCTGACGCGTACGACCCTCACGGCCGGAGACCTCGTCGAGGTCGAGGGGCTCCTGATCAGCGCCGACGAAATCGATGCCAGCGAGATCGAGCGGGAGTCGTCGGGACTCGGCGGAGGCGACAGCGACGATGCAAAGGTCGAGGGAATCGTGGCCCTCTGCCCCGAGTCGCCGGACTACTGCGTCAGCGGCGTCCCCATCGACGATTCCGGGGCGACCTTCGAGCCGCCGGGCTTCGTGCCGGCGCCGGGTGATCGGGTCGAGTGCGAGGGAAGGCTGGAAAACGGCGTGCTGATCGCCACCGAGGTCGAGTCCGAGGACGAAGAGAGCCGCGATGTCCGGATCGATGCGGCCGTGACGAGCGTCGATGCCGTCGCACGGACCCTCGTCATTCTCGGTGTGACGATCTCGGCCAATGGGGATACGGAGCTCGAGGACGAAAGCGATCTCGACGACGAGAACCTGTCGTTCTCCGAGCTCCAGGCCGGCCAGTACCTCGAGGTCGAGGCGGTCGCGACCGGACCGAGCGCCGCCCGCGCGCTCTCGATCAAACGCGAAGATGCGGAGGCCGGCGAGGACGACGTCCGGCTCGAGGGCCCCGTGACGGCGCTCGACCCGGACGCCCCGTCGCTCTCGATCCTGGGACAATCGATTCCGCTCGACGCGGGGACCGAGTACCGAGACGCCTTCGATCAGGTGAGAACCGAAGAGGAGTTCTTCCGGAATCCGGGCGACGTCATGCTGGGCGACGTCGTGGAGGCCGAGGACGACGACGCGGCGGACCTCTCGGTGCTCGCCGAATCCGACAAGCTGGAGGTCGGCGACTCGCCGTAGGCGGGCGCTGACGTAGCCCTCTCGAGGCGTATACTCGGCGGCACACCGCGTCGGGTTGCACCGCCGTCGATCGATGGCAAGCAGCGAGCCGACCGGACGCACACGAGGGCCTCGGCATGAGCAAGTCGATCTCGATCCACCCGGTCGTCGACAGCGGCGTCAAGCCCGGCGACCCGCAGTTCGGCGGCGGCCGACTGAGCTGCCATTGCGCGAAGGATGCGGTGTCGGTCCAGGTCTCGGCGCAGTGCGCCCACAATCACGTCTGCGGCTGCACCAAATGCTGGAAGCCCGGCGGCGCGCTCTTCTCCCTCGTGGCGGTAGTCCCGCGCGACAAGCTCTCGGTCGTCGCGAACGAGTCGAAGCTCGCCATCGTCGATCCGAAGGCGCCGATCCAGCGCCATGCCTGCAAGGCCTGCGGTGTCCACCTCTTCGGCCGCATCGAGAATCAGGCGCATCCCTTCCACGGCCTCGACTTCATCCACGTCGGGCTCTCGAAGGACAAGGGCTGGGCAGCCCCCGAGTTTGCCGCCTTCGTCTCCTCGATCATCGAGTCGGGCGCCGACCCGGCCCGGATGGGCGAGGTCCGCCATCGCCTCGAGGAGCTCGGCCTGACTCCCTACGACTGCCTCTCGCCGGCCCTCATGGACGCCATCGCGACCCACGCGGCCAAGGCCTCGGGCAAGCTCAAGGCCTGAGCCATTGCCGAACCGGGACCCAGGCTCGACTTCGGAGCGCCGACTCGCGGCGACCCGGCGTGAATTCGTCGTCGCCGCGCTGGCCGGTCTCGCGAGCGCGACCTTCGCGGGGTCGTCCGCCCGGGCCGCGCTCGCTGCGCTGTCCTCGGCGGGCGCCGATCTCACGCTCGGGATCCAGAGCTTCACGCTCCGCCGCTACGCGCTCGAGCCCATGCTCGACGTGTTGGTCTCGCTCGGGATTCGCCAGGTCGAGCTGATCCCGGACCTCGAGATCCTCTTCTACAGCTTCGGCTCCCATTTTCCCGTCACGGACGACGCGGCCGAGATCGATCGGGTCGTCCGGGCGGTCTCGTCGCGGGGCCTCTCGATCTCGGCCTCCGGTGTGCACTCGATCTCCGATGCCGAGCACGCGAAGCAGCTCTTCGAATTCGCTGCGCGCGCTCGGATTCCGCTGCTCACCATCTCGCCCGGCGACGATGTGCTCGATGCGCTCGACCGGCTCTGCCTCGAGCATCCGACGGTCCGGCTCGGGATCCACAACCACGGCCCCTGGACCCGTTACGACAAGATCGCCGACGTCGAGGCCACGCTCGCGGGCCGTGCGCCGAATTTCGGTGCCTGCGTCGACACGGGCCATTTCATCCGCTCGGGCGAGGATCCGGTCGAGGCGTTGCTTCGGCTCGGACCGCGTGTACACGGGGTGCACCTCAAGGATCACGAGAGCGCGGGCTTCTTCGCTTCGGGCTGTCCTCTGGGCGAGGGGAAGCTCGACCTGATCGCGTTCTTTCGGGCCCTGCGCGAAGTCGGCTTCGGACCGGATCGAGCGATGTCGCTCGAGCTCGAGCGCGATTCCGACGGACTGCTCGACGACGTCGCAGCCTGTATCGGGAGTGCCGAGAAGGCCGCTGCCGACCCGCGCGCCTTCGCTTCTCCCGCTTCGCGGGGCCTTTCCGGTCCGGGATTCCAGCCGGGACGGGCGAGCGGTATCGTGTAGCGCGCCCGGATCGAAACCCCGGACCGAGCCCGAATGCCCGACTTCCAAATTCTCCTCGTGAATCACGGGCCGTGGATCGTCGCACTCGCCGTCGGCGACCTGTCGGCCGGGCGTCCGGTCGAGCCGCTCGAGGGGGTGCTGTGATGCGCAGGGTGAGCAGAACGGCGATCTCGATTGCGGCGCTCGCGGCGGTCGTGTTGGCGGGGATCGCATTCGGCTCGACGTCGGCGGAGGATCGGGATCCCGCAGCGCTCTACGCGCTACACCGCGACGACGACGGGTTCTTCAATCCCTGGAGTCGGTTCGTGCGGCCGTCCCTCTGGAACATGATCCAGTGGAAATCGGCCAATAATCCGTACGACAAGGATCGTCCGCCCGTCATCCCGCGGATCGAGAACGACGGCCGCTACCTCGCCGGCGTCGAGCACTCTGCGACCGTTACCTGGGTCGGCCATGCGACGTTTGCCGTTCATGATCGCGGCGACGTGTTCCTGACCGATCCGCATTTCTCGAAGCGTGCGCTGATCCCGGCACGCGCGGTCCCGCCCGGCCTGCCGCTCGAGTCGATCCCCGCGGATGCGTTCGCGGTGATCTCGCACAACCACTACGACCACCTCGACGAGGCGACCGTGAATGAGCTGCCGGCGAGCGTCGGGTGGTACGTTCCGAAAGGCTTGGCCGGCTGGTTCCGGGACCGGGGCCGGGAGGACGTGACGGAGCTCGACTGGTGGGAGAGCGCCCGCCGCGGCCGCTTCACGATCACGTGCCTTCCGTCGCAGCACTGGAGCCGGCGCCTCGGCCAGGGGGAGCGCGAGACGCTCTGGTGTGCCTGGCTCGTCGACTCGGGGGACTACCGCTATTTCTTCGCGGGGGATACGGGCTATTTCGCCGGCTTCGCGGAGTACGGGAAGCGCTTCGCGCCGATCGACGTCGCGATGTTGCCGATCGGGGCCTACGAGCCGCGCTGGTTCATGGCCTATCAGCACATGGATCCGGCGGAGGCCTACCAGGCCTTTCTCGACCTGGGAGCGCGCGCGATGCTGCCGATGCACTGGGGGACCTTCGACCTGACCGACGAGCCCCTCGATTGGCCGCCGCAGGAACTCGCCCGCGTCATCTCGGATCGCGCGGGAGCGGACGAACGCGTCCGCGTGATGGCCGTCGGGGAGCACTGGAAGGTTCCGGCGCGTCCCGCGGTCGCACTGTCAATCGACGGACCGCTCGATCCATCACCGCTCGACCCATCGAAGAACCAATCCAAAAGGGAGAACTAGCACTCGCATGGCGGAGCTATTCACGACCGAGAGCATCATCGCTCTTCTCACGCTCACGAGCCTCGAGATCGTGCTCGGGATCGACAACATCGTCTTCATCTCCATCCTGGTGGGGAAGCTGCCTGCGGCCGACCAGGCGCGGGCGCGCCGGATCGGGCTGCTGCTGGCGATGGGCATGCGGATTGCGCTCCTGCTCGCGATCAGCTGGGTCATGGGACTGACCCGTCCGCTCTTCACCCTGATGGACCATTCCTTCGCGGGGCGGGACCTGATCCTGTTGCTCGGCGGGCTTTTCCTGGTGGCCAAGGCGACCTGGGAGATCCACGACAAGCTCGAGGGCGAGAGTCATGCGACGGACGGCAAGCCTCGGGAGAAGGCTGCCTTCGGCGCGATCCTCGTCCAGATCGTGTTGCTCGACATCGTCTTCTCGCTCGACTCGGTGATCACCGCCGTCGGCATGGCGCGGCATATCGAGATCATGATCACGGCCGTCGTGATCGCGGTGGGCGTGATGATGGTGTTCGCGGGGAGGATCGCCGACTTCATCGATCGCCATCCCACGATGAAGATGCTGGCGCTCTCCTTCCTGCTCCTGATCGGCGTCATCCTGGTGGCCGACGGCTTCGGGCAGCACGTCGCGAAGGGCTACATCTACTTCGCGATGTCCTTCTCGATCTTCGTCGAGGTCCTGAACATCCGGATCCGGCCGGCGAAGGCAGAGCCGGTGCAGTTGCACCAGAGCTACGTGTCGGAGTCATGAGCGGGCGGGGCTGACTCGTCCGGCGAAGCCAGTCGACCGGACGATCCTCGTTCGGCACACTCCCGTCGCGTTCGACCCGAGGTGACCTCGAGGCGAGACGCCCCGGGAATCGAAAAGGAACCCCCCCTCATGTTGGATATGTTGGATCCGAAATACGTCGATGCCTTCCAATTCGCCGGCCAGGACATCCCCTGGCTCCTGTCGCACTGGGCGAAGCACAAACCCGACCATCCTTTCCTCGTCTGGGAGCCGAAGAGCGGCGAGGGTCGGCGCTACAGCTACGCGGAGTTCGATCGCGAGGTCGCGAACCTCGCGGCGGGCCTCGCCGCGAGGGGTGTGACGAAGGGGGACAAGGTCCTGATCCACTCGGAGAATTGCCCCGAGGCGGTCCTTTCCTGGTATGCCTGCGCGAAGCTCGGCGCGGTCGGGGTCACGACCAACACGAAGAGCGCCGGCGCCGAGATCGAGTACTTCGCCGGGCACACGCACTGCGTCGGGGCCATCACGCAGCCGCAGTTCGCGAAGCTCGTGAAGGAGAGCGCGAAGAAGCTCCGCTTCATCGTCGTGACCGAAGACAACTCGGGCGATCCGGCGACGGCCGAAGAGCGAGGCCACGGACTCGAGTCCTTCGCGGCGTTGCAGGGCGACGGCGATTCGCTCCCCGCCCGCGCCGCCGACCCGATGGCCCCCGCCGGCATCATGTTCACGTCGGGCACGACCTCGCGTCCCAAGGCCGTCGTCCACACCCACGCGAACGCGCTCTGGGCGAGTCGCATGGGCCCGGCCAACATCGACATGAAGACCGACGACACGTATCTCGTCTACCTGCCGTTCTTCCACGTGAACGCGCAGAGCTGGTCCTTCTGGACGGCGCTCGGGGCCGGGGCGACGGTCGTGCTGCAACCGAAGTTCTCGGCGAGCCGGTTCTGGGAGGTCGTGATGAAGCACGGCGTGACCCACATCTCGCTGATCCCCTTCGTCTTCAAGGCGATCGGGGGCCAACCCGTGCCGAAGCACAAGCTCAAGGTCGGAGTATTCGGCCTCATCATGCCGGACCTCGAGAAGATGTTCGGCATCCGCGTGATGGCCGCCTGGGGCATGACCGAGACCGTCATCCACGCGACCCGCAACGACTGGCTCCAGACCTATCCCGTCGGCTCGATGGGGAAACCCACGCCGGGTTACGAGTTCGCGATCGTCGATCCCGACTCGGGGAAGCCGTGCGGCCAGGGCGAGACCGGCGAGCTCTGGATTCGCGGGCGCCGCGGGGTCCAGCTCTTCCTCGAGTACTTCGACAATCCCGACGCCATGAAGAAATCCTTCACCGAGGACGGCTGGTTCAAGACCGGCGATCGGGTCATGCTCGGCGCAGAGGGCAATTTCTTCTACAAGGAGCGGGACAAGGACGCGCTCAAGGTCGGGGCGGAGAACGTCTCCGCGCGAGAGGTCGAGGATTGTTGCCGCGAGGTCGGTGGCATCGCGGACATCGCCGTCGTCGGCCGCAAGCACGAGATGCTCGACCAGGTCCCCGTCGCCTTCGTGATCCGCGCTCCCGGCGAGAAACGCTCCGAGCCCGAGCATGCCGCGGCGATCCTCGCCCAGTGCAAGGGCAAGCTCGCCAGCTTCAAGGTTCCGCGCGCCGTCTACTTCCGAGACGATTTCCCGACCGCGACCCTCGAGAAGGTCGCCAAGAACAAGCTCCGCGAGATCGCGGACGAGATGCCCGCGCCCCCCGAGCCGAAGCGCTGAATCGCAGCGCTCGGCGACCCGCCGTCGGGGTTCGTGGCTCGATCGAACGAGGAGACGCAATGGCCGACACCGTCCCGCGCGAAGACATCCTGGCATCCCTTGCGATCCCGGCGGAGATCCGCGACGACATGCACGCGCTGATCGCCCGTTCGGCCGGTGCCGTCTGGCAGCGGCCGGGGCTCGCGCCCGGGCAGCGCAGCCTGATGTCGCTCTCGGTGTTAGGGGCTCTGGGCCGCATGGAGGAGTTCCGCACCCATATCGGCATGGCCCTCGACAACGGCCTCACACGCAAGGAGATCTGCGAGGCAATCATGCAGCTCGGGATTTACGCCGGCACGCCCGCAGCAGTCGCGGGCTTCCGAGTCGCCACAGCCGTCTTCGCCGAGCGGGACGCGACCTAGCACGGATCGGATTCACAAGTCGCGGTCGATTCGCTCGAAGTCAATCGACCCGAAACCGCCACGACCACCCGATTGGCCGATCAGTCAGCGCAGCTGCGAGCCACCGGCGCGGTGCACGGGATGCGAAATAAAGCGCAGCCGGAAGTCGCTTCTGCGTAGCGGTCGTCGAGCCGATTCGAGTCGGGTAGCTACATCGCTCGCCCGTCGGGCGAGCCATTCGCATCCCGTGCACCGCGCCGGTCGCGACTTGTGCGACAGGCCGATCAGGGCTTTGCCACGACGCGCCCGAAGGTCTTGCGCCCCGCGAGATCTTCGAGCGCCGCCGGAATCTCGGCGAACGAGATGACGCGGCTCGTCGTTGCGCGGTAGCGGCCCGTGCGGACGAGGTCCATCAGGTCGTCGTGGGCCTTCTGCTCGATCTCCATCAATTTCGGGCCGTAGCCCGAGCCCATGCAGACGCCGACGAGGGTCCAGTTCTGGACGTAGAACTCGCTCGGGTGGATCGGGATCAGGCCGCCGGCGTGGCCACAGAGAAGATGCCGGCCCTCGACGCGCAGCAGCGGCCGGGCGCGGCGCCCGGGCTCCCCCTGGACGAAGTCGACGATGACGTCGACGCCGTGATCGCCGACCGCGCGCTTCACGGCCAGGGCGAAATCCTCCCGGGCGTGGTCGATCACGATTTCGGCGCCGAGCTTCCGACAGAAATCGGCCTTCTCCGCCCCGCCCGCCACGGCGATCACGCGACAGCCCGCCGCCGCGCAGAGCTGGATCGCGGAAGAGGGGACACCGCCCGCCGCGCCGAGCACGAGCACGATCTCCCCCGCCTGCACCTTCCCGCGGCGATGCACGGCGTGATAGGCCGTATGGGCGGGGATCACGAAGCCCGCCGCCTCCTCGTCGCTCATCGAATCGGGAACTTCCCAGATCGTGGGCAGCGCCATCACGCAGTGGGACGCGAAGCTGCCGAAGGGCTGCGGCGTGAATCCCATCACGCGCTTGCCCTTCAGGTGGGCGAGGGAAGGGGTCGTGTCCTCGACGATGCCGACCGCTTCCTGGCCCGAGATGTAAGGCCGCGAGATCGGGACGGGATAGGCACCGGTCGCCATCGTGTGGTCGGGAGTCGCGAGCGCCGCCGCGAGCACGCGGACGAAGGCGTAGTGGTCGACGGCGGCCTCGCCCGGGCGCCGCTCGCGCAGGCCCTCGATGTCCATCGCCAGGCGCTGCATCGCCGCGTGGGTCGGCTCGGAAAACGATTCGTAGCGGAAGACGTCTCGCGGAAGACCCTTGTCTCGGACGACCCATGCCTGCATCGACGTTCTCCTTATCGCATGTAAAAAGTCAGAGGCCCTTCTTCAGAGGCCCTTCGGAGGGGTCAGGACCGCCGTGATCGCCCCGTCGACGGGGAGCGTCACGCCGGTCACGTAGCTCGCGTCGTCGGAAGCGAGAAAGAGCACGGCCGCCGCGAGCTCCTCGGGTCGGCCGAGCCGCTTCATCGGGATGTGATCCCCCTGGCTCTTGCCCTTGTCCGGCAGCGAATCGAGGTAGACCTCGAAGACGGGGGTCTTGATGGCGCCGGGCGCGATCGCGTTCACACGGATCCCGATCGGCCCGTACTCGAGGGCGAGATTGCGCGTCAGCGAGAGGATCGCCGCCTTGGCCGCCGAGTAGGCGTGCAGGCCCTGTGAGGCGAGGATCGCGGCACCGGAGGCGAAGTTGATGATCGAGCCCGACTGTTGCTTCTCCATCACGCGGATCGCCGCCTGGCAACCGAACCAGGCGGTGTCGAGATTCTTCGCAAACTCGGCGCGATAGGCCTTCTCGTCGATGTCGGTGAAGGCGATCGGATAGGAGCCGCCGGCGGTGTTGACCCAGACGTCGAGCCGGCCGAACTGCTGGACGGCGAGATCGGCCATCGCCTGCGCCGTGGCCGACTGGCTCATGTCACCGGGAAACATCACGGCCCGCCCGCCTACGGAGGCCAACTCCTTGGCGAGGGACTCGAGCCCCTCGGCCACGATGTCGTTCGCGATCAGCGTCGCGCCCTCCGCCACGAAGCGCTTTGCGATCGCGCGTCCGATCCCGGATCCCGCGCCGGTCACGACCGCGACCTTGCCTTCGATTCTCCCCGCTCTTTCCGTCACGGCACTCACCTCGTTCTCGTGTTCCGACTCGACCTGAATCTCCGCCGGGGCTGCTAGGCCAGGGGCAGCGTCAGCTCGACCGTTCCGCTCGCGTGCATGCCGAGCTCGTTCACCGCGCGCAGACTCACCTCGAGCACGCGCTCGTTCTCCGTCTTCGATTCCGCGCTGACGTGGCCGCTGAAGCGCAGCGTCGTCCCCGGCGTCGACGGGCCGCCGAGGCGGATCTTGATACTTCGCAGCATCGCCTCGCTGCCCGCCCAATCGGTGACGTAGCGCGCCACATAGCCGTTCGTCGTCAGGATGTTCATGAAGACGTCGGGGGCGCCCTGCTTGCGGGCGTAGTCGCGATCGTGGTGGACCGGCATGAAATCTCGCGACGCGAGCGCGCCGGCGACGATGCGGGTCGTCGTCACCGGTAGGTCGAAGGGGGGGAGCTCCGCACCGGCGGGAGCCGCTGCCGCTGCGGGCGAGGCAGAGGTCTTTGCGGCCGCGCCCCCCGCGTCGCTCGCGCCGGCGGCTGCGCCGCCGCCCGGCGCGAACTTGAAGATCCGGAAGCGCTGGCGCCCGACGAGCTCGTCCCGACCGGCGTAGTAGAGCGTCATCCAGGTGACGAAATAGCCCGAGCCGAGGCCGGTCGTCTTGCGCTCGGTGATCGCTTCGAGGGCCGAGGTCGCGTGGAGCTCGTCCCCGGGCCGGAGGTAGCGGAGGAATTCGAGCTCGGAGTTCGTGGCGAGCGTACCGGCGAGGCCCGCCTTCGCGAGCGCGACGAAGGGACTCCCGGGATCCATCTCGCTCGACGAACCGCCGCGCTCGGCGATGCCCTCGAGCCGGGGTCGACCCATCGTCCAGGTCTGGAGCATGGCGGGCGGGGCGACGAGTCCGCCGAATCGGCTCGCCCGGGCGCGGGCCTCGTCGAGATAGATCGGGTTGTGGTCGTCGAGGGCGTCGACCCAGTGGCGGATCATCGCAGTGTTCACGGGATCCGGGGCCACTGCCGGACCGCTGCTGCTCATGGGCTTGCCGATCCACGGCTCGAGGCTCGCGCGCAGCGGATCTTCCTGGGTCGGGTTCATCGTCGTCCTCGAAGGGGGAGTCTCGAAAGCGGAATCGCGAGAGTCGCGCTGTGAAGGCGTGCTGGCAATGGGGTCCGTCTCGCGTAGCATCGCCTCGCAATCAGCCATTTTGGAGGGACGTCCATGCAGCGAGGAAAGCAGCGAAGAAAGCAGCGAGGAATCGGAGTACTGGGCCTGCCGGCGATGATGGCGCTGATGATGGCCGTCGCGGCGGTGGTGCCAGCGGCGTCAGCCGAAGAGCCGAGTGTCCCGGCCGGTCGCTTCGAGGGGCTCGAGAGCGTTGCGGCCTTCGACCAGCTGATGGCCACGATGGCCGAGATGCGAAACATGATCCTCGCCGACGCGACGAGCGAGCGCGAAGCCTCCGAGGGCATGCGCTTCCTGCTCCGGACCCTCGCGATGTCGCAGGACGTCTCCGGCGACGGCTATCCGCAGGCCCCGCATTTCGCGCGCATGGATACGCCGCGGCGCAAGATCGGCGGCGACAACCCGAACGCCGAATACGACAACTTCGCCTGGAACAGTGCCTACGACTATCGCATCCGCGGCAATCGCGGGACCCTCGACCATCTCTCCTTCACGATCCTGCTCCGCCAGCCGAACGGCCGGAGCCGCGCGATCGGCTACGTCAATGAACGCGACCTCGAGGCCGACGCGAACGGCGACTTCACGCTCTGGCTCACGAAGAAGAAGCCCTCCGAGCCCGGCGTCTGGGTCAAGACCGAGGCGGGCGAAGGCTCCGTCCTCGTTCGTCAGTACGTCGGCGACCGCGCCGTCGAAAAGCTCGCGACCTATCAGCTCGATGTCGTCGGCCGAAAACCCTTCGATCCGCTGGCGCCGTCCACCGACGCCGAGGTCGCCCACGGCATCCGGGCGACGCTCTCCGCCGTGAACGGCCTCGGCCGCCTCCATCACTACGTCAAGCCGGGGCTCGGAGACTCGGTGAACGGGTTCGTGCGCTTGAACAGCGATGATTTCGGCGCCGACATCAGCAGCATCGACAACCTCTACTTGATCGGAACCTACGAGATCGAGGAGGACGAGGCCCTGATCGTCGAGGTCGAGCGCCTCGACGTGCGCTACTGGAACTTCGCGATCGAGAATCCCTGGCACGAATCCGTCGACTACGCAAAGCGCAAGACCGCGCGGACCCACGACGACGTGACGGTCGACGCCGACGGCAAGGTCCGCTTCGTGATCGCCCACGCGCGCACCGACCACCCGAACTACATCGAGACCGCCGGCCATCGCCGGGGCTTCATGACCTTTCGCTGGGTCGGTGAGCGCGATACGAAGGCGCCGCCTCCGAAGGTGACGAAGCTGCCGGTCGCACAGGCGGTCGAGCTGGCGCGCAAGCAAGCGAAGAAGTAGCGATCAGGCGCGCTGGCTGATGACCGGCTCCCAGTGCATGCGCCAGGCGTCGGCGCGGGGAAGCTCGCTCTCGTCGCTTCCGACGGTGGTGCCGAAGATCGTCTGGTAGGGCGGCAGCGGCGACATGCCGCTTGCGATGCCGTGCGAAGCGCTCGCGCTCTCCGCGCCCGGTGCCTGCTTTCCCGCCGACGCGAGGATCGCGAGGTGGTAGCCGGGGCCGCGCCCGGCGACGTCGCTGGTGGCGAGCCAGCGAACGGGCGCGCGCAGCGCGTCGATCGGCAGCGAGTGCCACCAGGTCCTCGCCGGCGGCGCTGCCTTCGGATCGCGCCAGTCGTTCTGGAACGTCGTGAGGGAGCCGACCGACTCGAGTCCAGCACCGTGCTCGCTCGACGCCGCGCAGAGCATCAGCGCGAAGCGGACCGACGCGACCTCGCCGCCGGCGCGGCCGGCCTCGCGCAGCGCCTGGGCCCGCGGACCGATGTAGGCCCAGGCCTCGGCCTCGGAGTCGTAGGGCGCCTCCCAGAGCGCGAGATAGGGCGCGGGGCGGTGTCCCGGGCCGACCGCGCGAAAGCGGTGGACGGCGGTAAAGGAGCCGTTCTCGAGGGCGTCGGGACCATGGATCTCGTCGTACCAGCGATTGAACTCGGCCTCGTGCTCGGGCTTGGGATTGGCGAGGACCACGAAGAGGGCGCGGGGGGTCGGGGCGTCGAGCTGCATGCGCATGGGGACCTCGGTCAGTGTCGGTCAGTGTCGGTCAGTGTCGAAGGTTGTCGAGCGTCGTCAGCGGTGGCGGAGCGGTCCTGGGGGGAGACGTCCGTCGACGTCGCAAAATCCGAAGCGATCCGCGAGATCACGCGCGGTCACGGCTCTGCCAGAAAAGTCCATCCGGTCGGGAGCGGTCGCCAACGCGCAGACCGCGCGGCCGCTGAAGCGCGGGGACTCCGCGGTGGTGGCGTCGAGGTTCGCCGGCAGAGTCCCCGTCGCGACGCCGACGTCGATGCGCTCGGTGCGGACGAAGCCCGGCCAGAGGGACACGACGGCGACGCCGTAGCGGCGCAGCTCATGCGCGGTGTCGCTCGTGAGTCGATCGAGGGCGCACTTCCCGACGCCGTAGGCGACGTGCCAAGCGTACTCGGCGGCCCCGGATGAGCTGATGTTGACGATCAGCCCGCGACCGGCCTCGACCATCATCCGCGCCGCGTACACACTCGCCACGTAGGCCGAGCGCGTGCCCACGTCGAGCATGTCGTCCCAGTTGGACAGCGGCACCTGCCAGAAGGGCTTGCGCTGGGTCAGCTCCTTCGGAATCAGGAAGGCGTTGTTGACGAGCAGGTCGAGCCGGCCGTGGTCCGCGGCAATGCGCGCGAAGACGGACTCCGTCTGGGCGTCGTCCCGGTGGTCACAGGCGAGGGCGACGGCGCGTCCGCCGGCCGCCTCGATCTCGGAAACCGTGGCGCCGAGCGTGCCGGGCAGCGGGTGGCTTCCCGGCAGGACGGTGCGGCCGGTCAGGTACACGGTGGCGCCGAGCGCTGCGAGCTCGAGCGCGCAGCCCTTGCCGATGCCCCGGCTCCCACCGGTGACCAATGCGATCTGTCCGTCGAGTGCGCCCATTCGCGAGGCTTCCTCAGCCACTCAGGGACCCGAGTGGGCGTCGAGGGCCTTCCGGTCGAGAGGAGAGCGGTCCAGGGGATTGTCGCGCAGGTGCTGCGAGAGATTGCCCTGCAGATCGCCGAGGATGAGGCGGTCGCAGAAGCGCCATTCGCCGACGACCTTCTCGAAGCGGTCGTGGTAGCGGCCGGCGATCACGCACTGGAGCGGAAGGGCCTGCGTGCCCTGGTAGACCGTAAAGTAGGACCGGGTCTTCGCCGTGCGGCCGTCGGGATCGATCTCGAGGATGGTATTCGTCGTGACGTGTTTGGTCCGGAGCGTGCCGTCTTCGTGGATCTTGTCGTGCTTCGTCTTGAGCGCGTAGACCTCGTCGAAGCCGAACAGCGATTGGCCGCCCTTCACGCGGTAACCCGAATGGCGAAACAGCTCGGAGACGGCCCGGAAGTCCGCGGCGTCCTGAAGCTCGCAGTAGAGATGGAGGAGATTCAGGATCTGGCGTTCGTCGGAGAGCATTCGGATTTCCGCCCCTCTTCACACAAGAGCACACAAGAGCACACAAGAGCACGCAAGAGCAAGCAGGAGACGTCGCCGGCAACGTAGCGCGGGGGCGCACGCTTGCGACGGGAAGAGCCGGTCGATAGCGTCGGGGTCGCCCCCCCGCCCCCTGCGTCGCGTTCTTCGGCGGTGTTTCCGGGGCCACGAACGGAGAGCCAGCGTGTTGACCCCCGCCCAAGGATCCGAGAGCACCCGCAAGATCGCCTTCGTCACAGGCGCGAGCCGCGGCATCGG
>JANMTD010000434.1:0-6488 GCA_031390075.1 Deltaproteobacteria bacterium | reverse complement strand
CCGATGCGCAGATCGAGGCGGCGTTCGCACGCGTGATCGCCGAGAGCGGCCGGCTCGACGTGCTCGTGAATAGCGCCTTCGATCTGCCCGAGGGCTGCGGAAATGCCCAGCCCTTCTTCGAGACACCGATCTCCTTCTGGGACGACATGACGGCGATCAGCGCTCGCTCGGTCTATGTGACGACCTGGCACGCGGCGCAGCACATGATTCCCCGCCGCCAGGGTCTCGTCGTCAACATCAGCTCCCAGGGCGCCCGCGAGTATTTCGTGCACGCGACCTACGGCATCAGCAAGTCGGCCCTCGATCGGATCGGCCAGGACGCGGGGCGCGAGCTCGCGCCGCAAGGGATCGCCGTCGTGACGCTCTGGCCCTCGTTCGTCCTGACCGAGCGGATCCTCGCCTTCGACGCCGACGAGTGGGGCCTCGATCTCGTGGGCGCCGAGTCGCCGCGCTTTCCCGGCCGTGGCGTCGTGGCCCTCGCCTCGGATCCCGAGGTCGTGGCCCGCAGCGGACGCATCTACACGACCCGCCAGATGGCCGACGTCTACGGGTTCACGGATCTCGACGGCGGTCTGCCCAAGGGAGCGCCCGACCCGCTGACGCACTATCCCTTGAATGATTGAGAGCCCCCTGAACGATTGATCCCGCTCACAGCGGGAAAACGCTGGGAGAATTGCCATGGGCCGCGCCGTCCTCCAGCCGACCTCCCGCCTGCTGAACCACAGCGAGGTGTTCTATGCCCCGGGCGACCGGGCGCTGGCGCGCGAGCTCTTTCGCGCGATCGGCTGCCGGGTGCTCGATCCGCAGGAGGAGGAAGGCCCCGCGGATCTCGGCGCGGCTGCCGGTCCCTACCTCATCATCTTCGTCGACCCGAAGAGCACGGACCTGATCGACAACGTGATGTACGCCTCGGAGGTCGAGCCCGCCCAGTGGCAGCTCGAGCAGGGGCTCCGCGAGTGCATCGCGAAGGATTCGTCGCTCTGCGCTCGTTACGACGACTATCGGGCGTGTTTCGCGCGCTATCCGCAGGGCATGACCCATCTCGGGGTCGCGATGGACGAGCAACAGCTCGACGCCGCCCTCGAACGGATCGCCGCGACGCCCGGGTTCAAGGGCCGGCTCGAGATCGCGGGCCCGTTTCGGCCGGGTGAGCCCGGCTCGGTCGATCCGCGGGTCATCCAGGGATTCATCCGGACCGACATCGTCTCGTCCGGCTTCCTGCTCGCGGGCCAGCAGATCGAGCTGCAGGCGCGCCTGGATTGACTTGATTCGAGAGGAGAGAGGAACCCCCGATGACCGAGTACAGCCTGGCCGAACACGCCGATCGACTCGCGATCCACGAGCTCTTGTTTCGCTATGCGCGGGTGGTCGACAGCCGGCAGTGGCAGCAGATCGATCAGGTTTTCGCGAGGGACGCGATCTGCGATTACGTCTCCTCGGGCGGCATCAAGGGGCCGGCCCGTGAGGTGATGGAATGGCTCGCCCGGGCGCTCGCGCCCTGGCCGGCGAACATCCACGCCGTGTCGAACGTATCGATCGAATTCGACGCCGAGCGCGCGAGCGCCCGTACGCGCTGTTATTTCGTCGCGCCGATGGCGCGGGGCGAGATGGGCAAGGACCAGATCGTCATCACGAGCTCGGGCCTCTACATCGATCGTGTACGCAAGACCGCCGAGGGCTGGCGCATCGTCGAGCGGGAGATGCGGATGCTGATGATGCAGGGCGCGCTGCCCGAGGGCTACGTCATCCCGGATTGAGGCGCTGCCTCGAGGAGGAAACATGGGACACCACAAGGATTCCGACACTCACCGGCTCGAAGAAGCGGCCGACCGCATGGAGATCACCGAGCTCCTGCACCGCTACGCCCATTCCATCGACAACGCGAACTTCGACATGCTCGCCGAGGTCTTCACGCCGGATGCGACCCTCGATTTCGGGAGCGTCGACGAGTATCTCGAAGGCGAGTCCGTCGTGAAGAGTCTCGGCTTGATTCGCGCCTGGTTCGAGAAGGCATTGGCGCCCTTCCCGGGCGTTCTCCATTTCATGACGAACCACCGCATCGAGCTCGACGGCGACGAGGCCACGACCGAGACCCTCATGCAGGTCCTCCACATGAGCATGGGCGGGATCTACCGCGGCCACGCGATCCGCACGAAGGCCGGCTGGCGATTCGATCTCTTCAGCCTCGAGGAGCGGAGCTTCGAGGAGGCAGCGGGCCGACTCGTCGCCCACATGAGTGCCGTCGAGAGCGGCGCCGTCTCCCCGGCGCGTCCCGAGATGGGTGCGAAGGCAAAGCCCGCCTCGGCCGACGGGCACGCGGCCCCGGCCGCGACCGACGGCCGCAGCAAGACCGAGAAAGCCGAGGCGATCCTCGACCAGGTCTTCACGCCGGGCTGGCGCAGCCACGGCGGGGGCGTCCCTGTTCAGACGCCGGCGGGCCTCGAGTTCGCCCGCCTCGCCGTCGAGCACTGTTATGGAGACGCCTGGTCCCGCGGTGGCCGCTTCGACATCAAGCAGCGGAGCCTCTTCACGATTACCGTCCTCGCGACAATGGGTTGCACCGACGAGCTGAAGCTCCACATCAAGGGTGCCCTCAACCTGGGCCATACCCCCGACGACATCGCGGAGCTCTTCGTCCAGCTGCTTCCCTACGTCGGCACGCCGAAGATGGTGCAGGCGATGAGGTTGGCAGGCGAAGCCTTTCGCGAGGCGAAGGTCCAGGCGTGATGCATTCGAGGCTCGGGCTCGAGCGGTTTCACTTTGAGAGAGGCTTGCAGGAGGTCGGCCGCGGTCTCCATGCGTACCTCCAGCCCGATGGCTCCTGGGGCTGGAGCAATGCGGGGCTCGTCGTCGACGGCGATCAGTCGCTGCTCGTCGACACGCTCTTCGATCTCAGGCTGACGCGGGCCATGCTCGACGCGATGCAGCGCGCGGAGCCCCGTGCCACGAAGCGGATCGGCCAGCTCGTCAACACCCACGCGAACGGCGACCACTGCTTCGGCAACGCCCTCGTCGAGGGCGCCGAGATCATCGCCTCCGCCGCGACCGCGGAGGAGATGAAGCACCTTCCCGCTTCGGTGCTGGCGGGGCTTTCGGCGGGGCTCGGGAGCCAGGATTCGACGCTCGGCCGCTTCGTGAAGCGCGCGTTCGGGCCCTTCGCCTTCGACGAGGTCGGCGAGACGAAGCTCCCGACACGGACCTTCGAGAAGAGCCTCTCGCTGCGGGTCGGCGACCGGGACGTCGAGCTCTTCGAAGTCGGCCCCGCGCATACCCGCGGCGACGTCATCGTCCACGTCCCCGACGCGCGCTGCGTATTCACGGGCGACATCCTCTTCGTCGAGGGCACGCCGATCGTCTGGGAGGGCCCCGTCGCGAACTGGATCGCCGCTTGTGACCGGATTCTCGCCCTCGCTCCCGAGATCGTCGTCCCGGGCCATGGCCCGATCACCGACCGCCGCGGCGTCGACGCGATGCGCGCCTATTTCGTATGGCTGACGCGCGAAGCCAGGGCGCGCTTCGACGCGGGCATGGCGGCGAGCGAGGCCGCCCTGGACATTCCGCTCGGCGAGTTCGCAGATTGGGGCGATCCCGAGCGCATCGTCGTCAACATCGACACGCTCTACCGCGAGTTCGGCGCACCGCAGGCCGAGCCGGACACCCTGCGGCTGCTGCAGGGGATGAGCGAGTACGCGCGAGGCTGAGCCTCGCGGGAGCCACCTCAGCCGTTCACCTCGAGCCAGAGCGCGCTGAGCATCTGCATCCGCCTCGCGCCCGCCGCCGGATCGGGATGGGCGGCGAGCATCGGCGGGAGCCGATCGGCCTTGAAGTGCGGGTTGTCGCGGGCAGCGCGGGCGATGCTGGAGCGCGCGCGATCGAGCTGGCCGAGCTCCGCCTGACAGGCGGCGAGCAGGAGCTGGGCCGAGCCATAGCCGGGCGTGCGGGGCAGGCATTCTTCGATGATCGCGACGGCTTCGGCGCGCTTTCCCTCGAGGCTCCAGACGATCCCTCGATACCACTCGTGGGCGAAGGCCCAACCGCCGCTCGGTGCCAGTCGCCGGGCCTTGTCGATGAGAGCATGGGCGCGGTCGAAATCCCCTTTGTAGGCGTGGGCGAGGCCGAGGCTGAGCAGCACGTCCGCGCTATTCGGATTGCGGGCCTGGGCGCGCAAAAGGGTCGTGATCGCGTCATCGAAGCGACCTGCATAGAGCTGCGCGCTGCCGACGTAGAAGAGGCAGAGCGGATCGTCGCCGGCGACCCGGAACGCGTCCTCGAGCTCGGCGAAGCCGCGGCGGAAATCGGAAGCGCCGTCCTCGGAAGCGCCGTTGACGACGGTCGCGAATCGGAACCAGGCTCGCACGCCCCGTGCGTAGGCGTAATCGGGGTCGATCTCGAGCGCGCGGTCGAGAAAAGCAAACCCCCGCCGACAGCCTTCGGGTGTGATGGTGTCGTTGCTCGGCACGAGGGCGAGGGCGCGCTGCAGCCACTCCCAGGCGCCCAGGTCCGAGGGCTTGGCCGCCTGCGCGCGGGCGTATTCGGCGCTCGCGAGCTGGGCGCCGAGGCTCGCGGTGATCGATTGGATCACGTCGTCCTGGAGCTCGAAGATCTCGCTGTAGGGCACGTCGTATTTCTCGGCCCAGAGATGGCTTCCCGACTCGGCTTCGATCAGCTGTGCGGTCGTGCGAAGCCGATCGCCGATCCGCCGAACGCTGCCCTCGAGGACATAGCGAACGCCGAACTCGCGGCCGACGCTGCGGATGTCGACGGATTTGCCCTTGTAGGTGAAGCTCGAGTTGCGCGCGATCACGAACAGATGTCGATTGCAGGAGAGGCCGGTGATGATGTCTTCGGTCATGCCGTCGGCGAGGAACTCCTGCTCGGCATCGTTCGACAGATTGCTGAAGGGCAGGACGGCGATCGACGGGCGGTCCATGACGACGGTCGGTGCCGCCGATGGGGGAGGTGTCGCGCTCGCGGTCGAATCCGGGGACGACGCGGGTCGACCGGAGGGGCCACCATCCTTCGCTGCGGTCGAGCTCGGCGCGGACTCTGCGTTCGAGCCGGCCCAGGCGACGATCACGACGATCGGCAGGCCGAGCGCGAGCAGCACCAGCACCGCCTGATCGAGCCAGCCCGGCAGCTCGAGGGTCTCCTCGATCTGATCGGCGATCTGCAGCAGGATCCAGGCCACACCGAGATAGAATGCCGTGAACTGGACGATACGGCGCTGCCAGAGTCTCCGAAGGACTTCATTCACGCAGGCGAGCATACGCGAAAATCGGCCGAGCGTTGCGACGGCAGGCCGCTCTCGCGCGGAAGGAGTCGGAGCTCATGGATATCCGCAAGCCCGGAACCGTCGACTGGTCGGCACTGCTGCCCGAGCGCACAGGTGTCGACATCGACGCGCTGCCCTGGGAGGCGTTCGTCGATGCGAAGGGTCGCGATCTCGGCGTCCGGATGAAGTGGGTCGTCAGTCCGGTGTTGGGCAAGAACTGCATGCTCCTGCACCTCCCGGCCAATCATCGCGCCGCGCCCCACTGGCACACGTCGGACACGCTCTACCTCGTGACGAAGGGCGAGCTCGTGATCGAGGGCGAGGGTCGCTTCTCTCCGGGGCAGGTGCGATGGATCCGAGGCGGGCTCGCCTACGGCTCCGAGGGTGCGGGGCCGGAGGGCTGCGAGTTCTTCTTCTTCAGCCTCGGACCGTATGGCCAGCACGATCCGGATCTCGAGCCGCCGCCGCTGGGCCGCTGGGACGATTGAAGCCGAGATCGACGATCGGCCGGGGCAATTCTCCTCGATGGGAAGGCGGCGATGACGCAGATGGTTTCCGAATGGTCGAGCTTCTGTGTCGCGCTGGGCATCGGGCTCCTGATCGGCCTCGAGCGGGAACGCAGCAAAGGCGATGGTCCCGAGCGAGGGCCCGCCGGGATTCGGACCTTTGCGCTCGTCAGTCTGTTCGGTGCGGTGGCGCTTCATCTGGGCGGGGTGGTACTGCTGTCGGTGGCGATAGGCGCCGTCACGGTGCTGACTGCGTTCTCCTATGCGCGCAGTCAGGCGGTCGATCCGGGCCTGACGACCGAGATCGGACTGTTGATCGCGCCACTGCTCGGGGCATTGGCGATGTCGAATCCGTTGCTCGCGGCGAGCCTGGGCGTCGCCGTCACAGTGGTCTTCGCGGCGAAGGTTCCCCTCCACGGCCTGGTCAAGGGCGCGCTCACCGACGCTGAAGTCAAGGACGGCCTCGTCCTCGCGATCGCGACGCTGGTGATCTGGCCGCAGCTTCCCGATCGTCCGCTGGGGCCGTTCGGTGCGATCAATCTCTACCAGGCCTGGCTGGTCGTCGTCCTCGTGCTGACGATCGGGGCCTGTGGCCATGCCGCGACGCGGATCCTCGGGCGACGGTATGGCTTGCCCGTCGCGGGCCTGGCCGCAGGCTTCGTCTCCAGCACGGCCGCGATTGGCTCGATGGCCGGCAAGGTTGCTCAGGA
>JANMTD010000427.1:0-3671 GCA_031390075.1 Deltaproteobacteria bacterium | reverse complement strand
ACGATGCGCCGCCAGGTCGAGTCCCTGGCGCAGATTCTCGCGTCGGCCGAGAGCGTGACGCAGCTCGCCCGCGAGCTCGACGCATCGCTCAACTTCTTCCGCACCGGCGGCGCGAGCAGCACCGTCATCGAAGACGGTCCGGGCGCTCGCCCGCTCGCGAGCGGTGCGCGGCCGTGACGACGGGAGCGGGCTACGCGGAGGGGGGCGATCGGCTCCTGATGTTCCTGTTCGAGGACGTGCGTTATGCGCTGCCGATCGCTTGGGTGGTCGAGGTCGCCGAGAAGGATCGGGTGACGAGTGTCCCTTCGCTCGCGCTGCCGATCGGCGGCGTGATGAATTGGCACGGCGAGGCGCTGCCGCTCGTCGCGACGGAGCTCCTGCTCGGCCGCCACCGCGACGAAGCGGGAGCCACGCCGTTCGGGGCCGCGACGACGGTCGGCTATGCCCAGGACCAGATCCTCGTGGTCGCCGACAAGCCCGGGAGCGTCGCGCGGCTGGGCATGCCCGTCGACCGCGTGATCGGGCTTGTTCCGGGGCAGGGATTCGACGCCCGCAAGGGCGAGGGGCTCATCGTCGAGCGGCGGCCCGTCGACGGGCGGATCGTCCACATCCTGGATCCGGTGGCGCTGGTGGCGCGCGGAGCGGAAGTGATCGAGAGCGCCACGAACTGAATGGTCAGGGAATCGGAGGGAACGACATGGCACGGGTACTGATTGCAGACGACGCGTCCTTCATGCGGCAGATGATCCGCGAGATTATCGAGCCGGAGGGCCACGAGGTCGTGGGTGAGGCGACCAATGGTGTCGAGGCGGTGGAGCTCTTCAAGGAGCTGGCGCCGGATCTCGTGACGATGGACATCGTGATGCCGAAGCGGTCGGGGATCGATGCGGTGAAACGGATTCTCGCCGAGCATCCGACCGCCTGCATCGTGATGTGCAGCGCGCTCGGCCAGGAGTCGCTCGTGATGGAGGCGCTCCAGGCGGGAGCCCGCGACTTCATCGTGAAGCCCTTCAAGCCGGACAGCGTGATCGCGACGCTCAAGAAGGTGATCGAGAAGGCGGGCTAGCCGTTGTCCCTCGACATGGCCAAATATCGGCGGATCTTCCTCGAGGAGGCGACGGACCACCTCGGGGAGATGAGTCACGCGCTGCTCGGGCTCGAGAAGGAGCTCGCCGGCACGGAGGCCATCGACACGCTCTTCCGGATGGCGCACTCGATCAAATCGATGGCCGCCTCGCTCGGCTTCGAGCCGATCGCCGACCTCGCGCACCAGATGGAAGACCGCATGGAGGGCGTCCGCCGGGCGGGTCGCGTACGCGATCCCGCCGAACTCGCCGTCCTGTTCCAGGCCCTCGAGGCCCTCGAGGCGATGGTCGCCGCCATCGCCGACGAGCGGGATCCGATTCCCGCGGATGAAGCGCTTCTCGCGCGCCTGGGTGTGGGGCTCGCCGCCGACGCTGGGCCGACATTGGCCCCGGCGGATCGGGTGGCGGCACACCCAAAAAAAGCCCTGAGCTAGAGCCTGCGGCGCCCGCCGCGGGCGCACTGCCGGCACGGGACGCGACCCCGCCGGAGGCGGCCAGCTCCGGACCGGCGCCGGTGGCCACGCGCAGTCCGACCATTCGCGTGCGCACGGAGACCCTCGATCGCTTTCTCACGGCGGTGGGCGAGGTGATCCTGTCGTCGAGCCAGCTCCGGGCCGGCGTGGCGCGTTATGCGCAGGAGCCGGAGGTCGCCGACGGCTTCGACCGCGTCGACCGGCGCGTGGCGGAGCTCCAGCGGCGGGTGCTCGAGCTTCGCACGGCGCCCCTCGAACGGGTCACCGACAATCTCCCGCGCACCGCGCGCGCCGTGGCCGAGAAGCTCGGCAAGCGCGTCGAGGTCGAGATCCTCGGCGCCGAGCTCGAGCTCGACCGCGCGATCCTCGATCGGCTCTCCGAGCCGCTGCTGCATCTCGTTCGCAACGCAGTGGATCACGGGCTCGAGAATCCCAGCGACCGGCTCGCGGCGGGGAAGCCCGAAGCCGGTCGCCTGCGGATCGAAGCACGGCGCCAGCGCGATTCGATCTGGATCGACGTCAGCGACGACGGCCGAGGCATCGACCTGGCTTCCGTCTCGCGCCGCGCCGTCGCCGCCGGCCTGATCCACGAGGACCTCGTTTCGGACCTGCCCGCCGAGGAGGTCGTCCGCTTCATCTTCCACCCGGGGCTCTCGACGGCGAACGGCGTCTCCGAGGTCTCCGGCCGCGGCGTCGGCATGGACGCCGTGAAGGCGACGGTCGAGGGACTGGGCGGCGAGGTCCTGCTCCGAACGGAGCGCGGGCGCGGCACGACGACGTCCTTGCGCGTCCCGATCACGGCCGCCGTCCAGCGCGTGTTGCTGGTCGGGATCGCCGACGAGCGGGTCGCGATCCCGATCTCGAAGGTCGAGCGGATCCTCGAGGTGCCGGCGGGCTCGATCGAACGGGCCGCGGGCGATTCGTTCGTGTTGATCGACGGCGCGCCGGTGCCGGTGCTCTTCCTGGCGGAGCGGCTCTGCATCGAGACCTCGGGCGCGACCTCGAGCTCGGCGTCGACCTCGGCCGAGGGATCGGTGCCGCTGGTGATCGCCGAGATGCGGGGCGAGCGTGTGGCGCTCGCCGTCGATCGCTTCGAGGGGCAGCAGGAATTCTACGTGAAGCCCGTGCCCGAGCTGCTCGCCTGCGTCCGGATCCTCTCGGGGCTCACCGTCCTACAGGACGGCAGTCCCGTCTTCCTCCTCGATCTGAATCAGTTGGTCTAGCCGATGGATGCACAGCGAAAAGCCGAGCTCGAGCGCCTCGCCGGACTGACCCACGCAGGGGCCGTGCGTGCCGCCGCGGCGTTCGCGCAGCTCCTCGGCGCACCGGTCTCCGCTCTGCAGCCCGTCGTCTGCGAGCGGAGGGCGGGCGCGTTCGCCCGTTCGGAGTGCGCCCGCGAGGACGCCGGAACGACCGGCGTCTTCTTCGAGTTCGAGGGCTGTGTCGATGCCCTCGTCGGGATTCTCTTTCCGGCGGGTGCGAGCGACACCCTGGTCCGCAGCATCGTCGGGATCGAATCCGGCGAGCTCGATCCCGCGATCGTCGAATCCGCACTGATGGAGGTGGGAAACATCCTCGCCTCGCATGTCGCCTCCGGCATCGCCGATGCGCTCCACTCGCGGCTGCTGCCCTCGATTCCGGCGCTCGCTTCGGACCATGCCGAGAGCGAATTCGCGGCCTGGATCGAACACGTGGCCGGGGCCGATGCGGCGCATCTCGAATCCACGCTCTGCGCTGCGGACGGAAACGCGGTCGGCCGGCTCGTGATCGTTCCCGTCGATGGGACCGGCGATGTGGGCGATCGATCGGCGCCCGCGGCCGCGCCGGTCTGTTAGGATCCCACCTCGCGTTCCCCGAGCGTGCATGCCGCTTTCTGAAGAAGGCGCTGAAGGCGAAGGTTTGGATTCCGAAACACTGCGCAATCTGTTCGAATCCGTGCGCTCCGGCCGCGTCGACATCGACGAAGCGGTCCGGCGATTCGCCATCCTCCCGTTCCTCGACACGGAGCACGGGCGCATCGACACCCATCGCGCGCTGCGCCAGGGGATTCCCGAAGTGATCTTCGGCAGGGGAAGACGCCCGAGCAGATCGTCGGCGCGGCGCGCGCGCTGCG
>JANMTD010000387.1:0-2618 GCA_031390075.1 Deltaproteobacteria bacterium | reverse complement strand
CGCCTCGGTTGCGAGCAAGTCCAGTCCTTCGGCGGCCGAACAGCCTACTCATCGATCGTCCTTGGATCGCTCCTCGATTGGAGGTCTGCCGTGCGCCGAATCCTCGTTCTCGTGGTCCTGGTCTCGACCGCCCTCGCCTGCGCAAAGAACACCAGCGTCAGCGAGAGCCAGTGCACCGCCGGCGATTGGGAGACGATCGGGTACCGCGACGGCGCGCTCGGCTACCGCTCGAGCCGCCTGCTCGCCCACCAGGATGCCTGCATTCCCCATGGCGTGACGCCCGACCGCGGGGCCTACCAGCTCGGCTGGCGCCAGGGCATCGAGGAGTTCTGCGATCCGGCGCACGGCTTCGAGCTCGGCCAGAGCGGCGACGGCCACGACAACATCTGCCCCGCCCCGCAGCGCGACGCCTTCTTGGCCGCCTACGACCGCGGCCGGACGCTCTTCGTCGCGCGCGACCGCGTCCTCTCCCTCGAGCAGGCGATCGCGTATCGAACGCAGCGGATCGAGGCGATCGGCGAGGAAGTCGTCGTGACGGCGAGCGCGCAGCTGAACCCGCTGCTCCTGCCCGAAGAGCGCATCCAGCTGGCCGCCCGGGTCAAGAGGCTCTACGACGAGAAGACGCGGCTCGCGTCCGAGATTCCCGGCCTCGAGGCGGAGCTCCAGGTCCGGTCGAGCGAGCTCGAGGCCCTGGATCGATCGATGGCCTCGGCGGCCTTCTAGCCGCCGAGAGCGGAGAGACTGCGTGTGATACCGTCGCGCTTCGTGCGGCGGCCTCCCGGATCGAGGACGACCTCGCCCGGAGACTCCCCGCTTGTTCCGACGACTCGCCCTGCTCGCCGTCCTGCTCCTCATGATCCTCGCCATGTGGTTCCGCTACGTCGGTCGCGGCGGAATGGGCCACCACGAGTCCCCCGGCGACGTGACCGAGGCAACTCGGCCCGCGAGCCCGCTCGCGGAGATCCGACCCGACGCCGCGACGCCCGCGAAGCAGATCCTCTTCGGCGACCTCCACGTCCACACGACCTTCTCCTTCGACGCCTTCATGCTGAGCCTGCCGATGGCCGGCGGCGAGGGCGCGCATCCGCCAGCCGATGCCTGCGACTTCGCCCGCTTCTGCTCGGCCCTCGATTTCTGGTCGATCAACGATCACGCCGAGGCGATCTCGCCGACCCACTGGGCGGAGACGGTCGAGTCGATTCGGGCCTGCAACGCCGTCGCGGGCGAGGGCGAGGAGCCGGACACGGTCGCCTTCCTCGGCTGGGAGTGGACCCAGGTCGGCGCCACCCCCGACAAACACTACGGCCACAAGAACGTCGTCCTGCGCGATCTCGGCGAAGACACGGTTCCGACGCGGCCGATCGGGGCCCCCGGCGCCCGCGCGCGGATCGCCGGCGGCAACCCCTTCGGCACGATCCGCAGCGGCGCCTTCCTGCATTCCCTCGGCCAGGCGCGTATGCACGACCTCGCGCGCTACTTCCAGGAGCGCCGTGATCTCGAGACCTGTCCCCTCGGCGTCCCGGTCCGCGACCTGCCCTCCGATTGTCTGGAGCTCGTCGACACGCCGGATCTGCTGTTCGAGAAGCTCGACGACTGGGGCAGCGAGTCGATCGTGATCCCCCACGGCACGACCTGGGGCTTCTATACGCCCCCGGGCTCGGATTGGGCGAAGCAGCTCGCCGGACCGCTCCACGACGACGACCGCCAGACCCTCCTCGAAATCTACTCGGGCCATGGCAACTCGGAGCAGTACCGCGACGACGAGGCCGTTCGCTTCGACGCCAACGGCCAGGCCCACTGCCCCGAACCGACGGCGAGCTACCTGCCGACCTGCTGGCGCGCGGGCGAGATCATCGAAGAGCGCTGCCTCGCCGCGGGCGAGTCGCGCGAGGTCTGTGACGCCCGCGCCGTCGTCGCCCGCGAGAACGCCGTCCTCGCCGGCAATCAGGCGCATCTCACGGTCCCCGGTGCCAAGGCCGCCGATTGGCTCGACGCCGGACAGTGTCGCGACTGCGCGCAGCCGGCCTTCAACTATCGCCCCGGCGGCGCCGCCCAGTACATCATGGCGCTCTCGAATTTCGAGACCCCGGACGGCTCGCCCCGCCGCTTCCGCTTCGGCTTCATGGCCTCGAGCGACAACCATTTCGGGCGCCCGGGTACGGGCTACAAGGAAGTCCACCGCAGCGGCTTCACCGAGTCGCGCAGCACCGTCGGTGACGTGAGTCCGATCCTCCAGCGGATCGTCGCACCACTCCCCGAAGAGCCGCGCGCCGAATCCCGCCGCTACGACCCGAGCAACTCGAGCCTGACCGGCTTCGCGCTGATGGAGATGGAGCGCCAGGCGTCCTACTTCATGACCGGCGGCCTCGTCGCCGCCCATGCCGAGGGCCGCACACGCGACGCGATCTGGGGCGCGCTCGAGCGCCGCGAGGTCTACGCCACGAGCGGGCAACGCATCCTGCTCTGGTTCGATCTCGTAGCGCCGGCAGGCGAGTCGGGCCACCGCATCCCGATGGGTGGCGAGATCCGGACGAGCGCCAATCCGAGCTTCGAGGTGCGCGCCGTCGGCTCCTTCGAGCAAGAGCCCGGCTGCCCCGACTACGCGACCACGGCCCTCG
>JANMTD010000350.1:0-1922 GCA_031390075.1 Deltaproteobacteria bacterium | reverse complement strand
CCACGCCTGGACGAAGCCCGAGGTGCCCTTCGAGGGCCGCTTCTGGAGTTTTTCCGCGCTGACGGTTCACCCGCGACCGGTCCAGTCGCCGCACCTGCCGCTCTGGGTCGCCGGCGTCGTCGACGCGGCGGTCGAGCGGGCGGCGCGGCTGGGCGACGCCTGGCTCTGCGGCCCCGTTCAGTCCCTCGCCCGGGCGAAGCGCTGCCTCGAGACCTATCACGCGGCCTGCTCGCGCCTCGGCCGCAAGCCCGACTGGATCCTGCGGCGTTATGCCTGGATCGGGACGGATCGCAAAAAGGTCAACGAGGAGGTCCTGCCGCGTTACGTCGACGGCCTGATGGTCCACTGGCGCGAGTCGGTCGAGGACGAAATCGAGAAGGCGCTCTTCGCCCGCATCGATGCCGGCGAGAACGTGACGCCGCAGGAGATCGCGGCGGATCGGCTGCTCTGGGGGGATCCCGACGACGTGATCAACCAGATCGAGCGCTATCGCCGGGAGACGGGCTGCGAGCACGTCCACGCGGCCTTCGGCGCCGGCATGCCGGCGCACGAGGACGAGTACTCGACGCTCGGGGACTTCGCGGCGCAGGCGGAGATGATCGGGCTGTTCGGGCGCTATGTGATTCCGCACTTCCGGAATTGAGTCCGGCGTCGAGGCTCCGAAAGGGACCACCGACGGTCGTCAGAGATTCCCGACCTCCGCCTCCAGCAGCTCCGCGAACCGCGCCTTCGCCGCCTCCCGCGCCGTCGGGAGGTGGTAGCTCGGGAACAGGTCTTCGCTCCCGCGGTAGTCGCGCAGGATCTGCTTGGCGAGCGTGATCTTGTGGACCTCCGTCGGGCCGTCGGCGATGCCGAGGGAGTAGGCGGCGATCAGCATGCCGACGAAGGGCATGTCGTTCGAGACGCCGAGAGCGCCGTGGAGCTGGAGCGCGCGTTGCGTCACGTCGTGCAACACCCTCGGCGTCAGGACCTTGATCGCCGCGATGTCGCCGCGGACCTTCTTGTAGTCGTGGTAGCGGTCGATCTTCCAGGCGGTTCGGAGCACGAGCAGCCGGAACTGCTCGAGGTCGATCCAGCTGTCGGCGATCTTCTCCTGGGTCATCTGGAATTCGGCGAGTAGCCCGTTGCGGACCCGCCGCGAGAGCGCGCGTTCGCAGAGCATGTCGAAGGCCTTGCGGACCTGGGCCACGGTCCGCATCGCGTGGTGGATGCGGCCGCCGCCGAGGCGTGTCTGGGCGATCACGAAGGCGCTGCCGGGGGCGCCGAGCATGTGATCCGCGGGGACCCGCACATCGTTGTAGCGGATGTGGGCGTGGCTCCAGTGTTCCTCGCTCTCGAGGCCGACGCCGACGTTGCGGAGGATCTCGACGCCGGGGGTGTCGGTCGGGACGATCAGCATCGACATGCCCTGGTACGGGCTCACGTCCGGGTCCGTGACGCACATGACGATCAGGAACGCCGCATGCCGCGCATTCGAGGAGAACCATTTCTCCCCGCTGATGACCCACTCGTCCCCGTCCCGGACCGCCCGCGTCTTGAAGAGCGTCGGATCGGCGCCGGCGTGGGGCTCGGTCATCGAATAGCAGGAGACGATGTCGCCGTTCAGGAGCGGCTCGAGGTAGCGCTTCTTCTGCGACGGTGAGCCGTAGTGGGCCAGGATCTCGGCGTTGCCCGTATCCGGGGCCTGGCAGCCGAAGACCAGCGGCGCGTACCGCGAGCGCCCCAGGATCTCGTTCATCAGCGCGAGCTTCAGCTGCCCGAAGCCCTCGCCGCCGAGCTCGGGTCCCAGATGGGAGGCCCAGAGGCCGCGCTCCTTGACCTGCTGCTTGAGGGGGTTCAGGAGCTTCTTCGCGAGGGGATTCGTGACGTCGTAGCCGTCGTACAGGATATGATCGATCGGCTCGATCTCCTGCCGCACGAAG
>JANMTD010000333.1:0-3448 GCA_031390075.1 Deltaproteobacteria bacterium | reverse complement strand
CGCGGTCATCGCCATCGATGGCAAGCCGCTCGAGATCCAGATCCACCCCAGAAGTTCATGTGAGTGGGCGTCGAGCGCAGGCTCGACGCAACTCTCGGGTCGGGGCCGACTCCCGCTCGAATGGCTTGCCACGACGACTCGGCCCGAACGACATGAAGGCGATGATCGACGCCTGCGCGCGAAACGCCCCGGCTTCTGCGGTCGCCCGATCTCTCGCGGCGATCTTCGGGGGCCTCTGCGCCCTGGCGCTGCTGGCCGCCGTGTCCGCGGGGTCCGCGTCGGCCCGGGCCGGCGAGCGCCCGGCGCCCCGCGATCCGGGGATCCGCTTCGAGCTCGACCGCGAGACCTACCGCGTCCACGTCGTCGACCTCGCATCGGGTGAAGCCGGACCCGAGATCCCGGTCGCGATCGGCTCGCCCGCCCATCCCTCGCCGCATGGCGAATACCGCGTCTGGCAGGTCGTCCACGACCCCGCCTGGAATCCCGGGCGGACGGCGCGCTCGCTCGGTGCACGGCGCGTCGCACCGAGTCCAAACGGCCCACTCGGGATCGCGAAGATCCCGATCGCCGGCGAATACGCGCTCCACGGCGGGGCGAGCTGGCTCACGGTCGGGAAGCCCGTGACTCTCGGCTGCCTGCGCGCGACCGACGAGTCGATCAAGAGCCTGATCGATTGGCTCGAGCTCCATGGCGCACTTGCGCGCATGCCCGCCGCTCGTTCCGGCGAGCGCCCGCAGGCCTTCGCTCGACCCGCTCGCTTCGTCATTCGCTGAGTGCCTGCGTAGAGCCGGGCCGCCGACCGACGCCGATGTCCCCGGTCGTGCCGCGGCGGGCACGATCTACCCGCGCATCCCGTCCACACTCGAGTCCTTCCGACCGCATGATGGCCGGATTTCGCGCTCTCGCGGGTGTTCTTCCCGGCGAAGAAGTGGATTTGCCGGAGCCCTGCCGGCGCTCTCCCGGACGCATCGTGAAATCGCACGAAGTCTCGAATTCTTCTGAGATTTTCGTCTCGGCGCGACCACTCACCGGCAGACCCGAACCGCCGTTGCTGGAGTGCCTCATCTCATGATGTCGAAGCTCATGTCCTCGAAAATCATGTCGTTGCAGAATGTGATCTCGCCGACCAGCTCCGCTCGCATGAGCGCCAGTCGAAGCGTGCTCGGTGCTTGGATCCAGGCGCTGGCCGCGCTCGGCGCGGTGCTGGCCTCCGTCGCTCCGGCCGGGGCGACGCCGGTAGAGGTCTTCTTCAACGGGCCGATCCAGGGCTCGACGAACTTCGGGATTAGCCTCGCCTCTGCGATCAATGCCCGGGACAACTTCGGCGTCCAGATCCTGGAGCCGACCTCGCCGCTGTCGGTGCTGGGCGGCCGGCTCTCGGTGCAGCTTCCGGATGCTTCGGACCTCGTCCTCAATCCGACTCGCCCGACGGGCACGCATAACACCGCAATCTCGAACTGGCGGGTCGAGAACACCTCGGGCTCGGTGCTGACCGGCGCGAGCTATCTCCTCTTCACACACACGACGGCCTACGAGGCCCGGAACAACACGATCGACTACGTCGACGGCAACGTCGGTCTCCGCATCGACGCGGCAAGCGGCTGGGCGATCATCCACGGCCAGTCCGATGGCACCGATTATTATTACCCGGCGCTCCTGCTCGATCGCGCGGCGGCGGACCCGAACAACGGCAACCTCTCCGTGGGCGAACGGGTCACCGCGCCGATCCACTACGTCGTGAACGAGCCCCTGACCGGCCTCCGGAACAACGGCCGCACGAACTACTACCTGCCCCAGCTCCAGCTCGGATTCGCGCAGGTCGTCATCCCCGAGCCGGGCACCGCGCTCCTGCTCGGCTTCGGCCTGACGCTCCTCGCCGCCCGGCGAAAGCGTGCATGAGAGTGCTGGTTTCGAACGACCCACCGCGCGTCGAGCCGGCGGGTCGTTCTTTCTCCACCCATGACGAAAGTGACGAAGGAACCATCGCCATGACTCCCGCGCTCCAGACCGGAGCCACCCGTCGCGTTCACGGCGGTCTCGTCGTTTCCCTCGCCCTGCTCGGCCTCACGCTCCCGTCGCTCGCGCTCGCGGCCGACGAGGCGAGCGTCCTGCGCGCCCGGGCGGCGAAGCTCGCGACGGCGGGTGACTGCGCCGCGGCACTGCCGCTGGTCGAGCAAGCCAGGGCGATCGACCCGGCCGGCGACGATGCGGCGGCGCTGATGACCGGTCGCTGTCTCATCAGCCAGGAGAAGTTCGCCGAGGCGAAGCCGGTCCTCGAACGCGCCGTGGCCCACGACGCGAATTCGGGCGAAGCACTGCTCGCGCTCGGCGTCGCGAAGTACCACCTCGGCGAGAAGGACGCCGCCCGCGCCGACCTAGAGCGCGCGAGGGCGTTGCTGCCGAACAGCCCCGAGGCCGAGCTCTATCTCGGCATGATCCTGCTCGAGGAGGAGAAGCCCGCCGCCGCGGTGACCCGCCTTGACCGCTCGCGCGGCCTCCACGGCGACACCTTCGAGCCCGTCTCCAACTACTACGCGGCACTCGCGCAGGCGGAGACCGGCGACGAGAAGCGAGCCGAGGATTCCCTCCGCCGCGTGCAGCAGATGGCGCCGGGCACGATCTGGGCAGAGCGCGCCGGTGAGGCGCTGGCGCAGGCGGAATCCGGCCGGCACGCCGCGGTCGCAGGTCCCGCCCGCTGGGTCACGCTCCAGGCCGGCCTCGATTACGACTCGAACATCTCGTTGCGCAGCACTCAGATCCGACGTGCAGAGGACGTCACCGACGACGACGATGGGCGTGCCTGGTGGGGCGCCGATGCGGGCGCCGAGCTCTTCCGCAAGAACGGCTGGGGCGGCGGCGTAGGCGGCGCCTACACGGGCTCGCAGCCCTTCAAGGCCGACGATTTCGACCAGCACTTCATCAGCACCTCGCTTTGGCTCGACCGCGAGATCGGAAGCCGGTCGCTGCTTCGCATCTCGCCCGAGGGCGGCTACGCCTGGTTCGACGGGGAGGAGTTCCTCCGCTTCGTCGGCATCCGACCCGAGCTCCGCCACGATTTCGGCGACGCGGGTCTGGGAACCCTCTATGCCCGCTATGCGTACAACGATTTCCTGTACGAGGAAATCGACGAAGACCTGCAGGTGAGCAGAGTCAATCGCGACGGCCACGACGTGCTCTTCGGATACGACCACCAGATCATGGTCGGCGACTCGACCATGCTGCGGGGCGGCGTATTCGGCCGTGACTACACCGCCGAGGGAAGCGACTACGACTTCACGGGTGGCGGTGGCTGGCTCGGCGTTCGACAGGTCCTTCCCTGGAGGCTGATCCTGGACCTGACCGGGAGCGCGGAGTACGACAACTACGAGAACGTGTCCGTATTTGCGGGCGGGGGCGAGGGTGCCGAGCGCGAGGACCTGGTGGGTGCGGCCGGCGCCGTCCTGACGCG
>JANMTD010000296.1:0-3495 GCA_031390075.1 Deltaproteobacteria bacterium | reverse complement strand
GGGAGTCGAGCGAATGATCCCGCCGCCGTGGGGCAGCGGGGGCGGACATGGTCGCCTCGACCCCCGCTCCTTCGTATCCTCCGGCCATGCTCCTCCAACTCTTCGAAGGCCTTCCTTTCCCCCTCCTCTGGCTCGCGCTCGCGGCGGTCGGCGTCGGCTGGTACCTGCTGATCTGCGGCGGCCTCTATCTGTTCCTGCACCGCTCGCGCTACGCGGCGACGGCGCGGCGCTACAAGACGCAGCTGCAATCCACCCGCGGCGATCAGGTGCGCGGCGAGATCCTCGACGGCGTCCTCTCGATGTCGATGGTGATGGGGAGCATCGCGATCTCCTTCTGGTGCTCGTACCACGGCTACAACGGTCTCTACGCGTCGCAGTCCGAGTACCCGCTCTGGTACATCCCGATCAGCATCTTCGGCGTGTTCGTCGTGATGGAGGTCTTCGAGTGGACCTTCCACTGGGCCTGCCATCGCAACAGCCTGCTCTGGAAGGTCCACAAGCACCATCATCGTTATGCAAATCCGACGCCCTTCGGCGTGATGGCCGACCAGCCGATCGACATGCTCATCAAGTCGTCGCCGATCCTCTGGATCCCGTTCCTGTTCCCGATCTGGGACGTCGCCCTGATCGGCACATTCGCGACCATGAACTTCCTCTACGGGACCTACCTGCACGCCGGCTTCGACCCGCCGTGGATGCCCTCGCCCCACAGCCGCCTGCTCGTCTCCGCCTGGCACCACAACGAGCACCACGCCGGCAGTCTCGACCACAACTACGGCTTCTTCACCGGCTTCCTCGACATCCTCTTCGGAACGCGGTTGACTCCCGACGACAAGGTCGAGAAGCGACCGAACTATCGCTGCACCGAGTGTCGCGCGGGCGCCTGAGCTTTCGGACGAGGGTGATGAGAGGGTGATGAGATGAGTCGCTTTCCGTTCGGCATGCCGCTCGGCTGGTACCCCGTCGCCTGGAGCTTCGAGCTCGAGCGAGGCGCGGTCGCCAAGCGGCGCTATTTCGCCCGCGAGCTCGTGATCTACCGCGGCGAGTCGGGCGAGGCCTTCGTCCTCGACGCCCATTGTCCCCATCTCGGGGCCCATCTCGGCGTCGGTGGGAAGGTCGAGGGCGACACGATCCGATGTCCCTTCCACGGCTGGCGCTTCGCTGGGTCGGGGGAATGCGTCGAGATTCCCTATCTCGATCGGAAGCTCGATCGGAAGCTAGAACGGAAGACGAATCGCGCGCCCACATCGGCCCGCGCCGCAAACTATCCCGCCCGGGAGTCGGGGGGCCTGATCTGGGCCTGGTACCACCCGAAGGGCGCCGAGCCCTCCTTCGAGCCTCCCGAGGTCCCCGAGTTCGGCGCCGACGATTGGACGGGGGAATGGACGCACTACGAGTGGACGATCCGGACCCATCCCCAGGAGATCGCCGAGAACAGCGTCGACTGGCCGCATTTTTTTCACATCCACCACATGGAGCCGCCGCCCGATCGCGCCGTCCGCTTCGAGGACCACGAGATCCGCTGGCACGCGGCGACTTCGAAGAAGGTGACGACCCTCGGCGGTGCCGCCGACACGATCCGCGTCGTCGGGCGCAATCCCGGACTCGGATGCAGCTACGTCCGTTATTCGGGGATGCTCGAGACGGTCATCATCATGGGGATGACGCCGGTCGACGACGAGCGGGTCCACATGCGCTTCGGCGTGATCGGAAAGAAGAGCGGGCGGAGCGACGACGAGATGGCGTCCTTCCACAAGGCCTACGCCGACGACATGGCCGTCGCCGTCGAGCAGGATTTCCCGATCTGGGAGAACAAGGCCTATCACAAAGCCCCGCGCCTCTGCGACGGCGACGGCCCCGTCCCGGATTTCCGGCGCTGGGCAGCCCAGTTCTACGTGTCGGACGCCGCGCGCTAGTCGACGATCGCCTGGTAGACCCCGTTCTTGAATTCGGGCACGATCGGGATCCCGCCCGGCGGGTAGAGCTGGATCATCAGGATCGCGATGAGCTCCTCGGCGGGATCGATCCAGAAATAGGTGCCCGCAGCGCCGCCCCAACCGTACTGGCCGACCGACGCCAGCGTCCCGCCCGGGGCGATCTCCTCGACGACCGAGAAGCCGAGGCCGAAGCCCTGGCCGGGGAACCAGCCCGTCAGCATGGGCACGTCGCGCTCCTCCGCGCTCAGGTGGTTCACCGTCATCAGCTCGATCGATTTGCGCGACAGCAGGCGCACGCCGCCCCATTCGCCCCCCTGTCTGAGCATCTCGCAGAAGTGGAGGTAGTCGTCGATCGTCGAGACGAGGCCGCCGGCGCCCGAGGCAAAGGCGGGCGGCGAGAGGTAACGGCTCGTCTGCGGCGCGTCGACGAGCACGAGCTTGCCGTCCGGGCTCGGGCCGTAGCTGGCCGCGAAACGATCGCGCTTCTCGGCCGGCACGAAGAAGGCCGTGTCCGGCATATCGAGGGGCTCGAAGATCTCGGCGCGCAGGAACTCCTCGAGGGGCTTTCCCGAGACGACGGTGATCAGATGGCCGAGGACGTCGGTCGAGACGCCGTAGAGGAAGCGACTTCCGGGCTGGTGCACGAGGGGGATGCGGGCGAGGCGCGCGATCCACTCCGCCGGGGCGAGCTTCGTCTGGGAGCCGCGTAGGTCGCCCTCGAGGTAGGCCTGCTCGATCGATTTCGGTGTGCCGATGCCGGGGAGTGAGCTCGCGAGACCCGAGGTATGCGTCAACAGATCGCGGACGGTCATCTCCCGCTTCGCGGGCACGACGTCGTCGAGGGGAGAGCCCTCAGCCCGAGAAGAGCCCTCAGCCCGAGAAGAGCCGTCAGCCCGAGAAGAGTCCGGGCTGCGCAGCACCTTCATGCCGGCGAGCTCGGGAATGTGCTTCGAGACCGGGTCGGAGAGCAGGAGCTCGCCGCGCTCGACCAACATCATGATGGCGACGCTCGTGATCGGCTTGGTCATCGAATAGATGCGGAAGATCGTGTCCCGTGTCAGCGGCTTCGACGACTCGCGATCGCGCAGCCCCGTCGCCTCGAAATGCACGACCTCGCCGTGGCGCGCGACGAGGCTCGAGACGCCCGCGAGCTCGCCGCGCTCGACATGGGCGGCGAGGGTCCGCGAGAGCTGCTCGAAGCGCGCGCCCGAGGTTCCGGCGACCTCGCCGCCGGATTCGGTCGCGTCGTCGTCCGTGCCGAGGGAATCGGCGTCCTTCCCCTGCGACGTGGCGCAGGCGCCGAGGCCCGCGGCCAGCAGGCCGGCGACGAGGAACGCATACGCGTCGAGCCGGAAGCCCGAGCCCCGAGAGATCATCATGTTTTGCTCCATTGGCGTTTCAGGATCGCGAGCTCGGCGTCGACCGATCGCCGGGCCGGGGATCGGCGGCCGGAGCTTCGCGGCCGTCCTGCACGATCTATCTTCACGTGGATGTGCACCGTGCGCCGATCGTGCGCCTCCAGCGTCTCGACGTCCCCGAGCGCCTGCGCGCGCTTCAG
>JANMTD010000245.1:0-4390 GCA_031390075.1 Deltaproteobacteria bacterium | reverse complement strand
ATCGCGCCGAGGCGCACGCCGCGGACCTCGGCGCCCAGGGCGCCGGCCAGGGGTCGGACGGTCAGTCTCTCGGCCATCGGTCGATTCCTCCGCGCCCGAAAAGAACGGGCGAGAAGGAACAAACACGATCGGTTGCGTCGCCGCAACCCGAGCAATCCCACGCCGACTTCGTCAACGCAGCGCGTCGACTCGCTCGAGGTGGGCCGATACCGCGTCGAGCCAGGCTTCGGCGTTCTCGCGGTGGGGGTGGTGGCCCGCCTCCGCGATGTCGAAGCGGACGGCCCCGGGGATGGCGGCGGAGAGCTGGTCTGCGCCCGTCTGGAAGGCTTCGTCGAACACGCCGACGACCACGCTGACGGGCAGCGCGAGCTCGGCGAGCCGCGGCACGATCGATTCCTGACGGACCATGACGAGGCCGAGCTCGCGATAGGCGACGGGGTCCAGCGAGCGGAAGCGGTGGCGGTGGTGGGGCCAGTAGCTGTCCGCCCAGCGCAGCGCGGCGCGGTCGGAGGGACGCGTCGGCTCGGCGCTTCGTGAGGCCTCTTCGATCCGCGCCTGCAGGAAGGGCATTCCCCGCGCCCGCGCGATCTCGCCGCTCTTCTCGAAGATCTCGGCGCTGAACCCGTCGGGTGCGAAGGGAGCGGTTCCGAGCAACACGAGGGAATCGAGCCGTTCGCGGAACGCCAGTGCGAAGCGGAGCGAGATCATGCCGCCGAAGGAGTGGCCGAGCAGGTGACACCGCGCGATGCCGAGTCGGTCGAGAAATGTACGGAGATCGTCGACGAGTCGCTCGAACGTGCAGGCCGCGGGATCGCCGGGATGGGTCGAGTCGCCGTGGCCGCGCAGGTCGGGGGCGAGCAGCCAGAGGCCGGGATGCCGCTCGCGAAGCAGCGGCAGGAGCGGCAGGAAGTCGTCACGATGCCCCGTCAGTCCGTGGAGCAGGACGAGCGGGACACCGCTGCCGGCGATCTCCGTGTAGGCGATCTCGATGTCGCCGAGACGGATCTGACGGGTCCGGGGGAGGGCGTCGTGGGCGGCGGGTCTTCGCATGCGGATGCTAGTCGGCTTCGGCGGCGGTACTGCCCGCTGCATCGAGCGCCGGCTGCCAGCTGATCTCGACCTCGCGGACGCCCCAGTTCCGGGCCGCGTGCACGTCGTCGCCCATGTAGATGTCGATCTTCTGGCTCCAGCGAGAGGGCATCCGGTCCAGCACGATGTAGTCGCCCTCGAGTCCCGCGATGCGGACGCGCTGGCCGCGGCGAAGGCCGAGCTCGATCAGATCCTGGGAGACCGCGATCACCTTCATCCCCGGCGAGAGGCGATCTCCCCAGGCCGCGATGCTCGGCGATCGATCCGTCTGGCCGAGGCTCGAGTTGTAGGCGGAGGCCTTGACGACGAGGACGCGTGTCACGGATGGCTCGGGGGTCGGAACCGAGCTCGAGCTCGGCGGCTCGTCGGCGTCCGGTGCTCGCGCAGGTGACGAAGCCGTGGAGTCGGGGCGCGCGCTCGATTCGGGCTCGCTCTCCCTCGCGGGCGTAGGCGTGTGGTGGATCGGGGCACAGCCCGCGAGGAGGACCAGCGCAGCGACGAGACAGAATGCCGTGTACAGCGGTCGCACACGGGGAAGCGGAGTCGACCCGAGTGCTATGGGGTGGTGGCGATGGGGCGACATGCGCGCGCGAGCTTGCAGAGTTTGCGCGGGTCCCGCAACCCGACTCCTGGCGCGACAGGCTCACTCCGAGCCCGCGGGCGTCGGGTCGTCGTGCTCGTCCTCGATTTCGCCGACCAGCTCCTCGAGCACGTCCTCGAGGGTCAACAGGCCGACGACCCGGCCCGTGACCTCGCGCACGAGAGCCATGTGGCGTCGTCCGCGGCGGAACATCCGGAGCGCATCGGCGATCTCGGCGTCGGGGCGGATCTCGATCGCCGGTCGGATCGCATCCGGCAGCAGCACGAGACGCGTCTTTGCGTAGAGGTGGAACAGATCTTTCGTATGCAGGATGCCGACGACGCGGTCGAGGTCGCCGTCGTGGACCGGCAGCCGCGTATAACCCTCTTCGCGGAGACGGTCGAGCAGGGTCTCGGGATCCGTCGAGAGCGGGATCGAGAAGATCCGTTCGCGCGGGATCATCACGTCACGCACGCGCTTGCCGGCGCTCCGGAAGACCTTGCCGAGGATTCGCCCCTGCTCTGGCCGGATCGCGCCGGCGGCGTGGGCTTCGGAGACGAGCAGGAGGAGCTCCTCCGCCGAATGGACGTGGTGGCCGGAGATCGCCTCGAAGCCGGCCAGCCGCACGAGCGCGTTGCCCGCTCCATTCATCAAGACCAGGATCCAACGGAACATGCGACCGAAGACGAGCAGCGGCTGCGCGAATAACACCGCGACCTCGCCCGGGCGCTGCAGCGCGATGGCCTTGGGCGCCAGCTCTCCGACGACGACGTGGAGGAAGGTGATGAGAGCGAAGGCGATCAGTGTGGCGATCGTATGCAGGGCGACGACGCTCTCGATCCCGAGCCATCCGAGCGGGGCAGCGAGCAGCGAGGACACGACGGACTCGCCGACCCAGCCGAGTCCGATGCTCGCGATCGTGATCCCGAGTTGTGTCGCTGCGATGGCGTCGTCGAGGCGTTCGATCGCATCCGCGGCCGCCTGCGCGCCGCGGCGGCCCTCGGCGACCCAGACGTGGATCTGGCTGCGGCGGACGGCGACCAGGGCGAACTCGGTGGCGACGAAATAGCCGTTCGCGAGCACGAGAATCAAGACGGCCAGGAGGCCGAGCAGATCGGTGCCGAGCGCGTGCGGAGCGACCGCCTGTTCGATAGCTGGACTCGGCATTCACTCCCCCGCGCCGCGCTCGTGGATCGGGAGTATGACGAGTCGCCGAGCGAAGCACACGCACCGCGCCGGATCGGACGCAGTCGAAGCGCGGCGGCGCGCGCCCGAAACGAAAACCCCCGTCACCGGTGGGTGACGGGGGCTTCGTTTGCCCCTTGCGAGGCTCATCGGTTCAGCGACGCCCCGCTTTCGCAGGGCCCTCCGTAGAGGAGGTGCAGGACAGGGATTACATCATCCCGTCCATGCCACCCATTCCGCCCATTCCGCCCATGCCACCACCGCCGCCATGGCCGTGGCCCTTCGACTCGGGCTTCTCGGCGATCATCGCCTCGGTGGTCAGCAGGAGGCCGGAGACCGACGCCGCGTTCTGCAGCGCCACGCGGACGACCTTGGCCGGGTCGATGACGCCGGCTTTGATCAGGTCCTCGTAGGTCTCGGTCGCGGCATTGAAGCCCTGGGAGCCCTTCAGGTTCTTCACCTTGTCGACCACGATCGAGCCCTCGACGCCCGCGTTTTCCGCGATGAAGCGGAGCGGGGCCTCGATGGCGCGGCGGACGATGTTGATGCCCGCGGCCTGCTCGTCGTTGTCGGCTGTGACCTTGTCGAGGACGTTGGAGCAGCGAATCAGCGCCACGCCGCCGCCAGGCACGATGCCCTCTTCGACGGCCGCGCGGGTCGCGTTGAGCGCGTCTTCGACGCGCGCCTTCTTCTCCTTCATCTCGCTCTCGGTCGCAGCACCCACCTTCACGACGGCCACGCCGCCGACCAGCTTCGCCAGTCGCTCCTGGAGCTTCTCGCGATCGTAGTCGGAGGTCGTCACCTCGACCTGATTGCGGATCTCCGCACAGCGACCTTCGATCGTCTTCTTCGTGCCGGCGCCGTCGATGATCGTCGTGTTGTCCTTGTCGATCGACACGCGCTTGGCCTGGCCGAGGTCCTTGATGGTCACGTTCTCGAGCTTGAGACCGAGCTCCTCGGCGATGACCTGGCCGCCCGTGAGGACCGCCATGTCCTGCAGCATCGCCTTGCGGCGATCGCCGAAGCCCGGCGCCTTGACGGCCACGACCTTCAGGATGCCACGGATGGTGTTGACCACCAGCGTCGCCAGGGCCTCGCCCTCGACTTCTTCGGCGATCACCAGCAGCGGACGGCCGGCCTTGGCGACTTGTTCCAGGATCGGAAGCAGGTCGCGGATGTTGCTGATCTTCTTGTCGTACAGCAGCACGAAAGGGTTGTCCAGCAGGGCCGATTGCTTTTCGGGATTGTTGATGAAGTAAGGCGACAGGTAGCCGCGGTCGAACTGCATGCCCTCGACGACTTCGAGTTCGCTGTCCAGCGACTTGCCGTCTTCGACGGTGATCACGCCTTCCTTGCCGACCTTGTCCATCGCGTCAGCGATGATCTTGCCGATGGTTTCGTCGCTGTTGGCCGAGATCGTGCCAACCTGAGCGATTTCCTTGCTCGTGGTGGTGGGCTTCGACTGCTTCTTCAGCTGGTCGTCCAGGGCCGTCACGGCCTTGTCGATGCCACGCTTCAGGTCCATCGGGTTCATGC
>JANMTD010000182.1:0-10972 GCA_031390075.1 Deltaproteobacteria bacterium | reverse complement strand
GCGGTGCTCGAGAAATTCGAAGGCCTTGCGGAGGTCGGCGCGCGAGACGCTTCGCCCCTCCGCTCGCGCCGCAGCTTCGGGCGAAGCCGGAAGCGCGAAGCGGACCGGACAGATCAGCTCGAGCGGGTCTTCGACTCCGGCGGCGTTCTGCAGCGCGCGCGCGTCCTCGGGGCCGGTCGGCGTCACACCCGTTTCGATCGGCTTCATGACGCCGACGTCGATCCCCGCCGCCCGCAGTCCCCGGGCCAGCGCACACGCCACGAAGGTCTTGCCGACGCCCGTGTCGGTCCCGGTGATGAAGAGGCCGCGCATGCTGTGCTAGGCGCCGCCGGCGCACTGCGCCGCGAGGGTCTCTGCAATCGCATCGGCGAGCCCGTCGATCTCGCTCTCCGTGTGGGTCGCCATCGGCGTGATGCGAAGCCGCGCGCTGCCGCGGGGGACGGAGGGATGCCGGATGCCCTGCGCATAATATCCGCGCTCGAGTAGCACCTCGCAGACCGCCATCGTCGGCGCGTTCTCGCCGACGACGACGGGCAGGATGTGGGTCGTGCTGGGGGTCGTCGAGATGCCGCGTTCGTGGAGGCGGGCGCGCAGGCGATCGCAGTGGCGGGTGAGCGCTTCGCGGCGCCAGGGCTCGCGGTCGACGAGGCGGAGCGCCGCGCGGGCGGCCTCGACCTGGCCCGGGGCGAGCGCGCAGGAGAAGATGAAGCTGCGCGCGGTGTTGATGAGCAGATCTCGCAGGCGTTCGGAGCCGGCGACGAAGGCGCCGAAGGAGCCGAGGGATTTGCCGAGGGTGCCCATCAGGATGTCGACATCCCGCAGCACGCCCGCGGCCTCGGCGCTGCCGCGGCCTCGGCGGCCGAGGGTGCCGGTGCCGTGGGCGTCGTCGAGGAGCACGATCGCGTCCTGGTCGTGGGCGAGCTTCACGATCTCGGCGATCGGGGCGACGTCGCCGTCCATGCTGTAGACGCCGTCCACGGCGACGAGCAGGCGCCTCGCGCGCGGGCGGGCTCGGGCGAGAGTCTCGGCGAAGGCGTCGACGTCGCCGTGGCGGAAGACCGCGACCTCGCAGCGCGCGAGCTTCGCGCCGTCGATGATCGAGGCGTGGTTCAGCTCGTCCGAGACGAGCACGTCGCCCGGTCCGACGAGCGCCGGGATCACGCCGACGTTCGCCATGTAGCCCGTATTGAAAGCGAGGGCGGCGGGCAGCTCGAAGAACTCGGCGAGCTCGCTCTCGAGCGCTTCGTGGCAGGCGAGGTTTCCGCTGATCAGCCGCGAGCCCCCGGCCGCGCAGCCGAAATCCCGTGTACCGCGTTCGGCTGCCTCGACGACCTCGGGATGGCTCGCCAGGTCGAGATAGTTGCTCCCCGCGAAGAGCAGGACGTCGCGCCCGTCGACCCGCATGCGCGGGCCCTGCGGACCGTCGAGCACACGCATGCGCCGGTAGGTCCCGCGCTCGCGGATCGCGCCGAGGACCTCGTCGGCGATCCGGTCGAGCGCCCCGGCCTTCACGCGCGCGCGACCTCGGGCCGCAGCAACTGGTCGCCGCCGCCGGGAATGCGGAACTGCGTCTTGCCGGGCTGTGCGTTGGTGGAAAGCCGCGCCTGGATCTCGTGATAGGTGTCGTTGCCGTCGACCTCGAAGCCCGCGTCGCGGATCATCGCGTAGGTCTCCTCGACCGGATCGCCCTTCGTCGTGAGGTAGCCCTCGACGAAGAGCGAGTTCGCCGGGTAGAGCGAGAGGGGTTGCAGGGTCCGCAGATGGCCCTCGCGTCCCGCAGCGACCCGGATCTCCGCCGTCGGATTCACGAAGCGCATGAGACACAACGCGCGCAGACAGCGATCCGGTGTCAGCGAGCCGTCGTGCTGGACCTGGTTGCCCGCGATCGGGATCAGGAAGTTGACCGGAATCGAAGGCACCTCGAGCTCGCGCAGCTTGAACGAGACCTCGATCAGGTCGGCGGACTCCTCGCCCATGCCGACGATCATGCCGGAGCAGGACTCGATGCCGTGGCGCTTCGCGGCCATCAGGGTCGCGACGCGGTCGGCGTAGGTATGCGTCGACGTGATCGCGTCGTAGCGGCGCTCGCTGGTATTGAGGTTGTGGTTGAGGCGATCGAGGCCGGCTTCTTTCAGGATCGCGGCGTGCTCGTCGCCCATCAGGCCCGCCGACAAACAGACCTCGATCGGATGGCGCTGCTTGATCTCGCGGATCAGCTCGCCGATCCGGCGCGCGCGGTCGACGGTCGGGCCGCGGCCGGAGAAGACCATGCAGTAACGCGTGGCCCCCGCCTTCGCAGCGGACTCCGCCTCGAGAAGGATCGCCTCGTCGCTCTTCATGGCGTATTTGCGGATCGCCGCCTTCGAGTCCTTGTTCTGCGAGCAGTAGCCGCAGTCCTCGGGACACAGCCCGTTCTGCACGTTGTTCAGCACGTGCACCATGACCTTCTTGCCGAACTTGCGGCGACGCGGCTCGTACGCGGCCTGCAGCAGGGGCAGCAGCTCGACGTCATTTCCGTCGAGGACCCAGTGCGCCTCCTCCTGGCTCGGGGCGAGGCCGTCGAGGGCGTTGCGGGTCAGGCGTTCGTACCGGTCGCTCGAGGCCATTCGATCTCCTGGGTTGGAATCCCGGATGGGGGGTGAGAGGCAGACTAGGATCCGGCCAATCCGGCTGTCAACCGCCGTTGGAATGCCGGTTGACAGCTGTTCTCCTCTCACATCGAGCGCCGAGTCCGCCTACATTCACCGCAGTTTCGTCTCAATGACCCGAGTCCCACGCGAAAGAGGAGTGCCCTTGGCCAAGCCGCGCACGATCCACGCCTGTCAGGCCTGTGGCGCCCAACACTCCCGCTGGCATGGCCGCTGCCCGGACTGCGGTGCCTGGGAAAGCCTCGTCGAAGAGACGTACGCGGCCCCGCGCGCAGCCGCCGCGGCGGGCCGCGGCGAGGGACTCGCGAGCATGACGGGCGTGCCGGCCGGGGACGAGAAGCCGCGGCGGCTCTCCGAGATCGACGGCGATGCGAGCCCACGGATCGCGACCGGCGAGCACGAGCTAGACCGCGTCCTCGGCGGGGGCTTCGTGCCCGGCTCGGTCGTGTTGCTCGGCGGCGACCCGGGGATCGGGAAGTCGACGCTCGCGCTCCAGCTGGCGGGGCGACTCGCCGCGGCGGGGCGCTCGGTCTTGTATGTCAGCGGCGAAGAGAGTGCCGAGCAGATCAAGCTCCGGGCGGAGCGGCTCGCGGGGCTCGGCGGCTCGCTCCAGATCCTGACGACGACGCGCGTCGAGGCGCTGGCGGCGCCGCTCGCCGATCTCATGCCGAGCGTCGTCGTCGTCGACTCGATCCAGACGATGGCGACCAATGCGCTCGAATCGGCTGCGGGATCCGTCGCGCAGGTGCGCGAGTCGGCGGCGCAGCTGGCGGCGACGGCAAAGCGCCTGGGCGCGGTGCTGCTCTTGATCGGACACGTGACGAAGGACGGGCAGCTCGCCGGGCCGCGGGTGCTCGAGCATCTGGTCGACGTCGTGCTGACCTTCGAGGGCGATCGTGCGCATGCCTTCCGGCTGCTGCGCGCGGCGAAGAATCGCTTCGGCTCGACCCAGGAGATCGGGGTCTTCCAGATGGCGGCGCAGGGGCTCGAGCCGGTCGCGAATCCGAGCGAGCTCTTCCTGGAGGAGCGGAGTACCCGCGCACCGGGCAGCTGTGTCGTGCCGCTGCTCGAAGGCTCGCGGCCGATGTTGGTGGAGCTCCAGGCGCTGGTCGCGCCGGCGCCCTATGGCACGCCGCGCCGGACGACCCTCGGCCTCGAGGATGCGCGGGTTGCGCTTTTGCTCGCCGTGCTCGATCGCAGGAGTCCGGTCGATCTGCTCTCGCAGGACGTCTACGCGAAGGCGGCGGGCGGGGTGCGCGTCGCCGAGCCGGCGGCGGATCTCGCCATCGCGCTCGCGATCGCCTCGAGTCGGCTCGAGCTCGCCGTTCCACCGGACACGGCGGCGATGGGGGAGATCGGGCTAGGCGGCGAGCTGCGCCGGGTCTCGCGGGTCGACGTCCGGGTCGCCGAGGCCGCGCGGCTGGGCTTTCGGCGACTGCTCGTGCCGGCGGTCTGTGAGCGCGAGTGGCGCGCCCGGGAGTCCGGGTCCGGTGCCCCGCAGAAGGTCGAATGCGAACTGATTCCCATTGAGGAGATCGCCCAGGCGATCGACTGGCTGCGCGATCACGGCCTGCGCGTGCGTGCCGGCCGCAGCCCCGAGGAGCCCTCGAAGTCACAGGGGTGAACGACGGTAAGCATCCGATTTTGAAGTGTTTTTGGAGATCTTTTTCTTTGACACTGCAATTTCGCGTGGCTAAGGTCGCGGCATGGCATCCCCCCCGCCGCGCACAGGCCAGGCCGTGGATCGATCGCATCCCGCGACGTCGCAGGCGCAGTCCGAGCGACTCCACGAGACGATCGGTGACGCCTTTGCGCGGATCGCGCCCGACCTCGAGCGGGTCGAAGCGGCGCTCCGCGACACGCTTCAGTCCAGAGCGGCGCTGATTCCCGTCCTCGGCGAGCACCTGCTCTCGTCGGGCGGCAAGCGACTGCGCCCGGCGCTCGTACTGCTCGCCGCCGAGCTGTGCGGCTATGTCGGACCGCGGCGGATCGAGCTCGCCGCGGCGCTCGAGCTCCTCCATACCGCGACGCTCCTGCATGACGACATCGTCGATCTCGCCGAGCTCCGCCGCGGGCGGCCGTCGGCGAATGCGATCTGGGGCAATCGGCGCGCGGTGCTCGCCGGCGATTTCCTGTACGCGCGGGCGTCTTCGATCGTCGTCGAGGATGGCAACCTCGAGATCGTCGAGAGCTACGCGCGCACGATCCGCGTGATGGCGGAAGGCGAGCTCTTGCAGCTCGAGCACAGCTTCGACGTCGATGTGAACGAGGCGCATTACTACGACGTGATCGAGCGCAAGAGCGCGACGCTGCTCTCCAACTGCTGCGAGATCGGATCGCTGCTCGGCGGAGTGACCCGCGGCGAGCGCAATCGGGTCGCGGAGTACGGTCGTCAGCTCGGGCTCGCCTTCCAGCTGCGGGACGATTGTCTCGACTACGACGCGAAGCTGAGCGAGCTCGGAAAGCAGCCCTTCGCGGATCTGCGCGAGGGCAAGATCACGCTGCCCCTGATCCTGACCTTGAAGCGCTGCCGGGTCGCCGAGCGCGACCACGTGGCGAGCGTTCTCAAGAATGCGGCGCGCCTGGCGGATGAACACGGCGGGCTCGCGCCGCTCGAGGGCGCCGAGCTCGAGATCGCGGCGGTGGCCGAGCTGGTCGAGCGCTACCGCGGTGTACCCGATACTTCGCGGCGCGCCTCGGAGCATGTCGCCAAGGCCCTCGAAGCGATCGCGCCCTTCGCCGACACGCCTGCCAAGCGGGCGCTCGAGGCGGCGGCCGAGTTCTCGGTCGCTCGGGATCGCTGAACCAGGGCCCGTTCGGGCGCGCCTGCCCTGGCGCACCGCTCGGGTCAGCTCTCAATCGCCTTTCTGTCGCAGGAAAGCCTGTCGCAGGAAAGCTGCTCGTTTCGCCCCGGTCCCGGGGAGATCCTGACCATGTCCACTCCGTTCGAATCGGCTTTGCCGACGAGGACTTCGACGACGCAGAGCATGCGGAACGTGTTCGCATTCGCTCTGATCGGGCTGCTGCTCTGGGCGGGGGTGGCCTTCGCGGCCGACCCGGAACCGGCGCGGGGGCCCCTCGACCTGAATCGCGCGACGGCCGAGGAGCTCGAGACGCTTCCGGGAATCGGGGCGGCCAAGGCCGCCGCGATCCTCGAGGCGCGCGACGCGCAGGGGGGCTTCTCGTCCCTCGACGAGCTCGAGGCCGTGCACGGCATCGGGCCCGCGCTGATGGCCAAGCTGCGACCGCTCGTCGCCGTCGGAGCGGGTGCAGCTGTTCGAGGCGCAGCGAAGGGAGCCGCGGCGAAGCCCGCCGCGCCGAACGCGACGAAGTAGCGCGCTCGATCGCGGGTCGCCGGGGCGTTCGCAGCCCCGGCGGCCTTGCGACGATTCTGGTCGGCGCGCGCCGAGCAGACCGGGCATGATTGCGGCCATGTCGCTCGGCCTCTCGTCCATCCATCGCCTCAGCAGGCTCGGCTTCGTCCCGTTCACGGCGCTCGTCGTGCTCTTCGCCGCGGTCTCCGGCGCGGCGGGTCTCCCGCGGCTCGTCTCGCTCAATCCCTCGCTCACGGCGATCGTCGAGCGACTCGGTGCAGCGGAGGCGCTGGTCGGGGTCGACGACTACTCGGCTCAGATCACCCCGGCGCTTGCGGACCGGCCACGGGTCGGCGGGCTCTTCGATCCGAGCCTCGAAGCGGTGATGGCGCTCCGGCCCGACCGCGTGCTGCTCGTGGCCGGTCTCGAGCAGGAGTCCCACGCCAAGGCGCTCCGTCAGCTCGGGCTCGAGGTCGAGGTCTTCGAGAACGAGCGCTACGAGCAGGTGCTCGCCAATATCGAACGGATCGGTCGCCTGGTTGGTCGCGAGGGCCCGGCGGCGGAGCGGATCGGAGCGATTCGCGCGCTGCGGGCTGCCGTCGAGCGCGCGACACACGGGCGTCCGCAGCCGCGGACGGTGATCGTGCTCGACCGCTCGCCGCTCTATCTGGTGGGCGCCGAGACCTTTCTCGACGAGCTCTTGCGCGCGGTCGGGGCCGTCAATCTGGGGGCCGAGGTCGCGCGCGGCTATCCGCGGGGCTCCCTCGAATGGCTGGTCGCGGCGGGTCCCGAGCTCGTGCTCGATCTCTCGCCCCAGGCCGAGCTGGCCGCGGAGGCCGAACGGGACGAAGCCGCGAGCGCGTCCGCCGGCGCGCTCGCGTTCTGGGCGCGCTGGCCGAGCCTGCCGGCGGTCAAGACGCGGCGGGTGCTCGCCCTCGATGCGACGCGCGTCAGCCTGCCGGGGCCGGATCTCGATCGCGCGCTGCGGGAGCTCGCGGTGGCGGTGCACGGAGCGGGGATCGAAGCGGCGATCGAACGCGAGCTCGCGCGGCGGGAGGCGCCTTGATCCGGCTGACTCCGGCGCGGCTCTTCGCGGTGCTCGGGGGGATGACGGTGGTCCTCGTGGTCATCGTGCTAAGCGCGCTCGCGACGGGTCCTGCACCGCTCTCGCTCGCGGAGGTCTTCGGCGCGCTGGTGCTCGGCGAAGGCTCGGACGCGACGCGGGACATCGTGCTCGGCGTGCGGCTGCCGCGGGTCGCGCTCGGGTTGCTCGTCGGGGCGGCGCTCGCGACGGCCGGCGCGGTCTTCCAGGCCCTGCTTCGCAATCCGCTCGCGGATCCCTACGTGCTCGGGGTCTCGGGCGGAGCGGCGCTCGCGGGGATCGCGGTGCTGGCGCTCGGGAGTGTCGTTGCGCTGCCGACGCAGTCGGTGCCACTGGCGGCCTTCGTCGGCGGCATCGTCGCGACGGGCCTTCTCTACTGGGTCTCGGGCGGGCGCGGCGGGAGCGGACCGACGGGGCTCCTGTTGACCGGCGTCGTCTTCAACGCGGTGGCCTCGGCGGGCATCGTGTTTCTCGCGTCGGTCGCCGGGTTCTTCGAGGGCTCGCGGATCTTTCTCTGGCTGATCGGCCAGCTCTCCGCCGTCGAGATCGACGCAGCGGGGCTCGTCGCAGCGAGTGTCGCCCTCGGTCTCACGGTCGCCTGCGTCCTCGCGCGCAGCCTGAATCTGTTGGCGCTGGGCGATGAGAGCGCTTCGGAGCTCGGTGTCCCCGTCGATTCGCATCGACGCGCGCTCTTGCTCGCGACCTCGTTGATGGTCGGGGGCGCGGTCTCCGTGTCGGGCCTGATCGGGTTCGTCGGGCTGATCGTGCCCCACGCGCTCCGCCTCGTGATCGGGAGCGATCATCGCCTGCTCGTACCCGCGACGGCGATCACGGGCGCGGGCTTTCTCGTCCTCTCCGACACGTTGGCGCGCAGCCTGATCGAGGGGCGCGAGCTGCCGGTCGGCGCCGTGACGGCGCTGCTCGGGGGGCCGCTCTTCATCCTGCTGCTGCGGCGGAGCCAGTCCCGGAGCCGACTGCCGTGAAACGCGCTGCCCAGCCCGCAGAGGTGTTAGGCGAGACACTGCGCTTCGAGGCGGTCGCAGCCTCGCGCGGCGGCCGCCCGCTCCTGCACGGCATCGATTTCGAGGTCCGGCCCGGGGAGATCGTCGGCCTCGCGGGCCGCAACGGCGCCGGCAAGACGACGCTCCTGCAGCTCGCGAACGGACTCCTCGCCCCGACGGCGGGCCGCGTGCTCCTCGGCGATACACCGGTCCGCGACCTGGGCCGCCGCGCGGTGGCCCGGCGGATCGCCCTCGTCCCCCAGGATCTCCACGTCCCCTTCCCCTTTCGGGTCGGCGAGCTCGTCCTGATGGGTCGCGCGCCCCACCAGCCCCTCGTCGGTCTCGACGGCGAGCAGGACGTCGCCCGTACGATCAGCGCCCTCGCCCGGCTCGGCATCGAAGACCTGGCCGATCGCAGCGTCGAGACACTGTCGGGGGGCGAGCGGCAGCTCGTGCTCTTCGCCCGCGCCCTCGTCCAGGACCCCGGCCTGCTGCTGCTCGACGAGCCGACCGCCTTCCTCGATCTGAAGCACCGCCTCGAAGTGCTGCGCGAGGTGCGGCGCTTCGCCGCCTCCGGCCGGAGCGCGCTCGTCGTCTCCCACGACCTCACGCTCGCGGCGCGCGCCTGCGATCGCCTCGTCCTGATCGGCGAGGGGGAGGTCGTGGCGGTCGGACCTCCCGAGCAGGTGCTGACGCCCGCGAATCTGAAGCGGGCATTCGCGATCGATGCGCAAGTCGCGCCCGGGCCCGACGGTCGACTGGTCGTCCTGCCGATGCTCGGGCCCGGCGAGAGCGAGTCGAGCTAGTCGCTGCCTGCTACGCTCGGGCGCCCCAATGAGGAGAGTGGCTGCGATGGCGCAGGTCCGCATCGAACGAGTCGTGGCGCGGGAGATTCTCGATTCCCGCGGCAATCCCACCATCGAAGTCGACGTCACGACGAGCGGCGGCCAGCGCGGCCGCGCCGCGGTTCCGTCGGGCGCCTCGACCGGCGCGCGCGAGGCCCTCGAGCTGCGCGATGGGGACAAGAGCCGCTATCTCGGCAAGGGCGTCCAGAAGGCCGTCGCCTTCGTGAACGGCGAGATCGCGAAGGCGGTCATCGGCCAGCCGCTCGCGGGCCTCGCCGAGCAGGCGGCCCTCGACGAGCGCCTGATCGCCCTCGACGGCACGGCGACGAAGGCGCGCCTCGGGGCCAATGCGGTGCTCGGCGTCTCGCTGGCGGCGGCCCACGCCGCGGCGGCCGCGGGCGCCCAGCCGCTCTACCGCTTCATCGGCGGCGATGGGGCGACGCTGCTCCCCGCACCGATGATGAACGTCTTGAACGGCGGTGCCCACGCCGACAACAACGTCGATGTGCAGGAGTTCATGCTCTACCCGCTGGGTGCCCCGACGTTCGCCGAGGCGCTTCGCTGGGGCGCCGAGGTCTTCCACACGTTGAAGGGCGTGCTGCGTGAAAAGAGCTATTCGACGGCCGTCGGCGACGAGGGCGGCTTCGCGCCGAATCTCACGAGCAACGTCGAGGCCCTCGAGCTGATCCTGCAGGCGATCGACCGCGCCGGCTACAAGGCGGGCAAGGACATCTCGATCGCCCTCGACACGGCCTCGAGCGAGTTCTACTCGAAGGGCGAATACCATCTCGCAGGCGAGGGCCGGAAGCTCGATTCGAAGGGAATGGTCGAGTTCTGGGCCGATTGGGTGGCCCGCTACCCCATCGTCTCGATCGAAGACGGCCTCGCCGAGGACGACTGGGCCGGCTGGAAGCTGCTGACGGACAAGCTCGGGAACCGCTGTCAGCTCGTCGGCGACGACCTGTTCGTGACGAATCCCGCAATCCTGAAGCGCGGGATCGACGAGAAGACGGCGAACGCGGTCCTGATCAAGCTCAACCAGATCGGAACCCTGTCCGAGACCCTCGAGGCGATCCGGATGGCGAATGCGGCGGGCTTCGGGTCGGTCAGCTCGCACCGCTCGGGGGAGACCGAGGACACGACGATCGCGGATCTCGCGGTCGGCGCTTCGACCGGGCAGATCAAGACGGGGTCGCTTTGCCGTACGGATCGGATCTGCAAATACAACCAGCTCCTGCGCATCGAGTCCGAGCTCGGCGCGCGGGCTCGTTATGCGGGGGCTTCGCGGCTTGCGGGGCAACGGGCGTGAGCGGACGGAGCCGCGCGCTCGTCATCGGGCACTTTGTCGGGCTCGTCATCGGGATAGGCGTCTTCGCCGGTCTCGCCGTACAGGATGCCGGGGCCTTCGTGCCGAAGCCGGAGCGGGCGCTCGCGGCGGTGGCGCAGGCGAATCTGACCTCGGGGCGAACCCAGGCGATCCAGCTCGACCTCGTGCTGCGGATCGGGGACCGCGACGCCATCGCGACGGGACAGCTCGTGAGTCATCCGAGCGGGCTCGCCCGCCTCGAGCTGCGCGGCAGCAGCGGGCGCGTCGATCGCTATCTCCTCTCGGGGCCCGAGTTGCTGGCGGCGAAGGACGGTGAGCCGCTCGCGGATCCGCAGCCGATGTTGCAGCCCGTGTTCCTGCTCCAGCCTTCATCGCAGGAGACGCTGCGCGCGGCGCTCGAGTCGTTCGGTGTCGACAGCCGCTGGATCGGGATCGCGCCCTGCGGTGACGCCGATTGTTATGTCTTCGGCGATCCGGAGCTGGCGGCGCCCGAGGTCCACCGGATCCCCGCCCCCAAAGCGGAGCAAGCGGCCGACGAGCTCGGGAGCGATGCGATGGGCACGCTCGAGCTCGAAGCACGCCGGGAATCGACGGGGCCCGTCGCGCGGCTCTGGGTCGATACGGAGACGCTCCAGATCCAGCGCATCGACCGCACGAGTGGCGAGTCGATGGTCCTGGGACCGCTGGTCCGCTTCGAGCGGCTGATGGTGCCGGCCTGGCTCGAGGTCCTGCAGC
>JANMTD010000149.1:0-4797 GCA_031390075.1 Deltaproteobacteria bacterium | reverse complement strand
GCGCTGCTGCTCGTCGTCGCCGCGCCGCTCGAGCGCAGCTGGGGATCGCTGCTCTTCGGCGCGTTCGTTTTGCTCTCGATCCCGGTGAGCGCCCAGGGCTATCGCCTCCTCGACGCGTCGAGCGGGGTCCCGTGGAGTGGCACGTCGGGGCTCGCCGCGGCGCTCGTCGGAGCCTACTTCATCCGCGGACTCGGCGGTCATTTCATCGTGCCGAGCGTCGTCGTGCTGCCGGTCTGGCTCGCCATCGAAGCGTTCGTCGTGCGCGGCTTCTGGCTCGACGATCTCGCGTCGGTTCCCTGGGCCACGCTCTGCGGTGCCGTGGGTCTCGGCGCTGCCCTCGCCGCGCTGCTCCGACTCCTGAACGTGGAGAGCAAGCTCGACGCCCGCGCGGCGAGCCGGCGCCCGAATGGACCGAATCCCGTCGTCGCGCGCGCGGCGCGTCTGCGCTCGGACGGGGATCCGAATCAGGCCTTCGAGCTGATCCAGGCCGCCTGGCGCGAGAATCGACAGGACGAGGAGATCTCCGAGGTCTACTACTCGATCGCGGTCGAGCTCGGTCAGCCCGAGTCGGCGGCCGAGGCGATCCTGCCCGTGCTTCGCACGGCGCTCAAGAAGGGCCATCTCGACCGCGCGCTCGGCTACTGGCTTCCGCTCGCCACGCGGCGCTGTGAGGTCCGGCTCGAGCCGACGGCGGCGGTGCGGCTCGGCGAGGCGCTGCTCGATGCGGGCCACCCCGACGAGGCGCTCTTCTCGCTCCGCTCCGCCCTCGACGCGGGGGCCTCGACGGCCCATGCGATCCGGATCCTGAACGTCGCCCGCGATCTCGACCCGAGCCTGACCCGTCGGGCGGCGTCGATCGCGCTGTCGGATCCGACGCTCGAAGCCCCGATGCGCGCCAAGCTCACCCCGCTCGCGGACCTCGTTGTGGATGAGCACCCGACGCCGGTGCACTCCGCGCGCCCCGCGCGTCCGCAGGCGGTCGGGGCGACCCGCCTCGAGCGCAGCGTCGAGGCCGAGCACCACGTCGTCGAACGAACCGTCTTTCCGAGCGAGCCCGACGAGTCCGAGACGGAGAGCCAATCGCTCTTCGGCGGCTCCTTGTCGGAGGAGAGCCTGTCCGAGACATCGCCTCTCGCTCTGTCGGCGCAAGATCTCAGTGGGGCGGCTCCCTCCGACGTGCTCTCGCATTGGAACGACCACGGTGCCCTGTCGGCGGATGCGCTCGATGCGCCCGCCGCCGCTGAGGTCGGAGGCGAAGGCGCGGGCGATCTCTTCGGCGACGACGACATCGACTTCCTCGACCTCGAGGGCGACGCGACCGACTCGGATCGGACGCCGCTCCTCGACGCCAGCGACGAGCTGACGAGCCCGATGAGCAAGGCTGCCCGCCTGGCCGCGGATCCCGACGGCGAGGCGACCGTCATGATGTCGGCTGGACCCGCAAAGGCGCCGCCGCCCTCACCGCTGCCCTCGGCCGTTGTCGCCTCCGCGGCGGCGCGGCCGGCCAAGGCGCTGCTGCGTACGCTGCGAGCCATCGACGCGGTGCCGGTCGAGGTGACGGACGACGCGGTCGAGATCGACACCGACGGCCGTGGCAAGTCGCGGCTTCCCTTCGCCCGGATCGAGGCGGTCGCGGTCGCGGCGGTGCGCGGGCTCGGGCCGCGGCCGGTGCTCGTCGTCGACTGCATCTTGAACTGGCGCGACGACATCGGATCGCCGCTCAAGCTGATCCGCTTCCGGAGCGACCGCTTCGAGGCGGCGGCGGTCGGTGTCTCGGGGGCGAGCCCCATCGTCGCGCTCGGTACATGGGTGACCACGTTGCAGCGCGCCGCGGGCGCAGCCTGCCTTCCCTCGGACGCGATCCTCGCCGGCAGCTATGCGAGCTACGACTCGCTCGAGAGCTACGAGCGGGAAGTGCTCGGCGCCGAGCGCGAGACGCCGGGCTGAGGCCGCGCGCTGTTCTCCGCCGAGCTCAGTCGAAGATCGCCGGATCGAGATCCACCCCGATCGGACAGTGATCCGAGCCCATCACGTGCGGCTCGATGAAGGCCTGCTTCACGAAGGCCATGGCCGACGGCGAGGCCAGCACATAGTCGATCCGCCAGCCGATGTTCTTCGCGCGCACGCCGAAGCGTTGGCTCCACCACGAATAATGTCCGGGCCCCGGCTCGAAGGCGCGGAAGGTGTCGACCCAGCCCGCGGCGAGCCAGCGGTCGAGCTCCTCGCACTCCTCGGGTAGGAAGCCGGAGGTCTTGCGATTGTCCTTGGGCCGCGCGAGATCGATCTCCTTGTGGGCCGTATTGAAGTCGCCCATCACGAGGACGTGGAGACCGTCGCGGCGCAGGGCTTCGATCCGCTCGAAGAGCGCGCGGTACCAGTCGAGCTTGAACGGAACGCGGTCGTTGCTGCGATCCTTGCCGGAGCCGTTCGGGAAATAGCCGTTCGCGACGACGAGACGGCCGAAGCGCGCGAGCTGGATGCGGCCCTCGGCGTCGAAATGCGAGGCGCCCAGCGAAGTCTCGATCGCGTCGGGCTTGCGGCGCGCGAGCAGGCCGACGCCCGAATAGCCCTTCTTCGCGGCGGCGACGTAGTGCTGGTGGTAGCCGTCGAGGGCGGCGAGTTCGCCCGGGATCGCGTCGAGGCCGGCGCGGACCTCCTGCAGTCCGACGATCTCGGCACGCGTCGTGGCGAGCCAGTCGACGAGTCCCTTCGCGACGGCCGAGCGGATGCCGTTCACGTTCCATGAATAGACGCGAACCGGCGCGTCCGCCTTTGCGCGGGCCGTCGACCGGATCGACGCCCCGGTCTTCGGCTTGCCCGGGGCCTTCCCCGCCGCAGGCGGACGAATCGACTTTCGAGCGGGCATGGAGCGGATCCCATCGGGTGGCGAGCGCGGGAGCTCGGTGTCGTGGCGACGTACGCTACCGGAGCGAAGGTCCGCGCTTCAAGTCGCGTGCGGCCGGCGCGGGTGCCCGTAGCTCAGGTGGATGGAGCATCAGCTTGCGGAGCAGAGGGTCACAAGTTCGAGTCTTGCCGGGCGCGCGATCATTCACTCCGATCGCTCGCACGTTCGCGTGGCCGCGCGTTCACGACTCGTCCCCCTTTTTGGATCGCGGCAGCCTAATAGGCCTTCGCCTTGCCGCCTTGTTCCGGTCCCGGCGGATGCCTCGCCATCGCCGACTACGCCCGCCACGAACCCGAGAAGACCCTGCTCCACGAAGTCATTCGCGCGGAGCTCGTGCCCTTCCTATTCCGAGCGAGATCGGAGGGCGCGCCCGTCGCCCGCTTCGTCGAGCGCGAGGTCCGCGCCTACCTCGAATGCGGCGTCCTGGCCCATGGATTCCTCCGCGTTCACTGCGATGCCTGCGGCCACGACCGCCTCGTCGCCTCCTCGTGCAAGGGCCGCGGCTTCTACGCTGGCCCTTCGCATCGTCTCGGAGACTTCGCGGCTCTTCCGCCGCCGGAGACAGAGGATGTGGCGCGCGTGCTGGCGGGAACGGCGCGGCGCATCCTGCGTCTACTCGAGCGACGCGGCGTCGCAGAGGAGGACGATCCGCTCGCCGGCGACGATCCCCTGATGGCGATGCTCGGGGCGGCCTCCATCCGCTCGCGGATTGCGACGGGTCCCGAGGTGGGGGAGCCGTGGAGAAGGCTCGGGGATCGGGTGGAGCCGATCGAGGAGGACGAGGCGGGCGTCGAGCTCAGAGCGACTATGCCGCCGCGCTGTGTTCGTCAGGGCGGCATGAGCCTCCACGCCGACGTGGCGGTCCCGGCTCGCGATCGACAGCGACTGGAGCGGCTCTGTCGCTATGTAGCCCGGCCCCCGCTGGCCCTGGGTCGGCTCGAAGCGATGGCCGACGGTCGGCTTGCCTATCGCCTCAAGACGCCGTGGCGAGACGGGACGACGCATGTCGTGATGGAGCGTCGGGAGCTGCTCGAGCGGTTGGCGCCACTGATCCCGCCGCCGCGGGCGCATCAGGTCCGGTATCACGGCGTGCTCGCGCCCTGTGCGAGTGGGCGAGACCGGGTGGTGCCGGCAGGGGCAAAGGAGACCGTGCGGTCCAACTCATCCTCGCCGGAATCGGGTGACGGGTCGACCGGAGCCGCCGATGGGGGCGGGGATGGCGAAACGCTCGTTGCCCGAGCTGCTTTCGACCTGCGAGCCGAACGAGGCGAATCGCTCGTTCGTCGCATCGCGTGGGCGGATCTGTTGAAGCGCGTATTCGAGATCGATGCGCTTCGCTGTCCGGGTTGCGGGGGGCGGATGAGGCAGCTCGCCGCCATCACGGATCCGGGTGTGGCGCGCCGGATCCTCGAGTGTCTGGCGCTTCCGCCTCGGGCTCCGCCGTTGGCCCCCGCGAAGGTGATCGACTCGGGGCTCGTCGCAGGCGATAGCGTATTCGGGCCGACTCTCGCGGAAACGCAATCGGACCCGGGCTTTGAATTCGATCAGTCGCCGGTCGAAGACCCGGGCCCAAACGACGAGTCATGAACGTCGGGCCCCCGATCGAGTGCTGGGGCCGCGGAGATGGGGACCGCTCGCCCGCGGAATGGCGATCCCGAGGGCTCCGACGGTTCGGTCTGACAGGGATGGGCGGAAAAGCTTGAAATCGTCCCCAAACGGGGCCAGTTTACGTAACGCGGCCTAGCGGCGTTGTGAAAAATCGCGCTCTAAATTCCTATCCGCCCCGATCTGTCATCCTACCCGGAAATGCGCTCCCGAATCCACCTGGATCGCGCGCCCGCGATCCTTCAGATTCGCGATGTAATTCGAGCGTTCCTCAGGTTCACCTCGAT
>JANMTD010000146.1:0-18820 GCA_031390075.1 Deltaproteobacteria bacterium | reverse complement strand
CTCGCGCGGACCGGGTCGGGTCGCTCGTTGCATCGGCCGGCGGCGGCACGGAGGCAATCGGCGGATTCCGGGGCCGCTGCTGGTGGAAACGCCGGATCAGTCCTCCGCGGGCGCTGCGACCGGATCGTAGTAACGGCGACGGGCGGGAATCCGCCAGAAGGATTCGTCCGGCACTTCGAACAGCGGCCGTCCCGCCGGCGAGCCGGCTGCGCCCGGCAGCCAGGCCGTCAGGAACCCGTCGCGCCCGCGGCCGTGGTGGACACAGCCGGTATCGAGTCCGCGGAGTCCCGGTGCCACGTGCAGGCCCTGGCGAGCCCAGTGGCCGTACACGATCCCGAAGCCGTGGCGGCGCTCGCTCCAGGCGGCGTGCCAGGCACGCAGCGGCGCGGCGGGATCCGCGCTCGACCAGGCGCCGGAGGCCGCGACGCTGCGACAGCGGCTGAGGCGGCCGAGGGCGTCGCGAAGGGGATCGACCTCCGGAGCAGCGGCGAGAAACGCTCGCGCCGATTCCCGACCGCCGGCGAGGCGCGCATGGATCGCGTCGGCGATCTCGCGGAGCTGTTCGAGGGTCCAGTCGGGATGCGAAGCGGCGTGCAGCATCGCGAAGGGCTCACCGGCGATCGCGTCCACGACGACGAGCGGGCGCGCGAGCAGCCAGTCGACCCACTCCGCCGCATCCGGCGCGCCGAGCACGTCGCCGATCGAATCGTTGCGCCCGAGCTCACGCAGGCCGAGGGCGACGTGGAGCAGGTGGAGCTCGTGGTTGCCGAGCACGTGCTGCCCGCGGCCCGCTTCGACGAGCTCCCGCACGAGCTCGAGCGCCCGCCGGTTGTCGGGCCCGCGGTTCACGACGTCCCCCGCGACCCAGAGCTCGAACTCGTCGCCGAAGCGTTCCCGGGCGCGGTCGACCAGCTCCGCGAGCTCGTCGGCACAGCCCTGGACATCGCCCACGAAGATCCGCTGCGGCCCGTCGGGTTCCTTCTTCACGGCTCGGCCACGCAGCGGTTCCTGAGCCGCCCGATGCCCTCGATCTCGCTCTCGATCGTCTCGCCGGCCTTCAGGTAGCGGCGTGGATTGCGGACGCTCCCGACACCGGCAGGTGTTCCCGTGAAGATCAGGTCTCCGGGGCGCAGGACGCAGTAGCGCGAGAGATGCGCGATCAGGTCGGGCACCGGGAAGATCAGGTTCTTCGTCGACGAGTCCTGGACGGACTCGCCGTCGATCCAGCAGCGAAGCTTCATGTCGTCTCGATCGGCGACCTCGTCGAGAGAGACGAGGGCGGGCCCGAGCGGGCCGAAGCAGGGCGCGGACTTTCCGAGGCTGAACTGCGGCGGCTTGTCCGCGAACTGGAGCGCGCGATCCGACACGTCCTGGCCGACACAGAAGCCCGCGACGTACTCCCAGGCGTTCCCGGCCCGCACACGATGGGTCTCGCGGCCGATCACGACGACCTGTTCGACCTCCCAGTCGACGCGGTCCGACGTGAGCGGGACGTCGGCGCAGGGACCCGCCAGGCAGCTCGGAAACTTCGTGAAGACCATCGGCTGGGCGGGGATCGGGAGCCCCGCCTCCTCGGCGTGGTCGCGGTAGTTGAGCCCGATCGCGAAGACCTGGGAGGGCCTCGGCACCGGCGGCCCGAGTCGCTCCGGCAGGATCAGCCGCCCGGCGTCGCCGACGGTCTGCTCGGACGCTAGGCGACGGATCTCCGGCCAGGCCGAGAACGCCGCCATCGGGTCCGACGCGATCCGGCCCTGGCTCGCCTGCTCGAGGTCGACGAAGCGCCCGACGACGTCGAGTCCGAGCCGGCCTTCGAAATTCACCAACCGCATGAAGCCTCTCCTGCCCGGAAACGCCTTGTGCCTAGGCGCCCGACCGTGTCCGCGGTCGCACACGCGCGACCATGGCCGACGTCCCGCGGCGCCCGCGTCCCGCCGCGATCCTACCGACTCCGGCGGCGGATGGCGGGCCGGTGTACCCTGGGCCGCGAGTCGACCGAGGGGACGGGTGGGACGCCGAATCATCATCTGCGATGGAGCCGAGAGCGCGCGCCTCTGGAGCCGCATCGGCGCGGACCTTTCCGAGGAGCTCACGTGGGTCCCACGTGAGGGCGAGGGCCGCTCGCGACCGCCGGGCTTCCGCATCCTGCAAGGCGGCCTCGACGAGGGCGCGATCGCAAAGCTCGATCCGAAGGCCGACGAGGAGTACGCCCTCGTCAGCGACGACGGACCCTGGACCCGCCTCGCCGTTCGCGAAATCCGAAAGCTCGACGAAGCGGCATCGATCCTCGTGCTCTCGGACGCACTGACCGCCGACGATCTCCCGGACCACCCCTCGCTCCGCCGCACCGGCTGGAAGACGCTGATCCGAGACGACATCAACGAAGAGTTCGACCACCTGGCGAACCTTCACCGCGTCGCCAAGATCCGCCGCCTGCTCGACGAGCGCGAGAAGATCGCGATCCTGCTCCAGCCCGACCCCGACCCCGACGGCATCGCGTCCGCCTACGCGCTCCGGACTCTTCTCGGCCGCAAGCGGACGACGGCGCCGATCGTGTCCTTCGGCGAGGTGCAGCGACCCGAGAACCAGGCGTTATGCGAGGCCGTCGGAATCGACGTGAAGGTCATCTCGCCCGAGGAGATCAACGACTACGATGGACACGTGCTGGTCGACGTCCAGCCGAACGTCTTCGGCGACGACCCGCCGGCCCGACTCTCGCGAGTCGATCTCGTCGTCGACCACCACCCGGAGCGCTCGGGCTACGAAGCCACGATCCGCGACATCCGGACGAGCTACGGCGCGACTTCGTCGATCGTGACCGAGTACCTGCGCGCGACCAACAGCGAGGTGAACGCCAAGCTCGCGACGGCGCTCCTCTACGGCATCAAGAGCGATACCCAGTACCTCGGCCGCGAGACGAGCCGCCGCGACATGCAGAGCTTCGCGTTCCTGCACGCGTCCCACAGCCCGGCACTCCTGCGCCGCATCGAACGCCCGGCCCTCCCGCTCCCGGGCCTGCGCGCGCTCGGTCGAGCGCTGGCCGGCGCGGAGGTGCGCGACGGGATCCACATCCTCGTGCTCGGACGCGTGCGCGAGGACGTGATCCCCCAGGTCGCCGACATGGCGCTCCAGGCCCAGGGCGCGGAGTGGGCGATCGCGGTCGGCATCGTGAACCGGGACATCGTGTTCTCGGTCCGCAACGTGGGTTATGTCCGCGCGGCGGGCGAGGTCGTGCGCGCCGTCGTCGACGGGCTCGGTGTCGGCGGGGGGCACCGCTCGATGGCGAAGGGCATCATCCCGCTGAAGGCCTTCCGCGAGGTCTACGGCCGCGCCGATCGAAGGCAGATCCGGAGCGCCCTCTACGATGCCTTCGTCCGCGCCATCCACGACGACGACTGATGCCCCGCCCCAAAGCCCTCACTCCGGATCAGATCACGGCCGCGCTCGCAGCGCTGCCCGGCTGGTCCTTCGCCGGCGGCAAGCTCCACCGCGAGCTCCGCTTCCCGAACTTCCAGCAGGCCTTCGCCTTCATGGCCGAGTCGGCACTCCACGCCGAGAAGCTCGACCACCATCCCGAATGGTCGAACGTCTACGGCAAGGTCGTCATCGACCTCGTCACCCACGACGCCGGCGGCGTGACCGAGCTCGACCTCGAGCTCGCGAAGCGGATGAGCGCGATCAGCGAGCGCTGAAGGCTCTTGATGGGCTGAAGGCTCTTCTCGGGCTGAAGGCTCAGGCCCCGAGCGTGAGCAGGGCGTGCGCGCCCTGCGTTCTTTCGGGGATCGCGATCCCGAGTGGACAGCTCCCGAGACACGGCGCCGAGCAGCCGATGCAGACCGACGCATTCACCGGAAGCTTCGCGTAGAGCTCCATCGCGTCGCGCTCCGCGTGGTAGTCCTCGAAGTACATGCGGTGGCGCAGCACGTCGTGGATCGGAACGCCTTCCGGACAGGACGAGAGACACGCGCCGCAATGGGGCGCGCAGTACGAGCCGACGATCGCGTTGTCGTAGCGGCGGAGGACCTCGCGGTCCTTGCTCGCGAGTCGCCCGCCCGAGGCGGCGAGATACTCGTCGATGTGCTGCTGCTCGAAGAACGAGATGACCGCACACGAGACCTTGGGATTCTCGTGGACCCAGCGCAGCGCCGCCTGCGCATAGCTGTTCGCGTCGTGGAAATCCTCGAGGTTCTTGTGCTTCGCGCCCTTCAGCGTCTTCATCGCAACGATGCCCATGTCCTGCTCGTCGTGGGCTCGGTCGATGATCGCGGGCAACGTCGGCCAGATGCCATGGTGATAGGCGAGCATCATGACGTCGAAGCGGCCGGACTCGATCGCCCGGGTGGCGACGTCGACGAGCCGCGGCGTATGCGTCGAGACGCCGAGGAAGCGGACCTTGCCTTCTTCCTTCAGCCGGTCGAAGGCCTCGTGGACGTTCGGGTCCATCAGGCGACCCGTCTCGTCGCAGGAATGGACATGGACGAGGTCGACGTAGTCGGTGCCGAGTCGCGCGAGACTGTCGTTCACGACCTCCTTGTAGCGGGCGACGCTCGTACCTTCGGGCAGGTGGCCGATCGTCGTGCAGAACTTCGTCGCGAGGAAGATCTGGTCGCGCGGGATCTCGAGCAGCGCCCGGCCCACGGCCAGCTCGCTGCCGGCCGTCGAGTAGTCGGGCGCCGTGTCGACGTAGTTCACGCCGCGTTCGAAGGCGGTCTTCACGATCTTCCAGGCATCGTCCCCGCGCAGACGCCCCGCGCCGAGCACCGTGTCGGAGACGGGCCACTCCGTTCGCCCGAGTCGCCCGTAGGCCTTCACCCGGGCGCCGCGCCAGCTCGCATCCCAGGTCGGATGGGTCTTGACGATGCCCTCGTTCGAGTTGACCTGTTGCTGGACGCCCCACCATCCGTCGCCCGACTTGCCGACGCCGAAGAGCGTATTCGCGAGCATCCCCGCCGTGCCCGCAAGCAGCGCGCCGACACCCGCCGCCGTACCCGCCAGGAACGCGCGCCGCGCCGGTGGCCCCGCGTTCGGTGCCGTGGCGACCGCTGCATCCGTGCAGGGCGGAGCACTCGGCCGGATGTCCTTGCTCCCCGGACGCCGCCGAAGCCAGCTGAACAGGATCCCGCCCGACACGCTGATCAAGAGCAGCGTCACGAACGCAGCCGCTGCGCCACCGACCGCGTTGGGCGCGTCCGGTGCGAGGTTGCGCTGGACCCACTCGCCCGCCGGAAAGGCCGTGGCGTCGAGTCCGATGACCGTGAGATACAGGTACTCCCCGCTGACGGCGTAGCCCGCGAGCAGCGCGAGCAGCAACACGATCGCCCAGGCTCGCAGGCTCCCGGTCGGCGTACGCTTCGAGCTCTCGACCTGCTCGGCCCGCAACGCCTTCGCCCCGTCGTCCATCATCGCGTCGACCTCCATCGCCTGCTGCGTATGCGCTGCTTTTCCTTCACACCGTCTTCTCAGATCCAAGTCGTCGCCCGCCCATCGCGATTGCGTGCAGCGCCGGCCGTGGGCAGTATACGGCGCGAAACGCGACCTCTGAAACAGGGAGGAAGGAGAGGGATGACGAGTCCGCTGATCATCCCCGACGTCGCCTCGCTGCCCGAGTTCGAGGGCCGTGACCTGGGCCATTCGGCCTGGCACACCGTCGACCAGGCCCGAATCGATGCCTTCGCCGCCGCGACCGGTGACCACCAGTGGATCCACGTCGACCGCGAACGTGCGCAGCGCGAGTCGCCCTTCGGCGGAACCGTCGCCCACGGCTTCCTGACGGTGGCCCTCGCCCCCGCACTGCTGCCCGAGCTCGTCGAGGTCGCGAACTGCTCGCGCATCGTCAACTACGGGATCGAGAAGCTGCGCCTGCGCGAGCCGGTGCCGTCGGGATCGCGCATCCGCCTGGGCGCGTCGATCCAGGGCGTGCGCAGCGTGCCGGGCGGTGCGATGTGGGTCTCGCTCGCGGTCAAGTTCGAGGTCGAGGGTGTAAAACGGCCGGTGTGCGCTGGGGAGCTCATCTTCGTTTATTTTCCGTGAGCTCGCGGCGCGTCCCCTGAGTTACGGCTCGGCGAGGAAGGCGCGGGCGGCGGCGACGAAGGGGTCGAGCTGGTCGTGGTGGACCCAGTGGCCGGCGCGCGGGACTTCGAGGACACGGGATTTCGCGATGTGGGCGGCGCGGCCGTCTTTCTCGGGATCGCCGTGCCAGCCATCGCTCCCGTGCACCAGGAGCGTCGGGCAGGCGATCCGCTGCCAGAGCCGCTCGAGCATGCCCGGCGCCAGGCGCTGGGGGAAGAGCGGCCGGCTCGCGTTGTCGAACTTCCAGCTGAAGCTGCCGTCCTCGTTGCGCGCGACACCGTGGATCGTCAGGTGGTGCGCCTGGGCCGCCGTGAGGTTCGGATTCTCCGCCTGCATCCGCGCCGCGGCCTCGTCGATCGTGGCATAACGCTTGGGCTGGCGGCGGGCCGCGCTCCGGACCGCGTCGATCCAGGCCGTCGTCATCTCGGAGAGCTCGCGGGGCTCGTTCAGGATGCGCAGCTCGGGGGGCGCACCCATGCCCTCGATCGCGACGAGCTTGCGGACCTTCTCGGGGTAGACGCCCGTGTAGTAGAGGGACACCGCAGCGCCCATCGAATGGCCGATGATCGAGACCGGCGCGAGCCCGAGGATCTCGACCAGCTGCGCCACATCGAGCACGTACTCGGGCAGCGTGTAGGTCGAGCCCTGTGCCCAGGCCGAGTCCCCGTGGCCGCGCAGGTCGGGGACGATGACGTGGTAGTCGCCGCGCAGTGCGCGGGCGACGAAGTCCCAGCTGCGCGCGTGGTCCTTGCCCCCGTGGATGAGCAGCAGCGGCGGCTTGCTCTCGTTTCCCCAATCGACGAAATGCAGCCGGAGCCGCTGAGACACGTAGTAGCTCGAGGCCGGGCCGACGATCTCCTGAACCGACATGCTGCGTCCTTCATTCCATATCGGAGCGTCTCGGGGCGTATCGGAGCGCGACGAGCCGTCCGGCGCGCGCCGGGCCGTGCCAGGGTATCTTCGGCGCCAACATGAAGCTCGCCCTCGCCCAGATCAATCCGACCGTCGGCGACCTCGCCGGCAATCGCCGCCTCGCCGAAGAGGCCGCCCAGAAGGCGGCCGCCGCCGGTGCGGACATCGTCGTCCTGCCGGAGCTCGCGCTGACCGGCTATCCGCCCATGGATCTGCTCGAGCGCGACCGCTTCGTCGACGACCAGCTCGCGGAGCTCGACGAGCTCGCCAAGGCCTCGCGCCAGATCGCGATCGTCGTCGGCGCCGTCGTCCGGACCCCCGACGCGCGGCCCAAGGCGTTCGAGAACGCCGCCGTCGTGCTGGCCGCTGGCCGCCGCCTCACGCACCGCAGCAAGACCCTGCTCCCGACTTACGACGTCTTCGACGAGCAGCGTTATTTCGCGCACGCGAAAGACCGCACGCCGGTCGAGATCCCCGGCATCGAGATCCCGCTGGGCCTCGCCGTCTGCGAGGACACCTGGTTCCAGACACAGCCCTATCCGATCGATCCCGTGGCCGAGCTCGTGGCGCAGGGGGCGGGGATCATCTTGAATCCCTCGGCCTCGCCCTGGCACGTCGGCAAGGCGGCCGAGCGACGCGCGCTGCTGGCCGACGTGGCGAAGCGGAGCGAGCGGCCGATCGTGTTCGTGAACCAGGTCGGCGGAAACGACGAGCTCGTCTTCGACGGCGGATCCTGCGTGATCGGCCCGGACGGGAGCGTCCACGTCGCCATGCCGCTCTTCGAGACGGGCCTCGCCGTCTGCGAGATTCCCCTCGGAAGGGGACGTGCTCTCGATTCCGTCGAGGATCCGAGTCCGGTCGAGCAGCTCGAGCGCGGCCTCGTGCTGGGAATCCGCGACTACTTCCTGAAGCAGAACCTGCCGCCGGGGGCGGTGATCGGACTCTCCGGCGGAATCGATTCGGCGGTGACCGCCCATCTCGCGGTCCTCGCCCTCGGCGCCGACCGCGTCGTCGGCATCGCGATGCCCGGCCCCTTCTCCTCCGACCACAGCGTCGACGACGCCTTCGAGCTCGGCCGCCGGCTCGGGATCCAGGTCCGCCGCGCCGACGTGACGCCGATCTACGACGTCTACCGCGAGCTCTTCGCGAAGCTCTTCGGCAAGCGCGACGATTACGGCCTCACGCAACAAAACATTCAATCGCGCATCCGCGGCGCGATCCTGATGGCCTGCTCGAACGAGGAGAATCGACTCGTCCTCGCCACCGGCAACAAGAGCGAGCTCTCGGTCGGCTACTGCACGCTCTACGGCGACACGGTGGGCGGGCTCGCCGTCCTGGGCGACGTCTACAAGCGCGACGTCTATGCGCTCGCCCGCCATGCGAACCAGGGCGGCGAGCGGATTCCGCAGCGCACGATCGACAAGGCCCCGTCCGCGGAGCTCGCCGCCGACCAGTTCGACCAGAACGATCTCCCGGCCTACGACATCCTCGACGACGTCCTCTCCCAGGCGATCGAGGGCGGTCGCAGCCGTGCTTCGATCGTTCCACCGCCGGGCTGCTCGGAGGCCGTGGCCCAGGGAATCGTCCGGCGCCTCGACCGCAACGAGTACAAGCGCCGCCAGACTCCCCTCGTGCTGCGGACGTCGGAGAAGGCCTTCGGTGGGGGGCGGCGGCTTCCCATCGTCCACCGCTATATCGGCTGACGCGGAAGATCGGCTGACGCGGAAGATCGGCTGAAGCGGCGACTCGCGCCTGCTAGTCGAGCAGATCGAGCGCCCGCAGATCGCGGACCTGTGCCGCCGAGCGCCGCGCCATCGCCACGAACATGGCGTCCCCGCGCTCCGTCTTGCCGACCGCGAGCGCACCGAGCATCGTGATGACCGGCCCCTGGAAGGAGCCGTAGACGTAGTCCGCGTAGACGTCCTCGGGCTGGCGCTCGATGCCGAGTCCAGCCAGCGCCTCGCGGTACGCGACCAGCATCCGCTTCTCGCCCGCGCGCCGCACCGCGGGCTCGCAGCTGTTGCCCAGGAGATAGCTTAGATCCTGGCCGCCACACGCGACCGAGAGCGTCTGCCAGTCGACCGCTGTGACGACGGGGCCTGCAGGCCCGTCGCGGAAGAGCAGGTTATCGAGACGGTAGTCGCCGTGGACGAGAGTCCGGTCCAGCGGCCGCCGCGCCACCCAGCGCTGCGCACGCTCGGCGAAGCGCGAGAGTACTTCCTGATCCTCGACCGCCAGCCGGTCGGCATAACGCGAGAGGAAGACCGGCGTCGCCATCTCGACGTAGCGGGCGAACTCCTCCCCTGCGCCGCCCGTCGTCCAGTCGAGCTGCGCGAGCTCGGGGGAATTCCACAGAGGCGCATGCAGGCCTGCGAGATTGCGGACCGCCACCTCGATCCAGGCATCGCTCGCACCGGCGATCTGATCGCCTTGCACCGCGGGAGCCAGATCCTCGAGGATCAGCGTGAAGGTCGATTCGTCCTCGGAGAGAGCGCCGTAGAGACAGCGCGGAGTCCGGATCGGGAGGCGGTGGGCGAGGTCCGTATAGAAGCGGGTCTCGGCGCGGTAGCCACCGCGGGCGCCGGAGGCGCGGCTCTCGGGGCTCGGGGACGGAAATTTCCCGACGAGGCTCGCGGGCGCATCGGCCGGTACGGGGCCGACGTAATCGAGCTCGATGCGCTCGCTATGCGCCATCTGCCCGGTGCCGATCGGCCGGTGGCGGAAGCCCCGCACGCGCACGTCGTGGCCCGCCGCCACGAGGACGTCGGAGAGCCACTCGGAAGTCAGGCTCTCGGGTTCGGCGATGACGGGCGGTCGAAGCTCGGGCATGGCGCGCAGACGTTCCGTCGACTCATTCTGTTAAACGGAGGCCTGTTCAGGCACTGACCACGGCTTCGGCCGTGGCGTGGCGGACGTGCTCGGCCCGGGCGCCGCGCGGTCCTTCCTGGACGACGTATTCGACGATGTCCCCTTCGTTCAGGATGTCGTACTCGCCGGCATTGAGGCCCGAGCGGTGGAAGAAGACTTCCTTGCCGTCGTCGCCGCGGATGAATCCGAAGCCCCGATCGCGCACCATCTTCTTGATCTTGCCCTTCGACTTCGGCCCCGACGGCATCGGCGAGGACGCTCCGCCGCCCGGCGCCGGCGTGCGCTTTCGGCCGCGGCCTCCGGTGCTCCGGCGAGCGGTCGGCGAGCGGAACCGGTCCGTGGCCGCGAACTCGCTGCGGAACAGGTCGAGGGGCACGGTCAGGTCCTGCAACCCCTCCTGCTCCGGCGAGAGCAGCACTTCGTCGTCCTCGGCCTCGACGATGCTGTAGCGGAGGCCGGTATTCTTGTGCGTCACGAACAGTCCGGATTCGATCTCGTCGAGTGTCAACATGACGCGTCTCCAATTTTTGGGTCGGCTGGCTTCTTCGGTCCGCAGGAAAGTGCAGGTCGGGACGGGCGGTGCGCGATCCATTCGCGATCGCAGGCTGGCGCCGGTCTCGTGCGGCGTTTCTGAAACGGGGGCCGGAGCCGTCTGGAAGCAGATGGGGCGCGCTCCGAAGGGAAACGCTCCGTCGCGGCGGCGGCCAGCGTAGGAAAGGTGTTCCGTGGGGTCAACCAGCGTGGGACGGCCGTGGGCCGTCCGTCGGGTCGCGGCGGCGCTTTGGGCAGGGCTCGGGCTCGTCGGACTCGCAGCTCTCGCCTGCTCACAGCCCGCGCCGGGCAACACCGGGGCGGGGCGGACGCGCTTTTTCGGGGGCGACCCGGCGGTCGCGGCGGGGGCGCCGCTGCGGGTCGGGACGAGTGGCGACTACGCCCCGTTCAGCCTGTGGGCGGGGGGCGAGGCAGAGCCCCGCGGCTTCTCGGCGGACGTCGCGCGGGCCTTTGCGCGGGCGCGCGGCCGGCGGATCGAGTGGGTCCGGTTTCGCTGGCCCGACCTCGCGGCGGATCTCGGGTCGGGGCGCTTCGAGCTCGCCCTCTCCGGGATCACGATCCGGCCGGATCGCTCGCTCGCCGGACGCTTTTCGATGCCGCTGACGACGACCGGTGCCGTAGCCCTCGTGCCCGACACTTCGACGCTGTGGACACGCGCGGACCTCGACCGGGGCGCGATCCGGATGGCGGTGAATCGCGGCGGCCATCTCGAGCGGGTCGCGCGCTCGCTCTTTCCCCGGGCGGTGGTCGAGGCAGTCGCCGACAACGGCGGGGTTCCGAGACGGCTCGCCGACGGCCTCGCCGACGCGATCCTGACCGACGAGCTCGAAGCGCCGCACTGGCAAGCGCAGCTGGCGCGGACCCGCGCGATCGGCCCGCTCACGCGCGATCTCAAGGCGGCCTGGTTTCCGATCGGCGGCGAGGGACTCGCGCGCGACTTCGACGACTGGCTCTTCCATGTCGAGGCAGAGGGTGAGCTCGCGCGCCTGCGCGAGCGCAATGGCCTGTCGGCTGCGCGCACCGCGACGGCGCTGCCCGCCCTGCTCGCGAGCCTCGATGAGCGGCTCTCGCTGATGCCCGCCGTCGCCGACGCCAAGCGGATCCTCGGTCTCCCCGTCGAAGACCGCGCGCAAGAGGAACGCGTTCATGAGGCGGTCCGACTCGCCTGCTTGCGGGCGGCGGGGGAGCTCGGAGCCGAGCCCCCGGCGGCCGCCGCCCTGCGCCGCTTCGTCGACGCCCAGCTCCGGGCCGCCCGCTTCGTCCAGGAGCGCGAGCTCGCAACCGCGGCGACGGGGCCTACAACGGCCCCCTCGACCGCGACCACCGCATCAGCCCATTCCCCTGAACCGCCGGACCGCGAAGCCGTGCGAAGAACCCTCGATCAGCGCGTGCGCCCCGCGCTCGCTTTCATCACGGACCGAATCGCCTGGCTGCTCGTCGCCGGCTCGATCCACGCCCATCCGCCGACACGCGAGGAGGTCGAGCAATCGCTCGCCCCCCATGCGCTCCCGGACGACCTCGTAGCCGAGATCCAGGCCGCCCTCGAAGCCCTCTTCACACCGCCCCCGCGCGCCAGAAGAGCCTCGCCAGGGCACCCAGCGCAATCGGCACCCCGAGGCATAACAGCCAGCGGCTGAGGGCGAAGGGCGCACCGAGCATCGGGATCTCCCAGGCGATCAGACGATGGATCGCGAGCAGCCCCCACGAAGCGACGAACGCGACGACCGCAGCGGGCGCTGCACCGGAACGCAGCATGCCCGCCGCAAGGGGCATCGAAACGAAGGGCCCCGCCGGCGTCACGAGCCCGACGGCGCTCGCGAGCACCAGTCCCTTCCAGCCCGACCCCTCGCCCAGCGCCGCCGATACCCACGCGCGCGGCAGCAGGCTCTCGTCGAGCCCCGCCACCAGGAACGACACGAAGAGCACGAGCGCGAAGCGGAGGAACTGGCGCGTGCCGCCGCCCATCGCCTCGACGAGCAGCGGTGTCCCGCCGCGCGCCAGAGCGACCGTCGAGAGCGCCGCGAGGAGCGCGACCATGAACCAGAAATTGCCGTCGAAGATCTTCATCCCGCTTTCCTTTCGGCCCGCGTCCTCAATAGAAGCTGCAACGCGTTCGATGCCGCGGTCGCGACTTGATCGAGTCCGCCTGGCCCGCGTTCCAGAGCAGTCCGTCGAGGGCGTGGGCGGTCGTCGGCCGGCCTTTTTCCGCGAGACGCGCGACGAGTCGTTCGACGGCCTCGACCGCGACGGCGCGGATCTCGACTTCGCGGCGCGACCCCGAGGCGAGAAGCCGGCCGACCTCGATCTGGTCCGCGAGCACGGGGGAGTAGGCGAGGACGCCGTGGCAGCGCAGCACGTGGGGGACCAGGTTGTCGGCGAAGAGGGTGAGCTCGTCCTGGTCACTGAAGCAGCCGTGGCCGGCTCCGCCGAAGACGCGCGCCAGGTCGGCGACCGTGATCTGGGCGCGCTTGTAGAAGGGGACTTCGAGCTCGTCGTAGCGGGCGACGTCGCGGTAGAGCGGAAGCGCCGCGAGCGAGCCCACGAGCCGCTCGGCCGATCGCCCCGCCTTCTCGATCACGGACTCGAATCGGTCGCCGTGATCGCGGGCCAACCAGTCGCCGAGCTCGCGCCAGGCCCGCGCATAGAGCGCCATCAGCTCCGCGACTTCGGGATCGACGAGTTCCTGGCCGAGGAGCAGGGCCAGCGACTCCGCCGTCGCCCCGCGAAGCCAGGCGCCCGACCAGGGATCACCCGCTTCGACCGACTCGCGACAGGCCGTCGCGATCGAGCGATAGCCCGAGAGGCCCGCGCGCTTTTTCAGGACCGGAAACCAGCCCGATCCGAAGTTGATCGCGTCGAGGGCGATCGTGAAGGCGAGGGCCCGCCCGGCGTCGCCCGCGAAGTCGTGCATCGGGTCGAGGTCTTCGTAATCGGCGGGCGAGGCGGCGAGATCCCGGGCGAGGGCCTCGAGCCGTTCGTCGTCGATCCGCACGTCGCGCGCCCGGCGCGTCACGAGGGCGGCAGAGCTCCGGATCCGGTCGAAGACCGACCCAGCCGTGCGCGGATCGGCCGAGTTCAAAAGCGATCCCTTCGCACACCGACGGGCGCGGCCATCCGAGGCGTGGCGCGGACCGGGGCGGCGCGCCCCTTCATGACCGGAATCGTGACCGCGGGCGTGAAGACGCGCAGGGCTCCCGGAATGCATTCGATCCGCAACGGCAGGGACAGGCCGGCCTCGCCATCGGCCTCCGCCGCCGCCTGGCCCGCCTTCGGAAGCAGGCGCACCACCCGGGCCGCGTGGAACGAGACGCGGGGATGTCGACCGTGGCGGCCGAGGTAGAACGACGGGAGGTGGGCCAGGATCTCGGGCCTCGAGAGACCCCGGGCGAGCACGATCTCGAGCTGGCCGTCGTCGAGCGACGCATTCGGCGCTACGCGCATGCCCGCCCCGAAATAACATCCGTTGGCGGCCGCGAAGAGCGAGATCGCGCCCTCGTGGACCAGCTCGCCGTCGATCTCGACCGACGCCTCGAAGGGCTCGTGGGTCAAAACGGCGGAGACGGCGCCGACGATGAATCCGAGCCGCGGTCCCAGCCGGGGCGAGTAGCGGCCGACGCGTTTCACCGTGTCCCCCGAGAGCCCGGCGCTCACCTCGTTGGCGAAATGGCGAACCCGCCGGCCGTCTCCCGCATCGCCCGACTCGACCCGCCCGGCGTCGACGAGCCGAACGTGCCCCGCCGCGACCACCTCGAGCGCGGCTTCGAGACCGCGCGGCAAGCCGAGTGTGCGCGCGAAATCGCAGCCCGATCCGACCGGCAGCAGGCCGAGGCTCGGACGTTCCGATGCCAGCGCCCCGTTCGACCCGGTCGACGTCAGCAGCCCCGAGACGACCTCGCCCAGCGTCCCGTCGCCGCCCGCGACGAGAATCCGCGCCGCACCCCGCTCGGCGGCCGCGCGGGCCAGCCGAGCCGCATCGCCCGGGGCGCCCGTCGTCGCGACCACGAGCGGACCACAGATCACCTCGGCTCGGGCCACGAGCCCCTCGGCCATGCGCCCCGCCGCGCCCCGGCCACTGGCCGGGTTCAAGATCAGCAGCGTTTCCGATGTCACGCAGCGACGGTACCGGATGAAGATCGGATTCGGAGCGGGACCCGGACGGGATATCCTCCCGCCATGTCAGCCCTCGCTCGCCGTCTCGTACTCGCCGCCGCAGCCGTCGCCTGTCTCCTCGCCGCGGGCCACGCGCTGCGCAGCTACCTCGGCATCGAGATGAGCGTCGAAGCCGTGCGCACACTCGTCGAAAGCATGGGGCCGATGGCCCCGATCTTCTTCGTTTTCGTCGTGGCCGCCCGGACGCTGCTCTGGCTCCCGTCCCAGATCGTCTTGATCGCCGCCGGCCTCTGCTTCGGAACGGGCCTCGGCTCGCTCGTCGGCGGAGCGGGGCTGATGCTCTCGGGTGTGTTCCTGTTCGGGCTGTCGCGTTATGCGGGGCGCGATGCGATCGAACGTCGAATCGGTGAAAAGGGCAGGGGCCTGCTCACATTCACCTCGCGGAGGCAGGGCGCCGTGGCGCTGGCGATCGCCTCGGGCTATCCGCTCTCGCCGCTCTCGCCGCTCCAGGCATCGGCGGGACTCACGGCGATGCCGCTCACGAGCTTCGTTCTCGCCGCCTTCGCCGGTGGGACGATCCGCGCGTCGACCTACGCCTTCTTCGGGAGCGCGATGCTCGAGCTCGAGACCTACCAGCTGGTCGGTGCTGTCGCGCTCGTGCTCCTCGTCCTCGCGCTGCCGCTCGCGCTGCCCGGCGGCCGGCGCTGGCTCCGGGAGCTCTTCGCACAGCCGGACTGAGCCCGAAAAGAAGACGTCTACTTCTTCTTCGCCTGCGCGCGCAAAAGGTTCAGCGCCGAGCCCGCCTTGAACCAGCCGATCTGCTCGTCGTTCAGGGTATGGGCGAGCTCGAAGCGATCCTCGCTGCCGTCCTCGTGGTGGAGGATCGCCTGGATGCGCTTGTCGGGGGCGATCCGAGCAATGCCGACGAGGGAGATCCGATCCGTCTCGTGGATCTTGTCGTAGTCCGCGGGGGCGACGAAGGTGAGCGGCAGGACACCCTGCTTCTTCAGGTTCGATTGGTGGATGCGCGCGAAGCTCCGCACGATCACCGCCGCCGCGCCGAGATGTCGCGGCTCCATCGCGGCGTGCTCCCGCGACGACCCCTCGCCGTAGTTCTCGTCGCCGACGACGACCCAGCGAAGTCCCTTCGCCTTGTAGTCGCGGGCGATCGCCGGGAAGGACTGGCCGGCCTTCCCGGTCTCGAGGTTCCGGCCGGTGCCGGCCTCGCCTGTATAGGCGTTGATCGCGCCGATGAACATGTTGTCGGAGATGTTGTCGAGGTGGCCGCGGAACTTCAGCCAGGGGCCCGCCATCGAGATGTGGTCCGTCGTGCATTTGCCCTGGGCCTTCAAGAGGATCGGCAGCTTCGCGAAATCGCGGCCATCCCAGGGCGTGAACGGCTCGAGCAGCTGCAGCCGATCGCTGCCGGGCGCGACCACGACCTCGACCGACGCGCGCTTCGCCTTATCCGGCGGCGCCTCGTAGCCCGCATAGCTGATGACGAAGCCGTTCGGCGGAATCTCGGGCGCGGGGACGGGGGGCGCGAGCTTGAAACGCGTGCCGTCGGCAGCCTCGATCTCGTCCGTCATGGGGTCGAAGTCGAGACTTCCGGCCAGCGCGTAGGCGACGCAGATCTCCGGGCTTCCGATGAACGAGAGCGTCGCCGCATTGCCGTCGTTTCGCTTCGGGAAGTTCCGATTGAAGGAGCTGAGGATCGAGTTCGCCTCGCCCGACTTGACGTCGTCGCGCTTCCACTGCCCTATGCAGGGGCCACAGGCGTTCGCGAGCACCGTCGCGCCGATCGCCTCGAGCGCCTCTTTCTGCCCGTCCCGCGCGACGGTCCCGTCGACCTGCTCCGAGCCCGGTGTGCACCAGAGCTGCGTCTTGATCTTCACGCCCCTGCGACTCGCCTGGCGCGCGACGTCGGCGGCGCGCGAGAAGTCCTCGTAGGAGGAGTTCGTGCAGCTTCCGATCAAGGTCGACGAGAGCTTCAGCGGATAGCCGTTCGCCTTCGCGTCGGCGGCCATGCGCGAGACCGGCCGCGCGAGATCCGGCGTGTGCGGGCCCACGATGTGCGGCTCGAGCTTCGACAGATCGATCTCGATGATCTCCTGGAAATAGCCGTCGGGATTCGCGAGCACGTCGGGATCGGGGGTCAGCAGGTCGCGATTCGCGCTGGCGAGATCCGCGAGCTCCCCGCGCTCGGTCGCCTTCAGGTAGATCGCCATCCGCTCGTCGTAGGGGAACATCGACGTCGTGGCACCGAGCTCGGCGCCCATGTTCGTGATCGTGCCCTTGCCGGTGCACGAGAGCGACGTGACGCCCTCACCGAAGTACTCGACGATCCGGTTCGTGCCGCCCTTCACCGTCAGGAGCTCGCAGACCTTCAGGATCACGTCCTTCGGCGAGGCCCAGCCCGAGAGCCGGCCCGTCAGGTGCACGCCGATCACGTTCGGGTAGAGGACCTCCCACGGAAAGCCCGCCATCACGTCGACGGCGTCGGCGCCGCCGACCCCCGCGGCGAACATGCCGAGACCGCCGGCGTTCGGCGTGTGCGAGTCGGTCCCGATCATCATGCCGCCGGGGAAGGCGTACTTCTCGAGCACGACCTGATGGATGATGCCGGCGCCCGGGCCCCAGAAGCCGATGCCGTAGCGGGCCGCGCAGGTCCGCAGGAAGTCGTAGACCTCGGCGTTCGTCGTGCGCGCCGTCGCCATGTCGGCGTCGGCACCTTTTCTCGCCTCGATCAGGTGATCACAGTGGACCGTCGAGGGGACGGCGGTCTCGTCGCGACCCGCCTGCATGAACTGGAGCATCGCCATCTGCGCCGTCGCATCCTGCATCGCGACGCGATCGGGCCGGAGCAGGAGGTAGGACTCGCCGGCGACGAGATCCTGGCCCTTTGCGTCGTCGAGATGTCCGAACAGGATCTTCTCGGCAAACGTGAGCGGGCGGCCCAGTCGCTTGCGGACGATCGCGAGGTTCTCGTTGGTCCGGGCGTAGGATTTGCGGACGAGCTCGGGCGTCGTTTCGATCGCAGTCATGCATCCCTCCAGCGATGTCGGCGGTAGCTGAAGTTAGCGCGGCGGGCCTACCCCCACATGATTGATTGCACGATCAGGCGAGCGCCCCGAGCTCGGCGAAGAGCAGCACGGCGGAGCGCAGTGCGCGCTCGAAATCGGCGAGATCGAGGCTCTCGTTCTCGCCGTGGGCATTGCAGATCGGATCCTCGAGGCCGAGCAGAAGCGCCGGCACACCGCCCAACACCTCGGCGAAGGGCGCCACGAAGGGAATCGACCCGCCGCATCCGACGAAGACCGGCTCCCGCCCGTAGCCCGCGCGGAGCGCGCGCTGCGCCGCCTCGAAGGCCGGTCCCGCCGGCTCGACGCGCCAGCCGCCCGCCGCCTCCCGGGCCTGCACCCGGACCTCGACACCCCAGGGCGGATCGGCCCCGAGAAATGCGACGACGCGCTCCCGCATCGCCTCGGGATCCTGCCCTGGCGCGATGCGCACGCTGACCCGCGCCGCCGCCTCGGCGATCAGCTGGTTCCCGGCCTGGGCGAGCGGCATGCCTTCGAGCCCGATCAGCGAAAGCGCCGGACGATTCCAGAGTCGGTCGTAGATCTCCGAGCCCCCGCTGCCGATGAAACGGGCCGAATCGACCATGCCGACATCGGCGCGGAACTCCGCCTCGTCGATCGGAAGCGCAGCGAGGCGGGCCCGCGCCGCCGGAGTGAGCGGTTCACAGCCCACAGCGAAGTCCGGAATAGCGACCTCGCCTTTCGCATCGAAGAGCCGGCCCAGGATGCGCGCCAGGGCGCTCGTCGCGTCGGGGACCGGACCGCCCCACATCCCGCTGTGGACCGGATGATCGAGGGCCCGCACACGGACGTCGACGTTCAGGATTCCGCGCAGGCTCGTCGTGATCGAGGGCAGGCCCGTCGCGAGATTCGCCGTATCGGACAGCACGATGACGTCGGCGGCGAGGCGTTCGCGGTGCTTTCGCAGGAACTCCGTGAGATGGCTCGAGCCGATCTCCTCCTCGCCTTCGACGATCAATTTCAAGTTCACCGGGGGCCGGGCGCCGCTCTCGAGCCAGGCGCGCAGGGCTCCTGCGAAGACGACGATGCCCGCCTTGTCGTCGACGACGCCGCGGCCGTAGAGGCGCCCCGCCTCGCCTTCGCCCGGGACCCGCGCGGGCTCGAAGGCCGGGCTTCGCCAATGGCTCGCGCGGCCGGGGGGCTGGACGTCGTGGTGGGCGTAGAGAAGAAGCGTCGGGGCTCCCGCGCCCGCGCCAAGCCATTCGCCGAGG
>JANMTD010000092.1:0-1688 GCA_031390075.1 Deltaproteobacteria bacterium | reverse complement strand
GACGCCCCGGTCTCCGGCGGGCAGATCGGCGCCGAGCAGGGCACGCTCACGATCATGCTGGGCGGAGCCGACGCCGACTATCAGCGCGTCCGTCCGCTGCTCGACTGCTATGCCCGCAAGCACGCCCTGATCGGGCCGCCTGGACACGGTCAATCCGCGAAGATGGTGAATCAGATCTGCATCGCCGGCCTCGTCGAGGCGCTGGCGGAGGGATTGCATTTCGCCGAGCGTCTGGGGCTCGACGCGGCGGCCGTCGTCGACGTGATCTCGCAGGGGGCGGCGGCGTCCTGGCAGATGCAGAATCGCGCCTCGACGATGCTCGCCGGGCGCTTCGATTTCGGATTCGCCGTCGACTGGATGCGGAAGGATCTCGGCATCGCGCTCGCCGAAGCGGAGAGCCGCCGGATCCCGCTGCCGCTGACCCGGGCGGTCGATGCGCGTTATGCGACGGTCCAGGGTCTGGGTGGGGGTCGCCTCGATTCCTCGAGCCTGATGCTGGTGCTCCGCGAAGAGTCGCGCACAGGCTGTGCGGCGGACGGGGCGGGGCTAGACTCGGCCGACCGCGAAAAGAAATAGGGCCATCCACGGCACGCCGGAAGGTGGCCCTCGCAGCCGAGAAATCAGGCCGAGTAGGAAGGGGATCGATCCGTGGCGCACGAGTTCGTCTATACGATGCACGATTTGAGGAAGGTGATCGGCGAACGGGTCATCCTCGACGGCATCACGCTCTCGTTCTTCCCGGGCGCGAAGATCGGGGTCCTCGGCGCGAACGGTGCCGGCAAGAGCACGCTCCTGCGCATCATGGCCGGTGTCGACTCGGACATCCTCGGCGAGGCAAAACCCGCCAAGGGGCTGCGCGTCGGCTATCTGCCCCAGGAGCCGCAGCTCGATCCGAGCAAGGACGTGCTCGGCAACGTCGAGGAGGGCGTCGCCGAGATCCGGGCGCTGATCGACGAGTTCAACGAGCTCTCCGCGAAATTCGGCGAGCCGATGGAGGACGACGAGATGAACGCCCTGCTCGAGAAGCAGGGCAAGCTCCAGGATCGGATCGACGCGGCGGATGCCTGGGAGCTCGATCGGACTCTCGATGTCGCGATGGAGGCGCTGCGCTGCCCGCCCGGCGATGCCAAGGTCGACACGCTCTCGGGGGGCGAGAAGCGACGCGTCGCCCTCTGCCGGCTGCTGCTTTCGAAGCCCGACATGCTGCTGCTCGACGAGCCGACCAATCATCTCGACGCCGAGAGCGTCGCCTGGCTCGAGCGCTTCCTGCAGGAGTATCCGGGGACGGTCGTGGCGATCACCCACGACCGCTATTTCCTCGACAACGTCGCGGGCTGGATCCTCGAGCTCGACCGCGGCCGCGGGATTCCGTGGCAGGGGAACTACTCCTCCTGGCTCGAGCAGAAGAACAAGCGCCTCGAGGTCGAGGAGAAGCAGGCCGGCGCCCGGGCGCGGACCCTCTCTCGCGAGCTCGAATGGATCAAGCTCTCGCCCCGGGCCCGTCAGGCCAAGGGCAAGGCCCGCATCAACGCCTTCGAGGAGCTCGTCCGGCAGGGCGGCGAGCGCGCGCCGGAGAAGGTCGAGATCTCGATTCCGGTTCCGCAGCGCCTCGGCAACGTCGTCGTGGAGGCCGACAAGCTCCGCAAGGCCTACGGCGACAAGCTCCTCTTCGATGCGCTCGAGTTCAA
>JANMTD010000064.1:0-10683 GCA_031390075.1 Deltaproteobacteria bacterium | reverse complement strand
TCCGCAAATGCACAACATCAATCCGATGAACGATGCTTTGAAAGCAAAAGGAAAATCACGATGAAACAAGTTCTAAAAAACGTCCGGCTCACCGCAACGGCCCCGCATCGTCTCGTCGAGGCCTGCGACGCTGGTGCCGTTGCCGCCTGCGACCTTCGCGATCTCCTCGATCGCCTCGACCATGCTCTGGGCGTTCCACGAGTGGCTGTCGGCGCCGTGGAAGATCTCCTCCGAGCGGGTCGCCGCTTCGGAGACGGCCATGCTGATCTGGGCGAGCGCACCCGCGATCAAGTTGATGTCCTCGCGGCCCTCGCCGATCACCTGGCTCGACTGGCGCATCTCGTCGGCCACCATCGCCGTGTCGGCCTGGATCTCGTGCATCAATTGGCTGATCTCGTCGGCGCCCTTGCCCGCACTCTCGGAGAGCTTGCGGATCTCGTCGGCGACGACGGAGAAGCCGCGGCCCGCCTCACCCGCCCGAGCCGCCTCGATCGAGGCGTTCAGGGAGAGCAGATTCGTCCGGTGGGCGACGGAGGTGATGATCTCGGTGATCTGGTGGACGTGGCGCGTCTTCGCCTCGAGCTGGAAGACCTTGACCCCGGTGCTCTCGGCGCGCTCGAAGACGACCTTCATCTTCTCGATCGCGAGACGCGCGACCTCGACGCCGGTGCCGGCCTTCTGATTCGCCTCGGCGGCGAAGCCGAAGGCCTCGCGCGCACGACCGGCGTTCAGGTCGATCTCGCTCGAGATCTCGGCCATGCGGTGCGAGGCCTGGCCGAGCAGGTCCTGCTCCTGTGCGACCCCCGAAGCGACCTGGGCGACCGTCGACGACACGCCCTCGCTCGTCCGCCGCAGATCGCCGAGCACCGCTTCGAGCCCCGTCGAAGACGCGGCCACGGACCGCGACGTCTGCTGCACGCTGGCGACGAGCTGGCGCAGCCACACGAGCATGTCGGCGAGGCCCCGGTAGAGGTCGTCCATCTCGTCGGGCAGCCGCGACGGCCGCCGCGACGCGAGCTCGAGGCGCAGGTCGCCCTCGCGAATCCGATCGGTCGCCTGCCGCAGCGCCTCGAACTTGACGCCGAACATGCGCGAGAGGAAGAAGCCGATGATGCCGCCGACACCGAGGGCGACGAAGAGCGTGCCCCAGGTCGAGAAGGCGATGCCCAGGCGCTGGGCGAGGTCGGGCATGAGCGAGGTCGCGCCCGCCACGACGAAGGAGCCGATCACGAATTTGGCCGTCAGGGATACGTGCACGCCCGCGTATCGGTCCTGCCGAGGGATTGCTTGACGGTCGTGGGGATCAGCGCAGGCTAGAAATGATGTCGAGCCGGCTTCACCGGCAGACCCCGGATCCCCCGGCCGGCGACGACCCGCCCGATCGGGGTGACCTGCACGCCGAGACGGCGCGAGAGGGCCTTCGGATCGCCGGCCAATCGCCCGGGCGCGAGGGCGAAGAGCAGCTCGTAGTCCTCGCCGGCCGCCGCTTGCAGTGTGAGCGGATCGATTCCGAGCGAGCGGCAGGCTCGGGTGAAACCCGGAGCTTCGGGGAGCGCATCGGCGTCGATCTCGGCCGCGACCCGCGATGCACGCAAGAGCTGGCCGAGATCGCTCGCGAGCCCATCCGACAGGTCGATGCAGGCCTTCACCGGGCCCAGACGCGCGAGGCGCAGGCCCGCCTCGAGGCGTGGCTCGGGGACGTGGAGAAGCCGACCCCCGCTTCGATCCGCCACGAGCCGACGCAGGGCCGCCCGACCGAGCACGCCCGTCACGAAGAGCAGGTCGCCCGGGGCGAGACCCGAACGCCTGAGCGCACGCCCGGTCGCGACACGGCCGATCACGGTCACGGCGAGGCTGCACACGTCCGCCCGCGACAGGTTTCCGCCGACGAGCGGACAGCCGAATCGACCCGCCTCGAAGACGAAACCCGAGATCAGGGCGTCGAACACGTCGACCCGCATCCGCTCGGGCGCGCACAGCCCGAGCAACACACCCACCGGCGTCGCTCCCATTGCCGCCAGATCCGAGAGGTTCACGGCGACCGCCCGCCGCCCGATCACCCGCGGCCCCTCGCGCGCGAATCGGAAATGCACGTTCTCGACGAGCGTATCGGTCGAGAAGACGAGCTCCTCGCCGGCGCGACCGCGCAGCAGCGCGGCGTCGTCGCCGATCCCGAGCGTCCAACGCCCACCGGGCGAGCGCCCGGCGCGCTTCGCGATGCGCTCGATCAGCGCCTGCTCACCGAGATCGGAAAGTCGTTTCGGGCGGCGCGGCCCTTTATCCGGCATGCGGCGCAGCGTAGGCCGCGCGGCTTCCACGGGGCAACGGCGGTCAGTCTCGTCCGCGCCGGGTCACGGCGTCGCTCGGGGCGACGGGAGTCGCCTTGACCACCGGGACGGTGGCGGAAAGCGGTGCCCCCGCGCGGGTCCGTGCCGGGGCTGCGCCGGCGGGCTTGCGCTTGCGCGTGCGCCAGGGCGGCGGCTCGACGAGCACGCAGTCGAGCACTTCGCGCATGTGACTCACCGGGATGAACTCGATCCGCTTCTTCAGCTCCTTCGGGATCTCGCGCAGGTCGCCGACGTTGCTCTCGGGAATGATGATGGTCGTGATGCCGCTGCGAAGGGCCGCGAGCGCCTTTTCTCGAACACCACCGACCGGCAGGACCCGCCCGCGCAGCGTGACCTCGCCCGTCATCGCGACGTCTGCGCGCACCGCGATCCCCATCGCGAGCGATGCGATCGCTGTCGCGATCGCGACGCCGGCCGAGGGGCCGTCCTTGGGCGTGGCGCCCGCCGGTACGTGGACGTGGATCTGTTGGCGCGAGAACTCGCGGTCGGAGAGCCCGACCTCGGGCAGGATCGAGCGGACGTAGGAGAGCGCCGCTTGCCCGCTCTCCTTCATGACGTCGCCGAGCTGGCCGGTGAGCATGAGGCCGCGGCCGTGGGAGAGGTTCGCTTCGAGCGAGAGGACTTCGCCGCCGCCCTCGGTCCAGGCGAGGCCGTTCACGAGGCCGATTTCCGACTGTTTGCTCGCGTGGTCGTTGCGGTAGGGCGGCGGACCCAGATATTTGTCGAGGGTCTTCCCGTTGATCACGACCTCGGCGAAATCGCCCTCGGCGCGCTTGCGGGCGACCTTGCGGCAGATCGCCGCGACCTGGCGCTCGAGATGGCGGACACCGGCCTCGTAGGTGTATTCGCTGCAGAGCGACTGGACGGCGCCCTTCGTCCAGTTGATGTGCTCGATCGTCATCCCGTGCTCTTCGACCTGGCGCGGAATCAAGAACTGGGTGGCGATCTCCGACTTCTCCTCGGGCGTGTAGCCGGACAGTCGGATCACCTCCATGCGATCGCGCAGCGGCGCCGGGATCGGCTCCAGCATGTTCGCCGTGGCGATGAAGAGGACCTTCGAGAGGTCGAAGGGCGTATTCAGGAAATGGTCGCTGAATTCGCGGTTCTGCTCGGGATCGAGGACTTCGAGGAGCGCCGCCGACGGATCGCCGCGGAAATCGGCGCCCAGCTTGTCGATCTCGTCGAGCATCATCACGGGATTGCTCGTGCCGGCCTGCTTCAGCCCCTGGATGATGCGTCCGGGCAGTGCGCCGACGTAGGTGCGGCGATGTCCACGGATCTCGGCCTCGTCCCGCACGCCGCCGAGCGAGACGCGCACGAACTCCCGTCCCATCGCCCGTGCGATCGAGCGACCGAGCGACGTCTTGCCCACGCCGGGCGGGCCGGCGAAGCAGAGGATCGGACCGCGCGAATCCTGTCGGAGCTTGCGCACACCGAGGAACTCGAGGATGCGGTCCTTCACGATCGAGAGATGAGCGTGGTCGCGATCCAGGATCTCGCGTGCTTCCTCGAGTCCGAGCCGGTCGACCGAGCAGCGATCCCAGGGCAGCTCGACGACCCAGTCGAGATAGTTGCGCACGACCTGCGCTTCGGGGCCGTCGGGGTGCATCCGCTCGAGGCGCCGCAGCTGGCGCATCGCCTCTTCGCGGCTCGTGTCGGGAAGGTTCGCTTCCTCGACCTTGAGGCGGTAGTCGTCGAGCTCGTCGGCCCGGGGATCGACCTCGCCGAGCTCGCTCTGGATCGCTCGGAGCTGTTCGCGGAGGAAGGTCTCGCGGTGATCCTTGGAAGGCTCCTCGGACGCCGGGCGATGGAAGTCCGCGCGGGCCGACGTCGCCTCGAGCTCGCGCTTGAGCAGCGCATCGACCTTGCGGAGCCTGGCCAGGGAGTCCTGGATCTCGAGGACCTCCTGGGCCTCCTCGAGGCGCAGGCGAAGATTCGACGCGACGAGGTCCGCGAGGCGGCCGGGGCTCTGCACGTTGGTCGTGATCGAGAGGACCTCGGGCGGGAGGTTCTTAAGCGGCAGCAGCTCCTCGACCCGCGCCCGCACGGCGCGCGTGAGCGCCTCCCCTTCGACGGTCCAGTCGTCGCTTCCCTCTTCGCCCGAGGCGAAGGCCGAGACGCGGACGCGGGTGCATTTGCGGTGCTCGATGACGGATTCGATGCGCGCCTTGCCGAGCCCCTGGACCAGGACCTTGAGGCGGCCGTCGGCCATCTTCAAGGTCCGCATCACCATCGCGACGGTGCCGATGCGGTAGAGATCGTCCGGGTCGGGATCGATCGTCTCGGGATTGCGTTGCGCGACGAGCAGGATCAGTCGATCGCTGCCGAGCGCTTCCTCGACTGCCGCAATCGAATGATCCCGCGACACGAAGAGCGGAAGCACCATGTACGGGAAGACGACGAACTCGCGCAGCGCGAGGACCGGAAGCTCTTCCGGGAGATGGGAAGCCGGGGGCGTGCGTTCCATGAGAGCATTAGCGGCCGCGAGCGAGTCGACTTGAGGCGCGAGATTCGATTCCGCATCGCGAGTTGAAACACGCGTGGGAGCGGCAGCGCGACGGCAAGTTCGCGCAAACCTCTACAGAGGGATGCGCAGCGAGGCACCTCAATCCAGCGGCACGAAACGTTGACCAGAAACTTCGAGCAGGAAGGGCCGCCTGCGTGCATTGCCATCGGGGAGCATCGTCAGCGAGCCCGATGCCCCTGGAAACGCGCGAACCGAGCGCAGGCCCTCGAGCACGGACTCGCGATCACGCCGGCGAGCTGCGAGCTGCTGCAGCACGAGGTTGGCCGCATCGAAGCCCTGCGCGGCGTACGCGTCGGGAGCGACCTCGAAGGTCTGCTGGTAGTCGACGACGAACTCGTGCACGACGCCAACGTCGCTCGCGGCGAAGAACGGCGTGCTGACGACGGCCCCTGCGACGTGGCGGTCGGAGCCGCGCAGGAGATCCGCGTCCAGCCAATCGCTCGATCCGAGCAGCCGCACGTCCCGAACGCCCTGCAAGGCGAGTCCGGGCGCGATCATCGCGATAGCCTCCGCCGAATCCGGAATGAAGAGGACGTCGAAGTCGACGATGGGCGGGAGCGGCTCGCCCCCCGGCCCGGTGGTTTCGAACGCAGCGCGCCGGGCGACGGCAGCCTGCGCCGGAGGAAGGGATCTCGCCGCGTCGACCGCACGATCGCGCTCCGCGATCGCCTGGCGTTCGCCGGCGCCGAGGAATCGGAACCCGACCATCTCCTTGATGACGTTCGAGAAATCGGTCTCGTCGGGCGCATAGCTCGCCATCGCGACGAGCCGCCCCCCACGCGCGACGATCGCGTCCCAATAGAGCTTTCGCATGCCGCGCCCGTAGCGCGTCTTCGGGTAGAGCACGCCGAAGCGCATCGCTCCGAGCTGGTCGACCGCGTGGTTCACGAGCACGTTCACCTCGTCCGCGGGTGTCGTGCGCGTCCGCATCACGTATTTCCGCCCGAGGGTCACGTCCTCGCGATTCGAGAGCGTGACGAGCGGAATGCCCGCCGCTTCCGCCGCCTCCGCGGAAGCCAGTGCCTCGTCGCTGAAGACCGGTCCGACGATCGCCACGACTTCGTCCAGGCCGGCGAGCTCACGCACTGCGGCGGCCGCGCGCAACGGATCGCCCGCGGAATCGCGAACGACGATCCGCATGTTCGGACCGTCGCTCGGATCCGAGGAATCGCCTTGCCCTTGCGTTCCCCCCGTCTCGAAGACACCCGCCGCGAGCAGGATTCCGCGCAGGCTCGCCTCACCGAACTCCGCGAAATCCCCGGACAGCGGCAACACGACACCGAGCGTGCCCTCGGCCCCGCGCGTGTCGCGCCGCGTGTACTCCGACAGCTCGCGCAGCGGTGCGAGCTCGACGGGCGCCTCGGCCACGTCGACCGCCGGGCGGCGGGCGAGCTCCTCGGCGAGTGACCGGACGCGCTCGCGCTCTTCGTCGTCTTGCGCGAGCCGCCCGGCGCGGTCGACGAGTCGCTTCGCCTCGTCGGCGTCGGCTTCGGAAACCGCGCGCCGCGCGAGCTCGAATGCGACGGCGCCAGACGGTGAACGGCGATCGAGATCTTCGAGCATTGCTTCGAGCTCGGGACCCGCTGCACTCGCGATCAGCTCGCCGATCTCCTGATCGACATCGCGCTGCTGCGCTTCGAGTGGACCCGCGGTTTTCACGTCCCCTCGCGCTCGCTTCGTGTCGTCGCGCAGGGCCGTTTTAAGCTTTGCGAGATTCTGCATGCGCTCGACCGGAGTCTGGGCCAGGGACACGCGGAGGCGAAGCGCAGCCCGCGCATCCGAGGGCGACAGGCGGCGGAAGTCCACCGGATCGAGCAATCCTCGCGCGGCGACCCGGCGATCGTGGGCGTATTCGAGCTCGGCCAACCGAAGCCGCGCCGTGGGCTCGCGGTCCGAGCCGGGATACTGGGTCAACACACCGCCGAGCCAGCGCAGGCCATCGTCCTGGCGACCGTCTTCGAAGGCGAGCTCAGAAAGCCGCAGGGACGCATCGTCTGCCATGGGGCTCGCGGGATACGCCGCGATGAATTCCTCGAGGGCCTTGCCCTGCGGTCCGCCCGGTCCCCTCGCCGGCTTTGCGAGCGCCGCGTCATACGCAGCGCGCTGCTCGTTGGGCACGCGCTCCGGCGAGAATCCAGGTCCGGCGCACGCCGAGCCCCACGCGACCGCGATCGCGGCGGCGAGCCAGGCGGCTTCGCATGTTCGTCTCGACATCGACCCGCCCCCCTGCGAGCTCGCCGTGCGGCCCGTCGTCAATCGAACAGGTCGCGCAGCTTCTCGACGAAGCCCTTCGTGGCCGGCGAGACCTCGTGACCCGACTGCGCCGCGAACTCCTCGAGCAGCTCGCGCTGGCGCGTGTTGAGCTTGGTCGGCACCTCGACGAATACCTTCACATAGAGATCGCCACGCAGCTTCTTGAGCTGGGCCGGATCGAGTCGCGGCTGGAGCGGCGGAAGGCCCTTTCCGCGCAGGCGCAACACGCGACCCGACTGCGTTCCCTCCGGAATCGAGAGCTTCACCTTGCCGTCGAGGGTGGGCACGTCGATCTCGCCGCCCAGCACAGCCTGAACGAATGCGACGGGCACCTCGAGATGGAGGTCGGTGCCTTCGCGCCGGAAGAGCGAATGCTCACGCAACACCATCACGACGTACAGGTCGCCGGGCGGTCCGCCCGCGACCCCCGCCTCGCCCTCGCCCGTGACCCGCATGCGGGCCCCGTCGTCGATGCCAGGCGGCACTTTCACCTGGATCGTCTGCTGACCCTCGACACGCCCCGCCCCGCGACACGTGAGACACGGGTTGCTGATCACCTCCCCCGCTCCCCCACAGGCATCGCAGGGTCGGTTGACGCGAAAGAAACCCTGTTGGAAGACGAGCTGGCCTGTCCCCTCGCAGCGTCCGCAGCGCGAGGGCTTCGAGCCTTCGGCCGCCCCGGACCCGGAGCAGGTCCCGCAGCGATTCATGCGCGGGATCTTGAGCCGCGGCTCGCATCCGTTCACGACGTCGTCGAGGCTGATCTCGAGGTTGTAGCGGAGATCGGCGCCGCGCTGGCCGCGGCCGCGTCGACTGCCGCCGCGGCCGCCCCCGCCACCGAAGATGTCGCCGAAGAGATCGTTGAAGAGATCGCCGAAATTGCCGAGATCGCCGAAATCCGCGCCCTGGCCTCCGGCGCCCGGCCCGCCCATGCCGGCGTGACCAAAACGGTCGTAGCGCGCTCGCTTCTCCGCGTCCGAGAGAACCGCGTAGGCCTCCGAGACCTGCTTGAAGCGCTCCTCCGCCGCCGGATCGTCGGGGTTGCGATCCGGATGGCACTCCATCGCGAGCTTGCGGTAGACCTTCTTGAGCTCGCTCTCCGACGCGCCCCGCTCGACGCCGAGCACGTCGTAGTAGTCCCGCTTGCTCACTCTCTAGCCCTCTCGATGGCAACTTCGATCGCGATCTGGTCCCAAGGGGACGAATTGCGCGGGACTCTCGGCACCGGGCGGCCAACTGTCAAGCCGCGGAGCCTGGCAAATCTCGATTCGTGGGAACGGGGGAGCGACGGGGGCCGGGTCACGCGCCCTCTTCGGACTGGCCTCCGAGCTTCGCGTAGAGCTTCTCGGTCAGCGAGTAGCTCTGGCGGGAAAGCTCGTCGATCGCCTTCGAAAGGGCCTCGGGGTCCTGGGCCTTGGCGAGGTCCCGGGTCTTGGCGATCTGGGCCGAGAGGTTCGACTTGTCTGCGCCCTCGACGTCCTCGGCGAACTCCTCGAGGGTCTTGGCCGCCGAGTACATCAGGCCATCGGCTTTATTGCGCAAGTCGATCAGCGAGCGCAGCGCCTGGTCGGCGATCGCATTGCCCGCCGCCTCCTTGACCAGACGCTCGACCTCGTCCTGGGTGAGCCCGCTCGATGCGGTGACCTGGATACTCTGGCTGCGGCCGGTGCCGAGATCCTTCGCGGAAACGCTGGCCACGCCGTCCGTATCGATCGCAAAGGAGACCTCGATCTGCGGCACCCCGCGCGGCGCAGGCGGAATCCCGACCAGCTCGAAGCGGCCGAGAGTCATGTTGTCCTCGGCCATCTCGCGCTCGCCCTGGAGCACGTGGATACGCACGACGTCCTGATGGTCTTCCGTCGTCGAAAAGATCCGGCTCTTGACGCAGGGGATCGTCGTATTCTTCTCGAGGATCTTGGTGGCGACACCGCCCTGGGTCTCGACGCCGAGCGAGAGCGGCGTCACGTCGAGCAGGAGCACCTCCTCGACCTCGCCCGTCAACACGCCGCCCTGGATCGCCGCGCCGGCGGCCACGACCTCGTCCGGGTTCACGCCCTTCCGCGGCGCTTGCCCGAAGATCGACTCGACCTTGCGCTGCACGAGCGGCATGCGCGTCATCCCGCCGACCAACACGACGTGATCGACCTGCGCCGCGGTGAGCCCCGCATCTTCGAGGGCGATGCGGCAGGGGCCTTCGAGGCGCTCGACCATGTCGCCGACCAGCAGCTCGAGCTCCTCGCGTGTCATCGAGTGGACGAGATGTTTGGGGCCTTCGTCGTCGGCGCAGATGAAGGGGAGATTGATGTCGGTTTCGGTCGTCGACGAGAGCTCCTGCTTCGCGCGCTCCGCCGCTTCCTTCAAGCGCTGGAGCGCCATCGGGTCGGTGCGCAGGTCGACGCCGTTATCCTTCTCGTAGCGGTCCGCGAGGGCGGAGACGAGGACGTTGTCGAAATCCTCGCCGCCGAGGAAGGTGTCGCCGTTGGTCGAGAGCACCTGGAATACGCCATCCCCGATCTCGAGGATCGAGACGTCGAAGGTGCCGCCGCCGAGGTCGAAGACCGCGATCTTCTGGTCGGTGTCCTGCTTGATGCCGTAGGCGAGCGCGGCGGCCGTCGGCTCGTTGATGATCCGCAGGACCTCGAGCCCCGCGATCTTGCCCGCTTCCTTCGTCGCCTGGCGCTGAGCGTCGTTGAAGTAGGCCGGCACCGTGATCACGGCCTGATCGACCGGCTCGCCGAGGAATTCCATCGCCGTGTCGCGCATGCGCGCGAGCACCATCGCGGAGATCTCCTGCGGTGAGCAGGGCTTCCCGTTGATCTCGACCCACGCGTCGCCGTTTTCGGCGGCCACGATCTTGAACGGAGCGATCTTCGAGAAGGCCTGGACCTCGTCGGCCTCGAGCTTGCGGCCGATCAGGCGCTTCACGGCGAAGATGGTGCATTCGGGATTGGTGACGGCCTGGCGTTTGGCGATCTGGCCCACGAGCTTTTCGCCACTCGTGGTGTAGGCCACCATCGACGGCGTCGTGCGCGCGCCCTCGGCGTTGGCGATGACCTCGGCCTGGTCGCCCTGCATCACGGCGACACAACTATTGGTCGTGCCGAGATCGATCCCGATGACCTTGCCCATGCCGCCTCGTCCCTTCCGCCCCGGCCCCCGACCGCGCCGCGGAGGATCGAGACCTAATCGCCACCCCGAGAACCGCGCTCCCCTGGAGCCGGCTCGCGAGAGACGAGCACCCGCGACGGACGAACCATCCGGTCGTGGATGACATAACCCTTCTGGAGCACCTGGACGACGGTGTTCGCCGGAACGTCGGGATTCGGAATCTGTCCAATCGCCTCGTGGACGGCGGGATCGAAGGTCTGACCCGCCGCGTCGATCTGCGACACCCCGTGCTTTTCGAACGCGGCCAGGATCTCGCGGTGAACCAGCGCGATCCCGTCCAGCACTCCCCTGACCTCGGCTCCGGCGTTCTGCGCCCCGTGCTCCATGGCGCGCTCCAGATTATCGACGGCCGAAAGGAGATCCTTGACGAGATTCTGGTGACCGAAG
>JANMTD010000013.1:0-15648 GCA_031390075.1 Deltaproteobacteria bacterium | reverse complement strand
ACACCGCTCACGCCGTTCGCGTCGATCGCATAGCTCGTTCCGACCGCCGCGCAGTTCGCCGGATTGCCGGGGCAGCTGAACGGCCCCGAGATCTCGAAGCCGCCGAGGTCGATGGAGACGTCGTTCGCCGTCACGCTGATCCCGGAGGTCGCCGCATCCGGCTGGACGAGATTGCCCGTGAGGCGGTAGCTCCCGGGCTGGGTCAGGGTGACCGGGTAGCCCGGCGTATCCCCTGCGAAGCAGCCCGACTGCACGGCGCAGGTCGTATTGATCTCGAGTACGCCGTCAGCGGCGCGAGCGGGAAGGGCGAGGGCCAGGTAGACCACCAGGGTCAGCAACGTGCGCATGGGGATCTGCTTCGAAGGTCGCCCGGACGATTGTGCACCCGGGAGGTCCGTAAGGTCAATGGGCCACCGGATCGGTGGGTGCCCACGCATCGTGGAGATGGGGACGTTTCGAGCGTGCACTCCGTCCGATGGACCACCTAACCCTGTTCAACCCTGTTGATAGACTGCCCCATTCCAGACGAGCCCCACGACTTTCCCCAGCCGCGCCGGCGTCTCCGGCTCCGGTCGGTTGGTCTGATCCGTCGCCACCGCGAGATTCATCAGGATCAATACCCTCGCGAGGGCACGCGGATCGTCGACCCGGCTCCGACCCAACGCGATCTGCCTCCGGATGAACGCCTCCGTCTTGTCGATGTAGGACTCGACGACGCGGCTCTGCCAGCGGGCGTAGGCCTCCTTGCTCCGGCCCGCGGCCTGCTCCATCGCGCGCATCAGGTTCGCGTGTTCGCGCCAGACCTCGAACATGCGGGTCAGGTGGTCGACGGTGTTGGTTCGGGGATCGGCGGTGTCCTCGCCTTCGAGCCAGGCGTCGACGGCGCCCGAGACCTCGGCTTCGACGGTCTCAAAGAGGGCGATCACGATCTCTTCGAGGCTCTTGAAGTAGTGGTAGAAGAGCGAGCGGGTCATGCCCGTTCGCTCCATCAGGGTCTCGACCGTGAGCGAGTGGAAGTCGCTGTCGCGAAGTGCGGCCTCGGCGGCGGCGAGGATTTCGGCGCGGGCGTTCTCGGGGGTTCGTCGGAGGCGTTTGGTCGAGGACTGCACGAAGCGCGACGCTAGCATGGGACCCTGGTCCAGCCGGGCATCTCCCAGGCTGTCATCCCGGGGAGTCCTGCTCATGAAGGTTGCGTTCGTTGGGCTCGGGAGCATGGGTGGGCCGCAGGCGCGGCTGATCGCGCGGGGCGCCTTCGAGCTGTCGGTCTTCGATGCTTCGCCATCGAGTATGGAGACGTTCCGGGGCGTGGCGCGACTGGCGCACTCGGCCGCCGATGCGGCCGAAGGGGCCGCGATCGCCTGCGTGTGTGTGCGGGACGATCGACAGGTCGAAGCGGTCGTGTCGGGCGCGGGTGGGCTCGCCGAGGGCCTCATGCCAGGTTCGCTGCTCCTCGTCCACAGCACTGTCCGGATTGAGACGCTGAAATCCCTCGCGAATCGTCTCGCGCCGCGTGGCGTCGCCGTCGTCGACGCGCCGGTCACGCGCACCCGCCCGACCGACGACGAGCCTTTCGTGCTCACGATGCTCGGCGGTGACCCGGCGGATACGAGCCGCGTGCGTGAGCTGGTTCAGGCTTTCTCGACGCAGATCGAGGAGGTCGGGCCCCTCGGCGCCGCCATGGCGCTCAAGATCTCGAATAACCTCGTGAGCTGGGTCCACATCGTGGTCGCTGGGCTGGCCTTGGAACTCGCGACGCAGCATGGTGTCTCGCCCGAGTCGCTCGGACGCGTGATGCGGGCGAATGGGAACCTGACACCGCCCGTGGGCGGATTGCTCGACGGCTTCCACCGGAATCCACCGGGCACGAACGCCGAGTACGAGGCGTTCCTGGCGAGCCAGGCGGGGATCGGCGAGAAGGACCTTGCCCTCGCGATCGAGTGCGGCGCCGCGGCGGGTCTCGACACGGCATTGTTCGAGCAGGCCCGCAAATTGATCCGTTCGACGATGGTCCGGAATACCGCCTAGCGGAGGATTGGGGCTGGCCTCAGAGATCCGGAATCTGATCCGGGATGAGCTCGTCCGCCGCCATCCCGTCGACCTTCAGGAGCTCCCCGGTCACGAAGCTCGACGCGGGCGAGCAGAGGTAGAGAACGGCATCGGCGATGTCGTCGGCCTCGCCGTTGCGGCGCATGGGCGTATTGCGCTTCATGGTCTCGCGCACGTCGGGATCCATCGACGCGAGCCAGCCGCGCAGCGCATCCGTCTCGATGGCGCCGGGCAGGACGGCGTTGACCCGGATCCTGGGCGCGAGCTCCGCGGCCATGAGCCGCGTCAGCGCATTGAGTGCCGCCTTCGTCAGCCCGTGGGCGAGATTGCCGCGTACCGCGTTTTTCGCCGCGACCGAGGAGATGTTGACGACGGTCCCACCGCCGACGGCCAGCATGTGGGGCGCCGCGAGGCGCACGAGCTCGAAGGGAACCGAGACGTTGAAATGGAACGAATGCTCGAGCTCGTCGACCCGGGTTCGCAGGATTCGCTTCGATCGCGATCCTCCGGCGTTGTTGATCACGATGTCGAGACGCCCGAGCTCCGAGACCGTCTGCTCGACGACCCGCGCGAGCAGCTCGAGATCGTTTACGTCCCCCGCGATTGCGAGCGCGCGTCGGCCGCGGCCTCGGACCGCTTTCGCGACGGTCTCGACGTCCGCCGCGGTCCGGGCGACGAGCACGCAATCCGCGCCGGCGTCGGCCAGAGCGTGTGCAATCGATGCACCGATCCCCTTGCCGGCGCCGGTGATGATCGCGACGCGGCCATCGAGGCGAAAGCGATCGAGCGCACTCGTCATGGCGCCAACCGATCGTGCTGATTCATCTCGAGACTCCTCCTGAGACGCGCGCGCTTAGAGCACGAATTCCTCGAGCCAACGTGCCAACGTGACCCGGAATCCGGCGGCGTTCTTATGTCCGCCGCCGCCATACTCGACGGCGAGCTTTGCGATGTCGAGGTCGCCGATCGAGTAGAGGGTCGCGAAGACGTCGGCGCCTTCGACGCGGTAGACGAGGCCCCAATGGGGGCCGAAGCGGGCACGCTCGGCCAGCTGGTGGCCGATCTGGCTCCGATTCGTGGACGCATTCACGGCCTCGATCCGCCTCGTTCCGAGGGCGACGGGGCGCGCGTGCTCGAGGCGCCGCTCGACCTCCATGCGATTCGCGCGCAGGATCGGCTCGCCTTCGCGGGCGAGCTCATCGATCGGGCGCGTCGACAGCCGATCCCAGACCTCGAAATCGTGGGGATAGGAGGCGAGCGCCGCGTTGATGGCGTTCGAGGCGGGCAGGCGCCAATTCCAGAGATCCTGATCTTCGACGTATTGCAGCAGCGCAGGCGCTTCCTTGCCCGGATGGAAATACTGCCAGGCGAGCAGCGAGCCCGAGTGCGTCAGGTCGAAACGCAGCTCGTGGCCGTCGGCTTCGAGCTCTTCTTGCAGGGTGGGTTCGCGCAGCAGCCGTTCGCGAGCCGTCACGTGGTGGTCGAGCACGACGACCTGATCGGCGACGCGGGCGAGCTCGCGCAGCTCCTCGCGGGCGGGCGCGATGTCGACGAACGTGACGAGGGCGTCCTCGCAATCGGGGAGCCGCACGCGATCTTCGTGGCCCCGCGCGATGTAGCGGGCGTCGTCGCCCCAGGCGCGGTGGACGGCCCAGGCCGCTCCGAATCCGTCGGGACAGCCGGCGTGGTAGTAACAGATGCGCTTCACGGGTACACGATTCTTGGACGAGGGGTGGGCGAGCGGCGCAGTGTAGCGGCTGCGGCACGATCCGAAACGACGGCGACGAGCCCCGGGCCCGGGTCGGGCGTCTCGCTGTGACGGGGTCGAGCGCCTGCGTTAGCCTCCTCGCCCTCGGAGAGCCCCATGTTCCAGCCCGGTGAGCGAATCGCCCTGGCCGCCCTCGATCGACCGGCAGCGCCGGCCGACTGGCTGCAAGTCGTGGAGGGGCTCCACCGCGAGCGTGGATTCTGGTGGCTCGATAGCGCCCTGCACGACGGTCGCCTCGGGCGTCACTCGTTCGCGGGCGCGGACCCCTACCTCTGGCTGCGCGCCCGGGGCCAGCGAGTCGAGATCGAGGTCCTGCGGCCGGTGCGCGCGGGGCTCGTGCGGGGCTCCCTCCAGCTCGATTCGGACCCGATCGACTGCGCTCGCTCGCTGCTGCCCCGCGCGGATTCCCTCGTCTTCTCGACGCGCACGGCGATCGGCTCCGGCAATCCGCGCTGGCACGAGGTCGATGGACTCTCGTCGGGCCTCGATCTCCCCTTCGTCGGCGGTGCGGTCGGATTCTTCGGCTACGAGCTCGCCACCGTGATGCTTGCGCGTGTGCGCTGCGAGAATCGCGACGACCTCGGGCTCCCCGATCTCTCGCTCGCGTTCGTCGATCAGGTGCTCGCCTACGACCACGGGGCGGAGAAGCTCTGGATGGTCGGGCTCGGCTTCGCCGCGGGGGGCTCGCCCTCCGGCGAGTCGGCGCGGGACGAGGCGAAGCGGCGATCTCGCAAGGTCGCCGATCGGCTGGCCGCTCGCGTCGAGGATCTGGCTTCGACTCCCGTCGTGCACGCCCGACCGGCGCCGGGGGCTCCGCATGCGTGCACGAAGAGCGAGCGCCGATCGCCGCCCGCGACGGGACTCGGGCTCGAATCGACCGTCGACGCGAGTGGTTATGCGAAGGCCGTCGACGCGATCCTCGAGGAGATCGCTGCCGGCAACGTCTACCAGGCCAACTTCAGCCAGCGACTGACGATCCCGGTGGCGGCCGATCCCTGGCATCTCTACCAGGCGCTCCGCCGCCACAATCCGGCCCCCTTCGGCGCCTTTCTCTCGCTGCCGGAGGCCGCGGTGCTCTCGAGCTCGCCCGAGCGCTTTCTACGCCTCGATGCGACGCGGCGGGTCGAGAGCCGACCGATCAAGGGCACCCGCCCGCGCGGAGACGACGAGATCGGCGATGCGCGGCTCCTGCGCGAGCTCGCGACCAGCGAGAAGGACCGCGCCGAGAACCTGATGATCGTCGATCTGGTGCGCAACGATCTCGGGCGTGTCTGTGCGCCGGGGACGATCGCGGTGCCCGAGCTGATGCAGATCGAGGCCTACGCGTCGGTCTTCCAGATGGTCTCGACGGTGACGGGTGAGCTCGCCACCGGGCGCGACGCCTTCGACCTCTTGCGTGCGAATTTTCCGCCGGGCTCCATGACGGGGGCACCGAAGCTCGCGGCGATGGCGATCCTCGAAACCCTCGAGAGTGTCCGGCGCGGGGTCTACGCCGGCGCTCTCGGCTACCTCGATCTGCGCGGGGGGCTCGATCTGTCGGTCGTGATCCGGACACTGGTTTGGAAGGACGGGGTCGCGCATCTGCACGTCGGCGGAGGGATCGTCTCCGATTCATCGCCGACCGCCGAATACCTCGAGTCCCTCGACAAAGCGAAGGCCCCCCTCGCCGCGATCGAAGAGCTCGTGGGCGGGGCCGGAGTCGCCGAGTCGTGAGCCCGCGCCGCATCTATGTCGACATCGACGACGTCCTCGCGGCGACGATCGAGCGCCTCGTCGACCTGCTCGACGAGCTCCACGACCGCCGCGTCGAGATCGAGCACGTCCGCGACTTCGATCTCGCGCGCCCCTTCGGCCTCGACGAAGAGGGGATCCGCCGCTTCATGGACGTGGTCCACCGCGACGACGTGATCGAATCGATCGCGCCCCATTCGGAGGCCGCGAGCGTCCTCGATCGCTGGACCTCCGCTGGCGACCGGATCACCCTCGTCACCGGCCGCCCCCCGATCACGACCCACGCCTCCCGCCGCTGGCTCGAGAGCCACGGCATGAAGCACGACGCGCTTCACCATCTCGACAAATGGGGCCGCCCGGACTGGAACGACCAGGGTCTCCCTGCGCTCTCCTTCGAGGATCTCCCCGGCTTTGGCTTCGAGTTCGCCGTCGAGGACAGCCTCTCGACCGCCGTTCGCCTCGTCGAAGAGCTCGCGATCCCGGTCGCCCTGATGGACCGGCCCTGGAATCGCGAGGTGGCCCACCTGCCGTCGCGTGTTCGGGACCAGCTCGTGCGCTGCCGCGATTGGCGGGACGTCGCCCGGAGCTTCGATCCGACCTGAACGGGGCGCAGGGAAAGGGTCCGGCGACGCATTGCGAAACGCCTCCGCCTGCAAGAGCATCGGGCCGGTCATAGATAGATAGATAGATAGAAGGAAGAGACGAGCCGATGACGACGAGAGCAGCGATTCCCTTCGAGCAGGCCGTGGCGGCGCTGACCGGGCCCGGTGGACCCTTCGAGCTCGCCGTCGAGGACGTGAACGGCAGCTCGATGCCCGTCTTCAAGAATCGTTTCCGGTCGCTCCGCGATCTGCTCGCCCGCTCGGTGCAATTCGGTGAGGCCGAGCTCGCCGTCTGGGACACCGGCCCGCGCTGGACCTTCCGCGATCACGAACGCCTCGTCGCCTCCGTCGCCGCGGCCCTGCGCGCGAAGCACGGCGTCGGCCCCGGGAGCCGCGTCGCGATCCTCGCTGCGAACAGCCCCGAGTGGGTGCTCGCCGCCTGGGCGACGCTCTCGCTCGGCGGAACCGTCGTTGCGATGAACGGCTGGTGGCAGGGAGACGAGATCCGCTACGGCCTCGAGCTCGCCGAGCCCGAGCTTCTCATCGCAGACCGGGGACGATTGGCGCGCCTTTCTACGTCGAAAGAGGGCCGCGATCCCGGCATCGAGACGGTCGTGATCGAGGACGGCTTTGAAAGCTATCTCGATTTCGATCGCAACGCGCCGCTCTCCGATCATCCGATCGGCGAGGACGATCTCGCCGCCATCATGTTCACGAGCGGAACGACGGGTCGGCCCAAGGGCGCGATGATCTCCCACCGCAACTTCATCGCCTTCCTGATGCTCTCGTTCATGAACGGCGCGGCCCGCGCGCTCACGCATCCTTCCGATGCGCCGCCGGCTCCGGCGGTCTCGATCATGTCGAGTCCGCTCTTCCACGTCTCGGGCTTCCAAGCGGGCGCATTGATGGGCCCCGCGACGGGCATGAAGCTCGTCTGGACGACGGGCCGCTTCGATCCGAAGAAGATCATGCAGCTGACGCTCGCCGAAGGTGTCACACGCTGGGGCGGCATCACGACCCAGCTCTGGCGGCTGATCGAGCACCCGGAGTTCGAGCCCGAGAATTTCCGCCAGGTCCGCTCGACGGGCGGCGGTGGCTCGGCCTTCTCGCCGGATCTGCAGCGCACGCTGCGCGAACGCCTCCCGCAGGCCGCAGGCGACTTCAACGTCGGATATGGCCTGACGGAGTGTGGCGGACTCTGCTCGATGGCGACCGCCGAGATGCTCCTCGCGCATCCCGACACGGCGGGCCGCACGATCCCCGGCAACGAGGTCGCGATCTTCGACGACGAGGGTCAACGACTCGGGGAGAACGAAGAGGGCAATATCTGCGTCCGCGGGCCGAACGTGATGCTCGGCTATTGGCGCAATCCCAAGGCGACGGCGGACGCGTTCTTTCCGGGCGGCTGGCTGCGGACCGGCGACATCGGCCGACTGCGCGACGGGCTCCTCTTTCTCGCTTCGCGCAAGCGCGACCTGATCATCCGCGGCGGCGAGAACATCTATCCCCTCGAGATCGAGAACCGGATCGACGACCATCCCGCCGTCGAAGAGGTCGCCGTCGTCGGCGTCGACCACCGAGAGCTCGGCCAGGAGGTGAAGGCGATCGTCGTCCTGAAAAAGGGGAAGGCGCTCGCTCCGAAGCAGATCCAGGAATGGGTCGCCGCCGCGCTCGCCTACTACAAGGTCCCCACCTACGTGGAGATTCGGACCGAGCCCCTGCCGCGCAACGCGACGGGCAAGGTCCTGAAGCAGGTGCTGACCGGCGAGGCCGAGAACACGTTCCGCGAGGAGTGACCTTCTGAAACGCGAGATCGAATCGAAGGACGGAGAGCGACGAATGGGCAAGGGACCGCTGGCAGGCATCAAGGTTCTCGAGATCGCGGGCATCGGCCCCGGTCCGTTCTGCGGCATGATGCTCGCGGACATGGGTGCGGACGTGGTGCGCATCGATCGCGTGGTCCAGGGACAGGGGCGCGACATGGGGCGGGCACCGATCGACGTGCTCGCGCGCGGGCGCCGCAGTGTCGCCGTCGACCTCAAGTCGAAGGACGGGATCGCCGTCGTGCTGCGCCTCGTCGAGCAGGCCGACGTCCTGCTCGAGGGCTTTCGGCCGGGGGTGATGGAGCGACTCGGGCTCGGGCCGGAGGTCTGTCTCGCGCGCAATCCGCGGCTCGTGTTCGGGCGCATGACGGGCTGGGGACAGGAAGGGCCGATGGCCCAGGCGGCGGGGCACGACATCAACTACATCGCGCTGGCCGGTGCCCTCGAGCCGATCGGGCGCAAGGGTCAGAAGCCGACGCCGCCGCTCAATCTCGTCGGCGATTTCGGGGGTGGCGGCATGCTGCTCGCGTTCGGGAACGCGGCGGCTCTCGTCGAGCGGGCGGGTTCGGGGAAGGGGCAGGTGATCGACGCGGCGATGGTCGACGGCGCCTCGACCTTGATGGGCTTCTTCCATGCGATGCTGGCGATGGGCGCCTGGGGCGGCGAGCGCGGGACCAACATCCTCGATACCGGGGCCCACTACTACGAGACCTACGAGACGAAGGACGGTCTCTACATCTCGCTCGGCTCGATCGAGCCCCAGTTCTACGCCGAGCTGATCGAGAAGCTCGGCCTCGACCCGAAGACGCTCCCCAGCCAGAACGACCGCTCGAAGTGGCCCGAGATGAAGGAGCGCTTCGAGGCGATCTTCAAGACGAAGACCCGGGACGAGTGGTGTGCGCTGATGGAGGGAACGGACATCTGCTTTGCGCCGGTCCTCTCGATGAAGGAGGTCGCGAAGCATCCGCATCTCGCCTACCGCTCGACCTACGTCGAGAAGCACGGCCTGACGCAGCCGGCCCCTTCGCCGCGCTTCAGCCGCACGCCCGCGGAGCTCGATCGGCCGCCGGCGCGGCCCGGGGAGCACACGGAAGAGATCCTCACGGCCTACGGCTTCAAGCCGGACGAGATCGAGCGATTGCGGGAGAACAAGGCGATCACGGGTTAGGCGAGATCCGGAAGTAGAAAGTCCGGTCGCCCGCGGCGTTCATTTCCAGGCGAAGAGCGGCTGTTCGTAGTGCGCGACGCGGGTGTGACGGCCGGCGAGCACGACCTCGCGCAGCTGGTAGAGGATGGCGGCGGTCGGGCTGTGGATCAGGGTGCCCAGCATCGGGATCGAGAGGACGGGGCGGTCGCTCTCGGGAATGTTGCGCAGGACCGGAACCTCGGGCTTCTGCAGCTCCGCCAGGGGCACGACGTGGACCCGTTCGACCTCGTCGGGATTCGCGACCGGCGTCTGTCCCGCCTCGGCCCAGGCGACGACGGGGGTCATGCGGAAGCCGGAGCGGGTCGGGAAATCGTCGAGCAGGCCCAGCACGCAGGAGGGTGTCAAGCGAAGGCCGACTTCCTCCTCGGTCTCGCGCAGCGCGGCCTCGATCACGGTCTCGCCGGCGTCGAGTCGTCCGCCGGGCAGGGCCCATTGGTGGGCGTGGCGGGCGAGGCGGGGCGCGCGGCGGGTGATGACGAAGCAGGCTTCGCCGAAGGCACCCGGCGTGATGACGAGGGTGACGGCGGCAGGGCGGAGGTTCTCGGCCGGCACTTCCTGGCGCGGGAAATTCGCGAGCCGATCGGCGATCTGCGCGCGGAGACGGTCGTCGAAGAGAGGGCTCGCTTGGTTCACGGCGGGCGCAGCATAGGGCGTTCGTGGACGCGGTGAAGGGGGATTCGTTGGCGGAAGTCGCGGCAGATGAAGGCGAGCTCGAAGCGCGGGCGCGAGAGCGGACCTTTCGCGAGGCGTGGGAGCGGGCGCTGCCGCTGGTCGACGGGGTCGCGCGCGGGCGCGTGCCCGGGGCTCGGGACGGTGTCGAGCTCGCCTATCTCGATTGGGGTGGCGCAGGACCCCTCGTCGTCCTGCTCCACGCGAATGGCTTCTGCGCCGCGACCTGGGCGCCGGTCGCGTCAGCGCTCCGGGATCGATTTCGCGTCGTCGCCCTCGACGCCCGGGGCCACGGCGACTCGACCTCCGTCCCGCCCGGCGACGACCTCGCGGCCTATACCTGGACGACATTGGCGGCGGACGTCGATCACGCCCTCGCAGCCCTGCTCGCGCAGACCGGGCACGACCGGATCGCCCTCGGCATCGGCCATTCGATGGGGGGCGCACTCGTCGCGTGCAACGCCGTCGAGCGGCCGGGGCGCATCGAGCGGCTTCTTCTCTGCGATCCCGTTCTGCTGCCGCCGGTCGGCCGGCCCCCGGTCGAAGGCGCGCGCCCGAGCAATCCGATGGCGGAGTCCGCGCGCAAGCGCCGCGGTCGCTTCCCGTCGGCTGCTGAAGCGTATGCGCATTTCCGCTCGCGCACGCTCTTCGCTTCGTTCACGCCCGAGGCCCTGGCCCTCTACGTCGGCCTCGGGATGCGCGAGCTCGCGACCGGCGAGGTCAGCTTGAAATGCGCCCCGGAAGTCGAGGCGGCGATCTTCCAGAACGCCGGCGTTCTCGATCTGATGGAGGCCTTCGCCGGGCTGAAGTCGGAGCTCGTGATTCTCCACGCCGGGCGCGGCAACTTCTCGCGCCCGTACTTCGAAGAGATCGCGCGCCGCGCACCGAATGCGCGGGTCGAGAGCGTCGACGGAAACCATCTCTTCCCGATGGAGACGCCGCAGCTCGTGATCGATTGGGTCGAGCGCATGGGGATGCGTTCAGACGGGAATAGACAAAGGCGTTCGAGGGCCGTCGGCCGCAACGCGAGGAGAGAGGAAAAGACCATGCCCAAGCTGCCCGAACATCCCGAGTGTCTGCGACCGGAAACTTTCGCGACCTTCAACCCCGAGAAGATGGGGAAGGCGACGCTCTTCGAGTCCGAGCGGATTCTCGTGGGACTGAACACCTTCCTGCCCGGACAGGAGCATGCGCTCCACGCCCACGAGGGCATCGACAAGGTCTACCATGTGCTCGAAGGCCGAGGCCGCTTCCTGCTCGTCGGCCGCGAGCTCCCGATGCAGCCGGGGGAGATGTTGGTCGCCCCCTCCGGCGTGCCCCACGGTATTCGCAACGACGGCGCTGAGAAGCTGGTCGTCCTCGCGATCCTCGCCCCCGGGCCCGGGAAGAAGAGCTGAGGGCTCTTCTCGGGCTGAGGGCTCAGCTCGACGGGCGTCTCTTTCGGACGCCGCCCCGAAACGGCGAGACGCAGTCGCTTGCCGCATCGAAGAAGCGGAAGGGGAGGTCGGCGGCCTTCGTGATGCCGACCCGCGGACCAGTTTCGACCTGGGGTCGCGGCGCAGCGGGCAAGGCGGGCAGGATCGTGAGCGGACCGCGCAGGAGACTGTGTCCGTCGTCGGCCAGCGTGAGTCCGAGGGCCTCCGCGAAGCGGCCGGGACCCGAGGCGATCTGATGCCGGGACGCGCTGGCCTCGAGTCTGCGGTGGGCACGCATGCGCTCGACTCCGCACAGGGGCTCGCCGGCCCGGAGCAGCACGGCCGCCGCGCGTCCGACGGGGCCGCAGACGGCATTGACGCAGGTGTGGATCCCGTAGCTGCGATAGGCGTAGAGCGTTCCCGCCGGACCGAACATCGAGCGGTTTCGCGCGGTCTGCCCGCGGTGGGCATGGGAGGCGGGATCCGTGCCATCGCCGAGGTAGGCCTCGACCTCGACCAGGCGCAGGACGAGGCGCAGGCCGTCGGGGAGCCGGTGGACCAGGCGACAGCCGATCAGGTCGGCGGCGACCGAGCGGGGATCGCGTGCATAGAAGGCTTGAGCAAGCGGGCCCGGGGAAGACATCGGCCCATGATCGGGAAACCAGCGGAGCTTGCACGGGTCCCGAATCGGGTGACCGCGCGGGGTGCGAGGCTTGAGCCTCCGGCCGGGACGGCCGATGCCCTGTAAACTGCCGCGACCCGCCGCCAGTGGAGACGATTTCGATGAGCCAATTGGATGACCCCCGTCGCGACCAGGAGGTCGAGGGGGACGAGCCGCAGCTGCCGAAGACGCCGTACCTCGAGCAATTCGGGATCAACGCCGGTTGGGTCGAGGAGGTCGTCGCCCAGTACCGCATCGACGAGCGGTCGGTCGACGCGAGCTGGTCGGCGGAGTTCGGCGGCCCTGTCGACGCGCGGGCGGTCCGAGATGCGGTGCGCCGCGCAGCGGAGACCCGAAGCGCGCCGCAGCAGGAGACCCGCGCGGCGACGCCCGCTCCGGTGCCCGCACAGGTCGTCGCTTTGGCACCCGTTCCGGCGCCGGCTGCGAGCGCTTCGGCCGGAGCCCCGGAAACAGCGACCGACGCGATGCTGCTCCACACCGCCGACAAACACGCCCGGGTGCTCCGCTTGATCCACGCCTATCGCGCTCGCGGCCACCGGATCGCCCAGTTCGATCCGCTCGGCGCGCATTCGACCTATTTCCCCGAGCTCGACCCCGCGCATTACGGATTCGGCAACGACGACCTCGACCATCTCTTCATCGCCGGCGACCTGCCCGGCGGCTCCGTCCAGTCGCTGCGGGAGATCCTCTCGCGCCTCGGCAAGACCTACTGCGGCCCGATCGGCGTCGAGTTCACCCACGTCCAGGACCCGACCCGCCGCGCCTGGCTGCGCGAGCAGATGGAGGAGTCCCAGAACCACCCGAATCTCGACGACGCGGCGCGAAAGCGCATCCTCGAGAATCTCGCTGCCGCGGAGCTCTTCGAGAGCTTTCTCCACACGAAGTTCCTGGGCCAGAAGCGCTTCTCGCTCGAGGGCGGGGAGTCGCTGATCCCGCTGCTCGACCTGATTGTCGAAAGCGCTCCGTCCCACGGCATCCGCGAGCTCGTCTTCGGCATGGCCCACCGCGGGCGCCTCAACGTACTCGTGAACATCCTGGGCAAGAGCTACGAGTCGGTCTTCTCCGAATTCGAGGACTCGCCCGACGTCGACGCGCCCTTCGGCTCCGGCGACGTCAAATATCACAAGGGCTTCACCCTCGATCGAATCGTCGCGACCGGCGAGCGGGTCCACCTCACGCTGACCTCGAATCCCTCGCATCTCGAGGCGGTCGATCCGGTCGTCGTCGGCCGCGCGAAGGCTAAACAGGTGCGCGCGGGGGACCGCGAAGGCCAGTCGATCGTGCCGATCATGATCCACGGCGACGCCGCCTTCGCAGGCCAGGGGATGGTCGCCGAGACGCTGAATCTCTCGCAGCTGAACGGCTATTCGACGGGCGGCACGCTCCACGTCATCGTCAACAATCAAATCGGCTATACGACGACGCCCGCCGAGGCCCGCTCGACGCTCTATTGCAGCGACGTCGCGAAGATGATCCAGATCCCGATCTTCCACGTGAATGGCGACCATCCCGAGGCCGTGGTCCATGTGACGAAGATGGCGATCGCCTACCGCCAGCGCTTCGGCGACGACGTCGTGATCGACATGGTCTGCTACCGCCGCCACGGACATAACGAGGGCGACGAGCCGGCCTTCACGCAGCCGCGCCTCTACCGGAAGATCCGCGACAAGAAATCCGTGGGCTCCCTGTACCGCGAGAAGCTCGTCGTCGGCGGTCGCCTGACCCGCGAAGAGGTCGACCGGATCGAGCAGCAGCGCCAGGACGCCCTCAAGCAGGCCCTCGAGAGCATTCAGACGCGGCCGCCCGGTCCCGACGAGCCCTACGAGACCCGCGGCCCATGGGTCGGCTTCTCGCGCACGCGCCCGATTCCGGATCCCGTGACGGCGGTGACGCACGAGCGCCTGACCCAGATCGTGGCCGGGATCGGGCGGGTCCCGGGCTATTTCAACGTCCACCCGAAGCTGCAGGTCATCCTCGACCAGCGCCGCAAGGCCGTGGCCGAGGGGACCGGGATCGATTGGGGGCTCGGCGAGGCCCTCGCCTTCGGCTCTCTCCTGCTCGAGGGCATGCCCGTCCGCCTCTCCGGCCAGGACAGCTCACGGGGCACCTTCTCCCACCGCCACGCCGTGCTCGTCGACCAGGACTCCGGCGAGGAGTACGCACCCCTCGACCACATCAGCGACAACCAGGCCCGCTTCGAGGTCTACGACAGCCTGCTTTCCGAGGCGGCGGTGCTCGGCTTCGAGTACGGCTATTCGGTCGCGGATCCCTCGACGCTCGTGCTCTGGGAAGCGCAGTTCGGCGACTTCGTGAACGGCGCCCAGGTCATCCTCGACCAGTTCATCACATCGGCCCACGTGAAGTGGGGTCGCATGAGCGGGCTCGTGATGCTGCTCCCGCACGGCTATGAAGGTCAGGGCCCCGAGCATTCGAGCGCCCGCATCGAGCGCTTCCTGCAGGTCTGCGCCGAGGACAACCTCCAGGTCGTCAACTGCACGACGCCGGGGCAGTACTTCCACGTGCTGCGCCGCCAGATGCGGAGACCCTACCGGGCGCCGCTCGTCATCTTCACGCCGAAGAGCCTGCTGCGCCATCCCAAGGCCGCCTCGCGCATCGAGGAGTTCACGCAGGGCGGCTTCCAGCACGTGATCGACGACGAGATCGCGGCGGCGAATCCGAGCCAGGTGAATCGCGTGCTCGTCTGCTCGGGCAAGGTCTACTACGACCTGAAGGAAGAGCGCGCGAAGCGCTATCCCGGGAGCGAGCACGAGATCGCGATCGTGCGCGTCGAGCAGATCTACCCCTGGCCCGAGGCGAGGCTGGCCGAGATCTTCGGTCGTTATGCCGGGGCGAAGAGCCGCTTCTGGGTCCAGGAGGAGCCCCGCAACATGGGCCCCTGGACCTTCGTCCGCGATCGCATCCAGGCGATCCTCGGCGACAAGACGAAGCTCGAGTACGCGGGCCGCGCCGAGTCCGCGAGCCCGGCGGTCGGCAGCCCGCGCATCCACCGCGCGCAGCTCCAGGCGTTCCTCGACGAGGCGTTCGCCGAGGACTGATCTTCCGCACGGCCCGCGAAGAGATTCGTCTCACAAGTCGCGGCCGGCGCGACGCATCGGACGCGAAGTAAAGCGCAGCCGGCGGTCGCCCCGGCGGATAAGACCGCCGAAGGCGAATAGATCCTCCGAGTCGAGAAGCCCGAAACAGGGGCGAGCCATTCGCGGCCCGTGCGCCGCGCCGGTCGCGACTCGTGCGTCCGCCCGGGCCCGACTTCTGTTCTCGCCTTGCCACCTTGACGCCTCTCGCGGGCAGTCCGAGACTCCGCCTGCCCCCGATTTCCGGTGCCGTCCACGGTGCCCCGTCCCGGGCCTTTGGAGGCGAGCATGGATCTCAGTTACGGCAGTGAATTCGAGGCCTTCCGAGCAGAAGTAAAGGCCTTTCTCCAGCAGAGCTGGCCGCCGAAGAGCGAGGCCGCCAAGGGCTCTCGAGAGGAGCAGGTGCGCCGCTTCCGCGAGCTCGCGATATCGAAGGGATACCTCGCCCGTTCGATTCCCAGGAAGTACGGCGGCTCCGAGCAGGCGCCCGATCCGTTGAAGGGTCAGGTCATCCAGGAGGAATTCTCCGCCGCCGGATCCCCGATGGAGGCGCGCGGTATCGGCACGATGATGCTGGTCCCGACGCTGCTCGACCGCGGCGAAGAGTGGCAGA
>JANMTD010000012.1:0-5089 GCA_031390075.1 Deltaproteobacteria bacterium | reverse complement strand
CTTCGGAACGCCCAGTACGAGATCTCGACCCTTCACCTCGACCGAATCGATCGTGTCGGAGGGATAGGCGGTACCGACCTTGATCTTGATGAACTCCGCCGTCCGCTCGCCGATCAGGAGATTGTACTTGCGCTTCACGTAGTTGATGATCGCGTCGTCCATCTTGTCGCCGCCGACGCGGATCGAGTTCGAGTAGACGATCCCGGAGAGCGAGATGACGGCGACTTCCGTCGTGCCGCCGCCGATGTCGATGATCATGTTGCCCGAGGGCTCCGTGACCGGAAGCCCCGCCCCGATCGCCGCCGCCATCGGCTCCTCGATCAGGTAGACCTCGCGAGCGCCGGCGAGCATCGCGCTCTCGCGCACCGCCCGCTTCTCGACCTCGGTGATCCCCGACGGCACCGCGATCACGATCCGCGGTCGCACCATCGTGCGGCGATCGTGCACGCGGCGAATGAAATAACGCAGCATCGCCTCGGTGATGTCGAAGTCGGCGATCACGCCGTCCTTCAAGGGGCGAATCGCGACGATGTGGCCGGGCGTCCGGCCTAGCATCTCCTTGGCGGCCTTGCCGACGGCGCGGACCTTGTCGGGGCCGCGGGCGTCCCGCGACACCGCCACCACGGAGGGCTCCGACACGACGATGCCGCGGCCCTTGACGTAGACGAGCGTGTTCGCCGTCCCGAGGTCGATCGCGAGGTCGTTCGAGAACCAGCCGAGGACGGTATCGAGGATGTTCACTTTCCCACTCCTTGAAGACGTTTCGCCATCACCGCGCCTCGCCGCCCTGCGCCGCCGCCCCGGACGGCACCGCCGAGCGGAAGCCCGACTCCCGGCCCCTGCTGCCGGCCCCGTCGGCCGGCATCGGCCGAGACCACCGGCGATGGGCAGTTCGGATGCTAAACGCCCGAAACGAAACAGGACTTCCAAGCCAAGGCAGAGAACCTACGGTAACGGTGGGCCTTCTCCCGGGCAACGCGAAGTTAACGGATCGAAGCGGGCTCCATCAGGGCGAAATCCCGCTTGCCGCGAATGGGCGGGGTCTCGTACTGTTCGCCGCACTCACAACCCCTCACCATCTGAGGTCGAAATTGCTCGAATCCATGCGCCGAGGCCAGCGTTGGCTGACCTTGATCTTCGTCAGCGTGATCGGAGCCGTCTTCGTCTTCTTCCTGGGCTCGGGCGGCGGCTTCGGACCCGCGACCCCCACGGGCAATGCGGTCGTCCAGTTGGACGACATCCGCTTGACCCAGATCGACCTCGGACGCGAGCGCGCCGCGATCGAGGACCGGCTCCGCAACGAGCTCGGTGACGCATATGACCAGCTCGGCGCCGACCAGTATCTCGACAGCCAGGCGCTCGCGCGCGTGCGAGACCAACTCGTGTTGGCGGAGGCGGCGAGAGAGCTCGGCCTGCAGGTGACCAAGGACGAGATCCGGCGCGTCGTGCAGTCGAGCCCGGGCTTCATCGACGAGGAGGGGCGCTTCAACCCCGAGGCGTTCGACCGCTTCGCGCAGGACAACTTCGGCAGCCAGCGCACCTTCATGGAGACCTTCACCCGAGACCTCCTCGGCCAGAAGCTGGTCCAGCTGCTGGCAAGTCAGACGACGATCTCCGACGCCGAGCTCGACCTCCGCATCCGCTACGACCTCGAAGAGGTGCGCCTCGCGTTCGTCGCCTTCGACAAGAACCAGCTCCCGGCCGGCGAGACCGTGCCGGAGACCGACGTCGAGGCCTATGCCACGGCCCACGACGGGGAGCTGCGCGAGCTCTTCGCCGCGCGGGAGTCCGACCTCTCCCTGCCCGAGCGGGTCCACGCCCGCCATGTGCTGGTCGCGGTCGCAAGCGATGCGAGCGAGGCCGACCTCACCTCCGCCCGCGAGAAGGCCCAGGCCGCTCGCGACCGGATTCTCGCCGGTGAGGACTTTGCCGTCGTCGCCCAGGAGATCTCCGCCGACACGCGCACGGCGCCGGAGGGTGGCGACCTCGGGACCTTCGCCCGCGGTGTGAACGATCCCGCCCTCGACGACGCGGCCTTCGCGCTCGAGGCCGGCGGCGTCTCGGAGGTCGTGCGTTCGGTCTACGGGTTCCACGTGATTCGCGCGGACGAGAAGCTGCCCGCCGAGAAGGCGACCTTCGAGGCCCACCGCCTCGACCTCGCCCGCGAAGGCGCGACCCGCGAGCGCGCGACCCGGCTGGCCTCGGAGCAAAGCGAGGCCCTGGCCGCCGCAGTCGCCGCGGGCCAATCCCTCGAGGACGCGGCGCGGGCCCTGGAGCTGAACGTCGAGCGGCCCCCGAGCCTGAAGCGAAGACAGGACGGCTTCGTCCCGGGACTCAACGCGGCGCCGGAGCTCCTGACCGCCGCCTTCACGCTCGAGCCCGGACAATCGAGTCCCGAGGTCTTCGACCTGCCGGACAAGCAGGTCGTGTTCCAGGTGCTCGAGCGGGTGCGCCTCTCGGATGACCAGCTGAAGAGCGAACGCACGACGCGGCGGGCGAGCGCCCGGGCCCAGAAGCAGAACGAGACGATCCAGGCCTGGCTCGACGACTACCGGACGCGGCTCGAGCGTTCGGGACGGCTACTCGTCAACGCGGAGCTGGCGCTGGGCTCGTAGGCATCGCCTGGCAGGCAGACCTGGCCGCCACGACTAGGCGAACGATTCCTTGCGGTGGCGGATCAGCTCCATGAACTCCGAGCGGGTCTTCGCGTCGGACTCGAAGGTTCCGCGCAGCGAGCTCGTGATGGCGAAGCTGTTCTGCTTCTCCACACCCCGCATCATCATGCAAAGATGTTTGGCCTCGACCACGACGCCCACGCCCTTGGGCTTCAAGACGGCCTCGAGGGTCTGGGCGATGTCCATCGTCAGCCGTTCCTGGACCTGCAGCCTGCGCGCGAAGATCTCGACCGTGCGCGGGATCTTGGAGAGGCCGACAACCTTGCCATTCGGGATGTAGGCGACGTGGACCCGGCCGAAGAAGGGCACCATGTGGTGCTCGCACAGGCTGTAGAAATCGATGTCCTTGACCATGACCATCTCGTCATAATTGACGTCGAAGAGGGCGCCGGTGAGGACCTCCGCGGGGTCCTGGGCGTAACCCTTCGAGAAGAAGCGCATCGCCTTCGCTACGCGGAGCGGCGTCTTGACGAGCCCATCGCGGGTCGGGTCCTCGCCCAGCTCCTTCAGGATCGCTTCGATGCTGGTCTCGATCGGATCGCGTGCGTTGCCACCGCCTGCGCTCATGGGGGATCTCCGTTCGACGCGCTGTCCCGCTCCAACCCACGCCGCGATCGCCCTCGATCGATGACGGGGCGAGACGCCTGCCGAGCTTAGCCGGTCGCCACCGTCGAGTCAGAAGCGGCGCCCGAGCCATCCCATTCTTGCGTCGGAGTTGCGCGAGCGGCTCAGAACTCGCGGATCAGGCCGCGCACGATGCCGCGGATCTCGACCTGGGAGGCGTGGAACTCCATCGGCGCCATCGTCTGGTTGGCGGGCACGAGCTTGACCTGGGACCCGGCCCGGTAGAAACGCTTCAATGTCGCTTCCCGGCCGTCGACGAGGGCGACCACCGTCTCGCCGTTGCGCGCCTCGCGCCGGCTCTCGATCACGACGAAATCCCCGTCGCAGATCTGGTCTTCGATCATCGAGTCCCCGCGCACGCGGAGCACGTAGTGGTCCCGGCCCCGGGCCGTCATCGCCGCCGGCACCGCCAGGGTCTCCGCCGTGCCCGCTTCGGCCTCGATCGCTTCGATCGGCTGTCCGGCCGCGACCGAGCCGAGGATCGGCAGCTCTACGCTGTCCTGTCCTCCCGAGCTCGGCACCGGCTCGACCGAGCGCGACCGGTTCCAGGCCTTGCGGAGGTAGCCTTTATCGACGAGGTGCTTCACGTGCTTGTGGACCGTCGCGACCGAGGAGAGGTCGAACGCCGCCGCGATCTCTTCGAGGCTCGGCGAGTAGCCCTTGTCGGCGACGAAGTGGGTCACGAAGTCGAGCACCTCGCGCTGGCGCCGGGTCAGTGCATGGGTCAGTGATTGGGTCGCAACGTCGGCTTGGCGAGCCTGGAGACCCCGAGCGGGAGACAGAGCAGCGGTCGTCGACATGGCGGTACCCTCCAACTTCGATGGACTTTCGCCCGCGGAAAGTGACGAAATCGAGGCGAAAGTCAACGATCGAGGGCGCGGAACAGGTTTTTTTTACGCGCTTGGTTGACGGCCCCCTTCCAGGATCTAGCTTGCGCGCCCGTTGGCACTCGACATCGTCGACTGCCAACGCAGGGTCGGCCGATCCGGTCGACCCGCAAACATCGACTCAACCGGGCTCCGAGCTCGCCCGCACCGGGCGCGCTGGACCCAATCATCAACCGAGCCCTCTCGAGCGATCGAGGGGGATCATCGCTCTCGGGTCGCCCCCCAAAAACGGCGCCACCGAGTTCGATTCAAAGAGAGGCGACTCATGAAGCTCCGTCCGCTCCAGGACCGCATCCTCGTCAAGCGCGTGGATGAGGAAAGCAAGACCAGCGGGGGCATCATCATCCCCGATACCGCCAAGGAAAAGCCGCAAGAAGGCAAGGTCGTGGCCGTCGGCCCCGGCAAGACCCTCGAGAGTGGCAAGATCTCCGAGCCCAACGTCAAGAAGGGCGACCGCGTGCTCTTCAGCAAGTACGCCGGCAACGAGATCAACGTCGAAGGCATCGAGCACATCATCATTCGCGAGGACGACGTCCTCGCGGTCTTCGAATAGATAGGAGGTCCATCCAATGGCCAAAATGGTGATTTACGAACAGGACGCCCGGGCGAAGATCCTCGCCGGCGTCGACGGTCTCGCGAACGCCGTTCGCGTGACACTCGGTCCGAAGGGCCGCAACGTCATCATCGACAAGAGCTTCGGCTCGCCCACGATCACCAAGGACGGCGTCACCGTCGCCAAGGAGATCGAGTTCGAGGACAAGTTCGAGAACATGGGCGCCCAGATGGTGAAGGAGGTCGCTTCGAAGACCTCCGACATCGCTGGCGACGGCACGACGACCGCAACGGTTCTCGCCAAGGCGATCTTCCGCGAGGGCTCGAAGCTCGTGGTTGCCGGCATGAACC
>JANMTD010000404.1:0-9684 GCA_031390075.1 Deltaproteobacteria bacterium | reverse complement strand
GATATTTGGAACGCCCTCGACATTTCGTCAGCGAATAGAAGCGCAGCGATATGCGTTGCCGCCAGCGGTGCGGGGCGGGCGATTGCGAGACCCGCTTGGTCGGCGACTACGCGTGGCACCAAGGGGACCTGACTCGTCGCGTCGCCGGCCCGCTCCGGCCGCTTCGTAGTTCGTGATAATCTCGATGTGTGATCGATCTCGTCTGTCCCTTCTGCTCCCCGCCCCGCGAACGGGTTTTTCACGAGGGGAGCCTCGTATTTGGCCTCTGGGATGGATTCCCTCTATCGCCCGGCCACGCGCTCATCGTGCCAAAGCGACACATCGCGACGTGGTTTGATGCCGTACCCGACGAGCAGCATGAGCTCACAGAGGCCATCGCTTTGGCTCGCGCGGCGATTCTCGAGTGCCACAACCCCGACGGATTCAATGTCGGGATGAACCTCGGCGAATCGGCCGGACAGACCGTGCCTCACCTTCATGTACACGTGATCCCGCGGTATGCGGGCGATGTCGAAGATCCGCGGGGCGGGGTGCGGTGGGTCCTTCCGCAACGCGCGGCCTACTGGCGGAGAGACAGTTCTTGACTCCCAGCCCCCCGACTGCGGATGAGCAGATCACGTTCCTGCGTAATATTCAGCGCATCCTGAGCGAAGGAAGCTTCGTCGCTACCTACAAGTACGCGCTTCTTCATGCGCTGGCAGATCTCGCGGTCCTGCGTGGAGATGATTCGGGCGCGCCACTCTCGCTCTCGACGGATGAGATCGCTGAGCGCTTCATCGAGCTGTACTGGCTCCAGGGAGTCTCCTTTAGGGGAAAGGGGTGCCTGCGCCAGAATGCCGGAAAATCTGCCGCGATCCTGAATCGCGTCGAGGATGCTCGCAACCGATATCGGGGATCGCTGGCCCGTCTGCGCCGCGACCCGAAGGAGTGGTGTCGGCTCAGCCGAGAAGTGGCGCGCATCGTTAGAGCAATGCCCCTCTGGAAGCTTCAGACGGTAGGGCGAAGCTCTTTGCCCTTCCTTTACGAGAACGTCCAGCGCGGTAGCGAGATCGAGCTATTGCCGGGAGTTGCCTTCTGCTTGAGGGCGTACCACTCGCTCCTCGTAGATTTGATTCGCGGTGCCTGGGTCCGATACATACGGCGTCACAATGTGCAGCTGCTAGGCGAGGGCGCTGACCTTTACACATTCCTCTTTGGGCAAGAACGCGACGTCGCGCTGTTTGCACGATGTGCTGAATTTCTTCGGGAGGCTCAGCAGGGGCGCTGTCTCTACTGCAATCGGCCCCTTTCCTCCGAGGGGCAGGTGGATCACTTTGTTCCCTGGGCGCTTTATCCGATCGACCTGGGTCACAATCTGGTGCTCGCGCACTCCGGATGCAACCTGCGCAAGTCCGATCATTTGGCCGCAGAGGATCATCTCGAGGCCTGGCTCGGGCGCACGCGGGAGTATGGCGCTGCTCTGGAGATGGAGTTCAAGACCGCAAATGTGCTGTACGACCGTGCGGCCTCGGAGCGAATCGCCGTGTGGGCTTATGCGCAGGTCGATGCGTCGCGGGGGCTCGTCTGGCGTGGCGCAGACGTCATGGAACCGCTCGCGGGCCGCTGGCGAACTCTGCTCATCGACGCCGCAAACGCATATCCGGTGCAGAATTCCATGGCAGGCGCTGCGTTGGCAGCAGATCGACCTACGTAGGAAGGTGGGTGCTGTGCCGATGAGGGCCGCAAGCTGAGCATTCGAGCAGGAAGCGGGCCCGGCGGCGAATGCATCTCCCGCTGGACTCGCTGTTGAAGAGTAAGCCGCATGCCTCGAATCAATCCGAGCCCACCACCGGACGGCCAACATCAGCGCAACGCTAGTTCTCAGTAGGCAGAATCGACCCGCCAATCGGCCCACCGATCACCATGCCACCCGGGGCGCCGGGTAGGATGGAGCCTCCGAGCGGCCCGCCGATCACCATCCCGCCCTGCCTGCCCGGCAGGATCGATCCGCCCAGCGGCCCGCCGATCACCATTCCACCCTCACGGGAGGGCGGGAGGATCGAGCCTCCAAGCGGCCCACCAATCACCATTCCGCCCTGGCTGCCCGGCAGAATCGAGCCGCCGAGAGATCCGCCGATCACCATGCCGCCCTCGCTCCCGGGGAGGATCGATCCGCCTAGCGGCCCGCCGATCACCATGCCTCCATCTTGACCTGCGGCCGCCAGGCGAGAAGCAACGAAAACCAGCCCGATCAGAATCGCCCACGCGCTGCGGAATCTCATCGTCGCGTCCTCCAAGCAGGGTTCGCAGTCCAGCATAGGCTATTCAATGGTCTTCTCGGGGATCGTGATCTACCGATCGAGCGCGGCCGTACCTGGGTCCAGGGCTGACGCGGCGCGTTGTAAGGCAGGATCAACGAAACGAGTCGGCTCTCGAACATGTCCCTGCGAATCGACCGAGGCCCTCCCACCGCCGTCGCAGCCACCCGTGAAGTTCCCATGCCCCACCTGACCAAATCCCGCTTCCTGTCCGGGCTTCAATGCCACCGCCGCCTCTGGCTCGCGACGCACGCCCCCGACCTCGCGTCCCCGCGAAGCGACGCCACTGAACACATCCTCCGCATGGGCACCGAGCTCGGCCGCGCCGCCCACGCGCTCTTCCCCGGCGGCCTGCTCATCGCTTCGCCAGCATTCGATCACGCCGACGCAATCCAACAAACACGCGCCGCAATGGACGACCCGTCGATCCCCGCAATCTTCGAAGCCGCCTTCGAATTCGCCGAGGTACGCATCCGCGTGGATATCCTCGAACGCTTGGAGAATGGCGGCTGGGGCCTGCGTGAAGTGAAGTCGGCGAGCTCCTTCAAGCGCGATCAGCACGTCACCGACCTGGCCATACAGCTCTGGGGTCTCGAGCAGCTGGGAGTCGACGTCGCCTCTGTGCAGCTCGTCCACGTGAACGGCGCCTTCGTGCGCAGCGCGGCAGGCGGAAGCGGCGCAAGCTTCGGAGGCCTCGCGAGCGCCACGGCGGTCATGACCGCCGCGAACCCCGCAGACGAGCGCGCCGCCGCTGCGCCGATCGACTGGCCCGCATTCTTCGTCTGTGTCGAGCTGGTTGAGACGCTCGCAGCCAGCTCATCGGGGGATCTGTCCGCCGACATCGATTCGATGCACGCGACTCTGGCTCTCCCGAACGCCCCGGCCCGAGACCCCGGCGCCTTCTGCAACAAGCCGCACCGCTGCCCCTTCTGGAACCACTGCACCCGCGACAAGCCCCCCGCCTGGTTCGTCGAGCAGTCCGGCCACAAGCCCGCCCTCAAGCGGCGCATGATCGACGCCATCGGATCGGACAGGCCGTGGACCTCGGGCACCCTGGCGCAGGAGCGCACGCGCCTCCAGCCCCCCGTCTGGGCCCTCGACTTCGAGGCGATCGCGCCGGCGATTCCCTTCTACCCGGGCACGCGCCCCTACCAGCCCATTGTCTTCCAATGGTCGCTCGACCGCTGGAGCGGGGCAGAGCCGTCGAGCGAGACTGCGACTAGCGCCGGACCTCGCGCTGGCCCCCGGTTCGAATACGATGAGATCGAACACTTCGAGTTTCTTGCGCCCGGCGACCACGATCCGCGACCCGAGGCCGCGCGCGCCCTGGTCGCCGCTTTGTCCCGCGACGCCGCTCCGATCCTCGTCTACAGCGGATACGAGCGCCGCTGCCTGAACGATCTCGCCGCCTGTTCCCCCGAGCTCACCCCCGCGCTGAACGCGATCGAACACCGCCTCGTCGACCTCCTGCCGATCGTCAGGCAGCACATCTACCATCCCGACTTCGGCGTGTCGTTCTCGATCAAGACCGTCGCGCCTGCCCTGGCGCCCGAGATCGCCTACGACGATCTGCCGGGCGTGGCCGACGGGATGTCGGCCCTCGCGACCTTCGTGCAAATCGCGACGGGCGTGCTCTCGGGCGAGGAGGCACAGCGCGCTCGGACAGGTCTGCTCGCGTACTGCGCGCGCGACACGCGAGCGTTGATCGGGGTGGCGCGGGCCTTGCTTGCCTCCACCTGATCAGCGCGTCTCGTCGTCGAGAGTGGGCGGTAGGAATTGACCTCGGGCTGACAGAGGGCGCGTTACGATCGCTGGGGTCAGGTCCACGGTCGGCGAGAGTTTCGCCTGGACCGCCCCATGCATCCCCTGCCGCATCTCGTATTGTTTAGAGATTCGCGATTCCGGGAGGTCGACTTGTCCTATTCGATCGTTCGCATGGTCGAGGCTTCATGCTGTGAAGCGCTGCTTCGGGACATGAACGATTTCATCGGTTCGACCTATAGCGAGGCCAACGCGCGCGCACGCCGGGCTCATGTCTATCAACACCAGACCGACATGGAGGCCTTCGCCTTCCCGGTTCATTCGACAGGCTCGCCGCAGACGGACCATCTTCCGGGCTTTCGTCTCGACGAGCTTCCGGGCTCCCTCGCCGAGATCTGTCGTGGAGCGACTCGCGCCCTCCGCATCGAGCGCGGCCGCGTGCTCTTCAACGTGGGCCGCTACCCCGAAGGCTCGAGCGTGCTGCCCCCCCACTACGACGGCGAGCTCTTCGACTACACGATCACGCCCGGCGTGGGCAACTTGGTTCGAAGCGGAATCCGCCCGACTGAAGTCGCGCTCCTGACCTTGAGGAACGAGACCGAGTGTTGCGGCACGTCGCTTCACGACGCCGACGGCAAGATCGTCGAGACGCATGCCCAGCCGGGCGAGCTGCTCGTTTTCGACAACACGACCTATCAACACGGGGTCCCTGCGACGGGCCCGAATGTGGTCGCGGGTCCGAACGCCCGGCCCCCGCGCTGGGTCCGATACGTCGTAGGCTGGCGCGCCCTCGAAGAAGGCTACTACTGGAATGACGCCGAGCCGCTTCGCCCGATCGCGTTCGAGGAGGCCGTTGCGCTCCACGACCGATTCCTCGCAAACGATTGGCCGAGCCTGATCCCCAGCGAGCTGGCGCGCGGAAGCTTTCCCTATCCGAAACGTTATGTATAGGAGTCCGGCGTAGGAGTCAGGGACGGGAAATCATCCCGCCTTCGCCGGTCGGGGGACTTCGGGTGGCCCTACCATGAACGCGCCTCCGCGGGGACGCGACGGTAAGCTCGATCAGCGGAATTCGTGCCTATCGCCCTTGCTTGAGCCGTCGGCCTCGCGAGGCCAAGGCCCAGCAGCGGAGCCGCGTTCGGTGCTGGTGGCCTGCGCGGAGAGGGGCCAGTGGAGTGTTGGTGAAGCCTACGGGGCCGCTCGATCAGAAGGCCGTTGAGCCGATGAGGCGCGCTGGCACCCTGGGATTGCTCTACAGATAGCCTGAACTCGAATTAGGAGGTCACCAAGAGGCGACCACCATGGCCCGGGTTGTCGCGGGCCTCCCGTGCCCGGCGCCGCCCTTCCAGGATGTCGTTTGCGAACGATCGAGGCTACTCGCCTCGATCGCCGTCAATGTCCCGGACGGGCCCGATCTCTATGGCCGGTTTTCAGGTGATCTTCTATGGCCGCTTTTGAGTGATCACCGAGGGGCTTTGAAGGTGCGCGGGCCTGTGGGCTCAGGCAGATGGCCTGGCGCGACGACGGGCCACCGCACCGACCGCCAACAGGCCAAGGCCCAGCATCGCGTAGGTCGAAGGCTCCGGAACCGCCGATACCTGGATCAGCTGACCGCGGATCTCACCGCCGGGGAAGGCTGCCGTGTGCACGTTGACATAGGCCAGGCTGGCTTGCAGGTCAGCCAGGAAGGAGGCATAGGGTGTCGCCACCCCGTTGCCACCGACCAGCAGCGAGCCGCCGGCGTTCAAGGACAGGAAGGGCGCTGCGGCCAGATTCACGACCACCCCCGCGTTCCCACCGGCGGGCGCGGCGGCATGGATGTGGTAGCCAGCGGCGACACCGCTCAGGCCGAACGCCGACATCGAGAAGTTGAAGGTGTCGTCGGTCGTGATCGTCGTGTTGAAGTCGTTGTAGAACAGCGTCGCGACACCCGTGCCAGCGCTCGCGTTGGGCGCGGTCTCGTTGCTGCCTGCCAGGCCGGCGTTGAACTGGTAAACCGTGGCCTGGGCGGCCAACGGCAGCGCCAGCAGGGCGGCCGTCGCAACGGCAAGAGATGACATTCTTCGCATGGGGTACTCCAATGAGGGGGGACAGACCAACGCAAGGTCTAAGCAATTCTCGTGCGCGAAGGGAAATTTCACGCTGGCAGGGCAATGCCCCTATGAAGGCTGGTCTTCGCGGACTTTGTTTGGGTCATGCCCGCAAGGTGACTGTAAAAAAAGCTGACAACTTTGGGGGGCGGTCTGGCAAGCCCAATGGAACGAGTCCAGTCTCAAGGTTGGAACTTTGGTTTGACCTTCAAGCCGCTGCCCTCTTCTCTTGCCCCACACCCGCCGCGTACGCAGCGGGTGTGATTTGCCCGAGCGCGCCGTGAGGCCGCTCCTCGCTGTATTCCTGTCGCCAGCTCTCGACGATGAGCTTCGCTTCTCGAACCGATAGGAAGGCCCATCGATCCAAGCAGCCGTCCCGAAGCACGCTGTTGAACGACTCGTTATGGCCATTCTGCCAGGGGCTTCCGGGATCGATGTACTTGCTGTCGATCCCCCGCTCCAAGATCCATTCCTGGACGCACTTCGCCAGTCCCAGCGGGCTCACCGTTTTATCAATTCAATTCAAGTATTTGAGACAATCTCTGGCTAAGTGCGATCTGGCAAACACATGACTCGGAACGTCCTCGGAACTTCCTGATAGATGAATTCCATGCCGCGGGCCAACCGCTGGCGGAATTTCTTCTAGTAGTCCGAGGGATGGCGCTGCTCACATTCCCGATACCACCGGCAAAGCCGGTGGAGGAGTCAGGTGGAGGAGTCAGTCGAAGCGCCCCAAGGGCGCGCGGGGAAGGACGCATGCGCGCTGCAAAGGACGTTTCGCGCGGCGCGCGCTGGGTAACCGCCTGGCTATCCGGGTGTGAACGCGAAGGTCGGCACTTCCGGGTTGTGGTACTCGTGCCACTCGCAGATCAAGCCGTCGCGGAAACCGAACACACCGATGTAGCGGTTGACGTAGGGCTTGCCGGTCGAGCGTACCTCGCCATCGCTCACGTACTCGACGATCAGCTTCTGCGGATCCACGAGTTCGTGCACGTGCACGATCTCGAGCGCAAAGCGGCTGAAGGCGGGCCAGGTCTTTGCGTTGAGCGCGACGAAGTTGTCGCGGCCGCGGCATTCTGAAGGCTTGCGGCCCGGGCCGTAGGGCAACTCGAAGTAGAGGTCCTCGCTAAGCAGGGGGCCGGTTTCGCCTGCGCGCTTGCTGCTGATCAGCCCAAAGACTTGTTCGAGCACTTTGCGATTCGCATTGCGGGTCTGGGTCTGCTGGTCTGTGGTGGCCATCGGACTGCTCCTTGTGCCTGCGGCTGGTTGCGACGGGTTAGTGGGCGTGGGCGAACTCGGGAATGAAGGTCTCGCCGGCCAGGCGGATGCTGCTCAGCACGTCCGCCTGCTTGATGTACCCAAACGACATCAAGCACATGAGCCGATCGATTCTGATGTCGCGGTAGCCCTGGATCTTCTTGCGGCAGTCGTCGACGTCGCCGATCACGACGCTCTCGATCGCTTCGAGCGTCTCGAAGGCTTCCTGCGGGTCCACATACTCGCCTGCGAGCTGTCTGTTGAGCAAGCGAACGACGGGCACCGGGTCGTTCAGATCGATCTCCCCGCGGATGTCGGCGACGGCCACGCTCTGGCTGGCGCGCGGATCGTTGCTCGCAACGTCGCCGCGAATCGCGTCGATCCACAGGCGCCGCGGGACGCGGAAGACATCCGGCGCAGCGTTCAGGAACCAGAGCGCGGATTCCGCGGCCCGGCTCTCGATCGCTTGCTTGCGCGTCTCGGCGCAGTGCATGAACGTGAACACCGCCTTCTGCCGATTCACGAAGAGCCCCGCCGGCTTCGCATTCGCGAGCGCGTTGTCGTACTGCGCGAACATCGCGTCGAGCGTGTGCAGCGGCGTGAATAGTGTCGTCGCCAGTACGCCGACCCCGAGCTCGCCCGCCATCGCGAAGGACTCGGGGCTGGTGCAGGTCTGCCAGAGGGGCGGGTGCGGATCCTGGAAGGGCTTTGGCAGGACGTTGCGCTCCGGGATCTTGATCAGCGACGAGTTCCATTCGAAGGAGTCCTGCGTCCACATCCGGGGGATCATCTGGAGCGCTTCGCGCAGCTGCTCCCGCGACTCGTCCGGGTTGACGCCGAAGGCGTCCCATTCGGTGCCGCCCGAGCGCGCCATGCCGAGCTCCATGCGGCCGCGGCTCATGATGTCGATGAAGGCGGCGCGCTCGGCCACGCGGATCGGATGATTGATGTTGAACGGCGCGAGGACGCCCGAGTGGCCCAGGTGGATACGCTTGGTGTGTTGCGCGATCGCGCCTAGCATCATCTCGGGAATCGCGCTGTAGCTAAAGCGCGTAGCCCCGTGGTGCTCGACGGTCCACCAACAGCCGTAGCCCAGTTCGTCCGCGAGCTTCGCCTGCTCGAGCGCGTCGAAGTAGACCTGCTGCTCGCGACTCGCGTCGAGCGGCTCCGCCTTCTGCAGTTCGGAGAAGATGTCGAGCGAGAAGGCTTTACGATCCATGGCGTCTCCTGCCGTCGGAGTCGGGGTTGGGGCCCGAGCTCACTCTGAGGATACCCTTTTTAAGACGCCTGTTCTATCTCTTTTCCGGACACGCGATTCGCGAAGGTGGGGCTACGGAACCTCTGCGCAACGCGCCCAGAGGTCATCCCAAGGCGCGAGGCAGAGGCGTTGGTCGTCGTTTGGTTCATCCCATCGGGTCAATGCAGCCGCTCGAAGGTTCGCTCCGGCCCGTCGATCGCTCACAGGAACGGATGCTCGCAGCGGTCTCGGGTCCTTCACCGCTTCGAAGAGCTTCTGGGTTAGCCGATGCTTCTCGAGCAAGTGACGGAACCGCAGGGCAGCGGTTCCCTACGGGAGCCAGCGATCGAGGTGCTGGGCGACCAGGCGCCGCTGGCGCCGCTCCCCGAGGCTCGCCGGCTCGTACATCCCGAGGATGCCGAGGCCCTGGATAAGGGCCATGGCGGCGTCGGTGCCGTCCTCGAGCACGGCGCGCGACGGTGCGCCGCCCGGCTCGGAGGCGAGCTTATAGGCGCGGCGCAGCTGCGAGCGCCACGCGCGGTAGTAGTCGTGTTGCAAGCGGGCGACTGCCACGTCTTCTGCCGCGCGGGCGAAGTAGGCCAGCCAGAGCCGCCATTCGCTTTGCCGCTCGTCGTCGAGCGGCAGCACGCTCAGGATGACGCCTTCGAGCAGTGCGCGACCCGAGAGTTCACTGAAGCAGCGCTCTATCCGCGCGAGGCTTGCTTCGCTGGCGACGCGCTGGATCGCGACGAGAAGATCGTCCTTGGTCTTGAAGTAGTGCGACAGCGCACCTGTCGAACAGTGCGCGGCCTCGGCCACAGAGCGGATGGTGAGCGCGTCCATACCCTTGTTGAGGGCGACGCGCATGGCGGCGGCGGTGAACTCTCGCCGCCGCTCGTCGTGATCAACGATCTTCGGCATGTCGCGCCTTACTGTAGCCGCTGGTCCCGCCCGCCGGTGAGACTTTTCGCCAAGACGGGAACCTCTCCAGCACGGCTGGGGGACCCCACGAGTTTGGCTCATACAGAATCTGACATGGAAG
>JANMTD010000632.1:0-9093 GCA_031390075.1 Deltaproteobacteria bacterium | reverse complement strand
GGTGGCCCAACGCGGGCCGGGCCAGATCTCTTCGAGCAGGGCCGCCGCCTCGAGCATGTCCTGGCTGCGCGAATCCTCATGCGGCGCGAGCATCGGCTTGCGGCCGTTCGCCGTCTTCAGGCTCGCGAGCTCCACACGAAGCGAAGCGCTCTCGATCCGCTGGCCCTCGTCGATCGCCTGGCCGTCCTTCACGCGCACGAGCTCGTAGGGAGACGGAACACCCGCCTCCGGCGGATGAACGCGGAGCTGCCAGACCTCGACCGACTCGGAGGCGAGCTCGTCCGAACCCGCCTCGCCGATGCGCGGCACGACCATCTGACCCAGATCGGGAATCTCGGGCGGCGCATCCGGCGCGAGCTGCGTCATCGCGATCAGCATCAGGAGTGCCAGATCGAGAAACGAGAAGAGCCAGGCCGGCGCACCATCGCCGTGATCTTGCATGTTCGTCCCCTCCGAAACGTACGATCGATCCGCGCTGTTCGGCTCCTGGCCGAGGCCTAGCGGATCTGTGTGAAGGCGAGCAGATTCGCCATGTCCGATTGGATGGCGCTGCCGGGGAAGAGCGTCGTGAACTGACCCTCTTCACCGTGGAGCGCCATGTAGTTGAGAATCGCGGCCTGGGTGAGCGCTTCGGGATTGTTCGCCACCGAGTTGACGGAAGTTTCGACGTCGCCGCCCGGCCGGTAGTAACCGACCTGACGCGTCGTCGCGAAGGGCGCGCGCAGGTCGGGCTTCGCGGTCTTTCGGTAGACCATCATGACGCTGACACCCGATCCCGAGTTGTCGCCGCGCCACACGAACTTCCCGTTCGAACCGTTGTCGGGCTCGCCGTCGGAGAAGACGGAACCGTCGCTGAACAGGTAGATCGCGACGTCACCGACGAGCGGGTTTCGCTCGGCGTACTCGAGGATCGCGCCGATCGCCTGTCCCGCGCGGAAGTCGCGGGCCTCGCCCGTCTGGCGCGTGCCGTCGTGATAGTCGTAGCCGCCGAACTCGAGCGTGCCGGCCCCCGCATGACCCTCGAGCACGAGCTTCATGACCGAGGCGGTCTTGCGAAACTCGCTCTGGCCGAGCTCGTTCGCAGTGAAGATTCCCGTCCCCGCGCCCGGATTCACGATCAGCGGATCCTGCTCGGGATCGAGAGCCGCCGGATCGCCGAAGAGCGTGATCAGGTCGGAGCTCTGCTGATAGGCGCAGTTCACGAGATCCTTGACCGCCTGGTCCTCCTGGATCTGCTCGACCTTGAGCGACGAGATGTCCTGGATCGCCGAGGCGACGTTGCCGGCGCCGCCGCTGCCGAGGAGGTCCGTCAATCGCCCCGTGTCGACGAGGCCGCGAACGTCGCTCGGGCGGTCGATCTTGGTCGGCCGCACGGTCGGATCGATCATCGACATCGGCGCGATGCTGTTACCGCCCGAGTCGGTGTTCGCCGTCCCGATCAGCGAGAGGAGGCCGCCGTCGGCCCCCGACCGGTAGATCCCGTACATCGGATTCAGCGGGTTGTTCTGCGTGTCGTTCGCCGAGCGCGCCGAGAAGATCACGCCCTCGACCTTGGCGAGCGTCGCCGGCGCGGCCTTGCTGAGAATGCCCGCGAGCATCGCCGAGTCAAAGTGGAAGACGAGGTTCATCGTCCGATCGAAGGCGTTGATCTGCGAGTTCAGCGGCGACATGTCGAGGGGCAGACCCAGGCGCATGTAACCGGTCTCGGTCAGCATGTCTTCCTGGCCGCCGGGGCCACCGATCATGACGTTCGAGCCCGCGATGTTCGCGCCGCCCGCGAGGTCGATCCCGATGAACGGAATCTTTCCCGCGCCTGCACCCGTCAGCGCGCAGGAGGCCTGGGCATTCGCCCGGTTGACACCGAGCAGCGACAGGAGCGAGGGCGCGACGACGTAGGCGGAGCCCGCCATGAATCCCTGGGCGAGGAACTCCCGCCGCGTGCGCGGGCGCCGGTGATCCGGATGGAAGAAGGGTCGACCCAGTTCCGTCGGCGTTCGTCTGCGTGCCATCTTCATCTCTCCTCTTCGAGGATTCGAACCGAGCTCGGTTGCTGCGTAATCAGTGCTTGATCAGTGGATGTGGACCGCGCCGCTCGAGACGACTGCAGTGCAGAGGCCCTTCACGATGCTCTTCGTATAGGTGCCGTCGCAGGCGGGCTGCCCACCACCACCGCAGGTCGCCGACAGATCGACGATCAGCTGGTCGAGCAGCACCTCGACCTGGTCGCGTGCCGGCTGGCCGCCGACCATGCCGCGGAGTCCGGCGCCGACGATCTTGTCGAGCAGCGGGTCCGTGATCATGTCGATGTCGACCGGATTCGCGAAGGCGGTCGCCGGCGGCTGGTTCCAGCCGAAGCTCCCCGCGGTGTTGAAGAACTGGTTGCGCAGCGTCTGGCTCCCCGCCGTGTCGTCGCCGACCAGGACGTCGCAGTACTCGACGCCGAGCTTCGCGACGCCGACCTGGTTGGCCGAGACGAACGAGCGCAGATCCGGACCCGCCGGCAGCTGTTGGACCAGCTCCTCGAAGGTCGCCTCGGCGTTTGCATTCTCCGAGCTGACCGTCGTGAGCGCCGCGATCGAGGCATTCACACGGGCGAAGTTGCGCACACCGAGCGTCGGCTGGGCCTCGCCGAAGTCCTCGACGCCCGGGGTCGGCGGCGTCGGCGTCGGGACGGGATCCTGGAAGATGCCGAGCTGCTCGAAATGGATCTGGAAGAGATCGGTGTCGGCGTCGACGAGCCCGCCCACGATCGAGCACTGGCGCGACAGCAGCGTCCGCGAGCCGGTCACGAGCGCGTTCATGTTGATGAAGCCCTGGCCGGCGACCGGGATGATGCCGTTCAGCGAGACCCGCATGTTCTGGATGCGGATCGGCGCCGCGATGTCCGTGACGAAGGTGGGCGCGCAGAAGAGGTAGCTGTAGCCGTCGAGCTCGGTGACCGAGAACTCGATCCGCGAGTTGCCGCCTGTCCACTCCGAGACGTCGAAGGACAGCGTGATGCGTCGGCCGATGCCTGCCTCGTAGTTCTGCAGGATCGCGGCCGGCGACAGCGGCCGGTCGTAGATCGCCGCGAAGCGGATCTGGCCGAGCCACTGGCGGTCGTTGCTGACGTCGTTGCCCATCACGAGGCGGTGGGTCGGGCTCCAGTTCCAGAGGCGGCCCGCGGCGATCGGATCGACGTCCTCGGTCCAGACGCCGTCGACGAAGATCTTGCGTCCGGCGAGCTGGTCGTAGGTGATGACGACGTGTTGCAGCGTCGCCTGGGCGTCCTGGTCAACGTCGTAGGTCTCGAGGTCGGGACCCCCGTTGTCGTTCGACGCCTCGAGATAGGCGCGATTGCGGACGACGTACTGATACTGGAGTTGGCCCAACATGAAGTTGCGCGAGCCCGAGTTCGCCGAGTAGCTGATGACGCGGGCGGGGCCGTCCTGGGTCGTATTCAGGTTCGCGATCCACATCTCGACGGAGTAGGCCTGCGAACCGGTATTCTGGTCCGCCAGGCGGTCGTAGAGCTTTCGGCTCGTCGCGGCGGTCGCGATGGCGCGGCCCTCGGTGACGTCGATGCCGTAGGCGGACATCAGGCTCGGACCCTCGAGCGTCAGGTCCATGGCCGGCGCGACACCGCTGGTGTCCATCGCCGTGGTGCCGGTTTCCTCCTTGAAGTCCCAGCGCGCGATGATGCCCGTATCGAAGCGCTCGGCGCCGACTTCCTCGGTGCCGTTCGACATCATGCGGGTGTCGCTCTGGAGGCCGTTCACGTCGACGCCACCGGTCGTTCCGCCAGCGGCTTCGATCGCCGCCAGCCAGGCGACGATCTGCGCCAGCATCTCGGAGGCGTTGGCCGCACAGTCGGACCAGCAGAAATGGAAGTCGACGGCGAGGCGTCGAACGAGCCGCGACGCCGACGGATCCGAGAAGTTGACCTTCTGGCTGTCGACCACCGCCGACCAGGCCGTTGCGACGTCGGGATGCGCGAGCTGCGGCGCGCCGGGGCCGCTACCGCCGTGGCAGTCTTCGCAGTACTGATCGAGGACCGGGTAGACCGTCGCCTCGAAGGCCGTGACCTGCTCGGCGACCGAGAGACCCGCGGGCGCGCCGCCACCCGGGTTGCCGTTTCCGAGGACCGAGGTGTCGGTGTCCGAGCCGCCGTACTCACCGCAGCCCGCCGCGCCGAGCGCGAGAGTGAGCGTCAGGAAGGCCCTGCGGAGGCTCGCTCCGCGCAGACCAACGAACGACTCGACGGGGAAGATTTGGCTTTTCATCATTTTGTCCCCTGATCCCTCGCTGTTCTCGATCTCACCGCCCTGACGGAACGGGCCTGACTCACTCTTCGTTCATGCAGTGCGCGGCAGCGGAGCCGAACACGGTCTTCATGCTGTAGGTCCCGTCCGCTTCGAATTCGTCGGCGATCGCCTCGATCGCGTCGCGGTCGCCCTGGTTCTTCGGGCCGTGGAAGCAGACGTGCTTGAAGACCTTCTCGACCTGGCAGACCGAGAAGGCGCGACTCGCACCGACCTCGGCGCCCAGGCTCTTCGCGCCGAAGCCGCGGTCGGAGGCGCCCCGCCAGCCGAGCAGCGAGTTCGGGCCCTCGCGCCAGAAGTTGACCCAGCCGTTGTCGGTCGTGATGTGGCCGAAGGGGAAGACGTTGCCGTTGATCAGGTACTTCGCCTGCACGACGCCCGGCGAGTTGAGCATGCGCCCCTGGACCGGATCCCACTCGAGATAGGCGTAGGCGCCCGCGAGCGCGTCCATGCCCGAATGACAGCCATAACAGTTGTTGAGGAAGATCTCGCTGTCGCCACCGGGGCTCCGGCTCACGTCCTGCCGGATCCAGTCGCCGGGGCGCGTGACGTCGTGGAGCTGCTCCATGTCGCGACAGAGGTAGTTGATCGCGGTGAAGCGCCACATCGCGCGATTCGTGCCGGCGGAGAAGAAGGCCTCGGCCGCCGCGCGCGTCGTGACGATGCCGGCCGCCTCGTTCGCCGAGATCTGGGTGCCGGGAAGGCCCGACTGGGTCCGGCGGACGAGCTGCATTGGATTCGAGAGGTCGACACCGGCCTCTTCGAGGGCCTCGTAGTGGGCGTTGCTCGTCTGCTCGTAGTTCGGAGTGACGAGATTGTTGGCGCCGGTGTAGATGATGTCCTCGGAGAGGACCGTATTGAACGGAACGTCGTCGCGGATCATGCCGATGACCGTCGCGGCGTAGTCGTTGAGCGGCGCGAACACCGTCATCGCCTCGTTCGTCCACGGCATCACGAAGTTCTTCAGCGAGACGTTGTAGAAGGCGGGATTCTGCATCGCGAGGGCAGCCGCGAGATCTGCGCGGTCGTTGCCGATGTGTGCGGCCATCTGGGACAGGACGGCCGTCGTCGGCGGAACGCCGGCGATCCGGTCGTGCATGCGCCGGGCCCGGTCGGTGTCGTCCATCTGCGCCACCGCGGTATTCGCGAAGAGCAGCGCCAGACCGACCAGGACGAGCCGACGCGACCGGCTCGACTCACTATTTCTTCGTCGCATTTCGTGGGGCTTCTCGTGGGACATCGTCGACTCGACCTCGCACTGACCCGGCCGTGGCATGCGCTCGGTTCCGGGAGCTGAAGACCCGCCGTCTTCGGGACAGGGGCCCGTTTCCCATTCGGTATGCGACAGGTGTTCTCGGTGACCTGGGCCACGAAAATGTGTGTTTTCCGCGTCACCAGATTGGATCACTCGGAGAATTGCCGGGGAGATTCCCGGCTTTGGATCCGACTGCGCACGAACGGGAGGCGAGTTGCGCGTCGCGCGAGAACCGGGATCGCGCATCACGTCGACTCGCGGGCTTCGAGACGAAATGCACAAAGGTCGGATGCGGCAGGCGACCGATAACCGTGAGCGCTTCCGGCCACCGCTTCGGCCAGCCCTCCGGCGAGCAAGGAATCGCGACCCGCATGCCGACCCTCTTCCGATCACTCCTTCTATTGCTGATGTGCCTCCCGAGCGCGCTCACCCTTTCCGCACCGTCGCGGGCGGTTGCGCTCCGCTCGAGCGGGCCTGTCGCGCTCGCGGGCCTGCCCGCCTCCGCGCGGGCCACCGCCGTCCTCGAGTCCGATGTCCCGCAGCTCGTCGCCACACTCGTCGTCTCGACCGACACGCCGGCTCGGATCGGTGTGCTCTTCGAGCTCGCACCGGGCTGGCATCTCTACTGGCGCAATCCCGGCGAGACCGGTGTCGCGCCGGAGATCGAGCTCGAAGCCACCGGCTACACCGTCGGCCCCCTCGCCTGGCCCGCCCCCGAGACCTTCCGCGAGGCCGACGATCTCTTCACGACGTACGGCTACGAGGGCCGAGTGCTGCTCGCCGCGAATCTCACGGCACAGGCCGCGCCCCGCGCCGAAGCCGCGAATTCGAAACCCATCGCACGCGCCGAGGCGTCCGTGCTGATCTGTCGGACGCAATGCGTGCCGGCGACACTCGCCCTCGAGTCGCCCCTCGACGCCGCGGTCGACGCAGCCGATCGCGACACGATCCTCGCTCTCTTCCAGGAGAGCGAAGCCCTCGTCCCACCTCGGGCGGATGTGCTCGGCTGGGACCTCGCCGCCGCCTGGTCCGCAGCCCCGCCCGCCGTCGACGAGACGTCCCGTCTCGCGCTCTCCCTCGACGCGTGTCCGAGCGGAAGTGCGACCTGCGAGAGCGAAACGGCGAGACCGACCGCCCTCACGTTCATTCCCTTCGAGGGCGAAACCTTCGAGTTCGGTCGAGAACAGCGGTATTCCGTCGATTCCAGCTCGAAGCGGATCGGGCTCGAGCTCGAGCTGACGCGCCTCGAGCCGGGAGAGGATCGGCTGCACGGCGTGATCGAGCTCCGCAATGCTTCGGGCGCGGTCCGCCGCGCCGAGATCGATCTCCCGGTCGGCGGCGCGAACAACGATCCCACCGCGGCGGCGACGACGCCGCTGGCCTGGCTCCAGGTCTTCCTTCTCGCTCTGCTCGGCGGCCTGATCCTGAATGGGATGCCCTGCGTGCTGCCGGTGCTCGCGATCAAGATCGTGTCCGTCGCCGACATGGCCGAGCGCGATCCCCGCGAAGTCCGACTGCACGGCCTCGCCTACACCGCGGGCGTGCTCGGATCGATGCTGGTCCTCGCGTGTCTCGTGCTGTCGCTCCGCTTCGCCGGCCACGCCGTCGGCTGGGGCTTCCAGTTCCAGGAGCCGCTCTTCGTCGCAGGGATCGCGGCGTTGCTCGTCACCTTCGCCCTCAATCTCTTCGGCGTCTTCGAGATCGAGCTCGGCCAAGGACGCCTCGCCGTCGTCGGCCAGGAGGCCAGCGGGCTCTCGCGGTCGGTCTTCGAAGGACTGCTCGCAGTCGTGCTCGCGACGCCGTGCACGGCGCCCTTTCTCGGGACCGCCGTCGGCTTCGCCTTCGCGAGCTCGGGCTACGGCATCGTCGCGATCTTCCTCGCGATCGGCGCGGGCCTGGCTTCGCCCTTTCTGCTCGTCAGCTTCTTCCCGAGGCTCGCGCGCTTCATTCCGCGCTCGGGCCCGTGGATGTTGACGCTGCGCGCGGGGCTCGGCTTCTGCCTGCTCGCGACCGTGATCTGGCTCCTGTGGATCGTCGGCCAGAGCGGGGGCTCGGACGCCGTCGTCGCCTTGACGGCGGCGCTGCTCTTCCTCGCCTTCCTGCTCTGGTCCTACGGCCAGATGCAACCCATGCGCAGCCTCTGGCTCGGACGCGCCAGCGCCGTGGCGATCGCCGTGCTCGCCTTCGCGAGCTTCAACCTGATCGATTTCGAGCGCGCGGCGAATTCGTCCGGGCTCGCCGCCGGGGACGGCGATGCGACGGCGATCCAGGACGACGGCTTCGCGCCCTACAGCGAGGCGGCCGTGCAAGCCACGCTCGCCCGCGGCCTCCCCGCCTTCGTCGTGTTCACCGCCGACTGGTGCCTGACGTGCAAGGTGAACGAGAAGACGGTGCTGGACCGCCCGGCTGTCCGCGAAGCCCTGGAGAACGGCCGCTACGCGCTCTTCAAGGCCGACTGGACACGGCGAGACGATTCGATCCGGGCGAAGCTCGCCGAGTTCGGCCGCGCGGGCGTTCCGCTCTACCTCGTCTACGACCCGGCTGCGCCGACGCAGCCCCGCGTCCTCTCGGAGCTCCTGACCCAGGACGCGGTCGTCACCGCCCTCGCCGAGGTACGCCGAATCGACGCCCTCTGAGAGACCGCGACCGGACTTCCCGGCCGCGCTGCTGAGCCGGCAAGTCTGCGGTGCGCATCACATTTCCCTCAGCACGGCCCGCCGACACGACGATGCAGCGTGCAGTCGAGCGGCTCGCCTGAATGAGCTGCCCGCGATCGACAGGAGATCCCGAATCCATGACGGCCTCTGCACGCCGAACGAACGCGACGCGAATCGCGTTCGGACCGACTGCCTCGCTCTTGCTGCTGCTCGCCCTCTCGCTGATGACCTCGCTGATGCTCGCGCCGACGAGCGTCCGGGCCCTCGAGGCCGGCGAGCGCGCGCCGGATTTCGCCGCCCCCGCCCTCGACGGCAAGGGCACGGTCTCCCTCGAAAAGTACCGGGGCAAGGTCGTCTACCTCGACTTCTGGGCGTCCTGGTGTGCACCGTGCCTGAAGGCGATCCCGGAGATCGAGGCGATGCGCAAGGACCTCGCGAGCGACGGATTCCAGGTCGTCGCCGTGAACCTCGACACGACTCCGAAGAAGGCACTCCGCTTCCTCGCGAAGAACCCGATCGGATACCCCTCGGCGAGCGATCCGAAGGGACGCCTCCCCAAGCAGTTCGGCGTCGACACGATGCCGACCTCGTATCTGATCGATGGCGAGGGCGTCATCCGGTACGTCCATCGTGGATTCCAGCGCGGCGACGGCACCAAGCTGCGCGCAGAGATTCGAAAGCTCCTCGGAGGTCGTTAGTCGATGAAAATCAGAACCCGCTCGTCGTTCACGCTTCTCCTGACGCTGGCCGCCGGCGTCCACGGCATCCTGCTGTGCAACGCTGAAAGCACCGAAGCCGCCCGTCTGATGATCGAAGCCGCGCGCTATCCGTTCGCCCCGCGCGTTGACGGCCTGGCGCAGGGCACCCGCGGCAATGGCTC
>JANMTD010000612.1:0-4654 GCA_031390075.1 Deltaproteobacteria bacterium | reverse complement strand
CGAGGCCGCTGTCGCCAACGGCGGCGTCGCGCGGATCCGCCTCCCGACTGCGGGGCGCAGGCGAGCGAATGGGGGCCGCCGGGAGTTGAGGCCAACCCCGACGGCCCCGTTCGCATGGCGACTCCATGGCGGTCTCGATCCGTGGGACACAGAGAGTCTCTACCCGGGACACCAGCGAGCCGACCCTAACACGTCGGCGTACGCAACTGTGCGGCAATCTCGGGACGTTTTCGGTGACGGTCACACGGGCGATTGCCCTACGGGTCCAGGAACCCGATTCGAACGCGGCACTCCTCAGGCGAGCCCCAACCGCTGCTTCACCCGCGGCACGACTTTCTTCGCGAAGTATTCGAGCCGCGCGTTCGAGCGCTCGATCGGCTCGCCGGGGAAGATCGTCCAGCAGTGCACGTCTTCGACGCCGGCCAGCGCCGCAGTCACGACGACCTCGGCGGCCGCGTCGGCGTCCTTCAGCTCCCACGGACTGCGGGTCAGAAGCTCCGCGGCCTTCGTGATCGGTCGCCACGCCTCCGCCGGCCCGTACGCCCCGTGCATGCCGTACTCGTTGACCTGGTGCATGAGATAGGGCGCGCCCGCGGCGAGCTCCGCCTCGGGATCGTCGCCCAGGATCCAGTGGTGACCGGCGGCCAAGCGCGGGACACGTCCCGCCTGCTCGCACTCGGCCTGGTAGAGCGCCCAGTGCGCGGGCATCGCGAGCAGCATGCCATCGCCGAGGCGCGCACCGCGGCGAATGGCGGGGGGCGTAAAACCGCCGATCCAGAGCTCCGGCCCCGCACCCGCATCGGGCCGGGGCGTGATCGTGATCTCGCCGAGATCGAAATGCCGGCCGCGGTGCGTGAAGGTCTTCCCCGCGAAGGCGGCGCGCAGGATGTCGATGCCCTCTTCGAGGCGCCCGCGCCGGTCGCGCATCGGGATGCCGAAGCCCGCGAACTCGACCGTTCGGTAGCCGAGCCCGACGCCCAGGCTGAAGCGCCCGCCGGAGATCGCGTGGACCGTCAGCGCGTCCTCGGCCAGGCGCACCGGATGTTGCAGCGGGAGGATCACGATGCTCGTCCCGATCTGCATGCGCTCGGTCTTCGTCGCGAGGGCGGCGGCGAGGGTCAGGGGCGAAGGCGTGTAGCCGTCGACCGCGAGATGGTGCTCGGAGATCCACGCCGAGCCGAAGCCGAGCTCGCGCTCGGCCCACGCCGCCTGCTCGAGCGTCTCCGCGTAAAGACGCGCGAAGGATCGCCCGGCGAAGGCCGGATTGCGGAAGTCGTAATAGAGCCCGAAGCGCGGGAGCCGCGGAGTCGGCGGCCGCGGCCCCGCGGCCCCTGAAGAGCCTTCAGCCCATGAAGAGCCCTCAGCCCATAAAGAGCGCTCAGCCATTGGCGGGTTCCACCTCTCTGAGGACATCATCGGCGAGACCGTTCATCGATTCCTTCCAGCGCCCGAGCCAGTAGCGGTTCGCGTTGGCGCCGCGGGCTGTGCCGATTCGCTCGACGTCCCAGAGCTTCGAGAACGTGAACGCACGCGGGCACTGGGCGTAGGCCTCGTCGACCTCGAGCAGGATGCCCTGGAGAACCTTCGTATTGTCGTCGTGCTCGAAGACCTCGGGATCGATGCCCGCGAGCCGACCGTCGCTCTTCTCGACGACCGAAGTCCGCCCGTTGACCCGCACGGTCCAGTCGCAGCCGGGAAGCAAGAAGAGCAGCGCCGCCTTCGGATTCGTCTCGAGGTTTTCGTACGACTGGAAGAGCCGATTGCCCGCCACGTCCGGCAAGAGCAAACGATGCTCGTCGAGGACCTTCACGAACCCGGGCATTCCACCCTTGGGCGAGGCATCGCAGTTGCCCTCCCCGTCCGCCGTCGAGAGCACGGCGAAGGGCGCGGCCCGCACGAACTCCTGGATCATCGGGTTCAGGGCCGGAAAGATCTTCTTCACGACGAGCTCGAGCGGCTCGCCGAATTTCTGTTGGGCTCTGTTCATGGGGGCTCCTCTCGCACAGCCTCATGACGACCCTATCACGAAGGTCGACGCGCTGCGACGACGTCGTACCAAGGGGATCGGACCCCGACCTCCGACGAGTGACACACCCTCGAACCCGTCTAGAGCGGGCCTTGAATTCTGGTCGCGCAGTGCCACGCTCCTCGATCGGACGACGCACCTCGCCACCGCCGATCGCCCTCATCCCGCGGACTTTCGTCCTGCAGAAAAGGAGCCCCATGAATCGATCCAAGGAAGCCGAGATCCCCGCGGCCAGCGCGGCGATGCTGAAATCCAACTCGCTGGGCATCCTGACGACGATCCGCCACAACGACGGCCGACTCTCGAGCAATCCGGTCGGCTACGTCTGGGACGGGAAGTCGGTGCGGATCTCGACGCTCGAGAGCCGCATGAAGTACAAGAACCTCGTCGCCGATCCGACGGTCACGTTCTGCGTCGTCGATCACGAGGACCATACGCGGTATGTCGAGCTGCGCGGCCATGCGACGCTCGAGCCGGACCCGGATCGAAGCTTCCTGAGTCTGCAATTCCGCACACAATCGGGTGGCCATGAGCCGCCGGCGGATCTCGACTCGCCGGAGGCGCGACGGACGACGATTCGGATCCATCCGGAGCAGGTCTCCAGTCCGGTGCTCTACGGAGGGCGGTTCGGGAAGTAATCCGCGCTGCTCTGACCGCCTGACGAGCGTTTGCTAGCGTCGCTTCGTTGCGCCTCCTTCTCGTCACCCCGCCGATGACGCAGCTGAACACGCCGTACCCCGCGACGGCGTATCTGGCAGGCTTCCTGCGCCAGCACCCGGCGCTGGATCTCGACGTCCGCCAGGCCGACGCAGCGATCGAGCTGTTTCTGCGCGCGTTCAGCCGTGCCGGCCTCGGCCGTGTGCTCGACCTGCTCGGGAAGCCCAGGAAGGGCGCGCCCGCGTCGGTCCGGCACTTCGCAAAACACGGCGCGCGCTACCTCGAGACGATCGATCCGGTCGTGCGTTTCCTCCAGGGTCGCGATCCGGGCCTCGCCCTGCGCATCGTCGGACGTGAGCTGCTGCCCGAGGGACCCCGGTTCGCCGCGATCCAGGCCCACGACGCGGTAGGCGACGACGACGGCGATCCGCTCGCGTGGGCGTTCGGGGCCCTCGGAATCTCCGATCGCGCGAAACATCTCGCGAGCCTCTACGTCGACGACGTCGCCGACATGATCCGCGAGGGGATCGATCCCGAGTTCGAGCTCGCGCGCTACGGCGAGCGGCTCGCGGCCAGCGCACCGACCTTCGATCCCCTGCGCGAGGCCCTCGAAGGCGAGCCGTCGCTGATCGACACGATGCTCGACGAGCTGACCGCCGAGCTCGTCGAGCAACATCGACCCGACGTGATCGGGCTGACCGCGCCCTTTCCGGGCAACCTCTACGGCGCGCTCCGGATCGCGCGCACGGCGAAGGCGATCGCGCCGGCGACCCGGGTCATCCTCGGCGGCGGCTACGTCAACACCGAGCTGCGCGAGCTCGCCGATCCGCGCTTGTTCGACTACGTCGACTACGTGACCCTCGACGACGGCGAGGCGCCGATGCTCGCGCTCATCGCCCATCTGCGCGATCCCGCGGCCCCGCTGCTGCGAACCTTCGTGCGCCGCGAAGGGGTCGTCGCACTGGCCACCGACCCCTCCCTGCACGACATCCCGCAGCGCGATACCGGAACGCCGACCTACGCGGGACTGCCGCTCGATCGCTACCTGTCGCTCTTCGAGATGCTGAACCCCATGCACCGGCTCTGGTCGGACGGGCGCTGGAACAAGCTCACGATCGCCCACGGCTGCTACTGGAAGCAGTGCGCGTTCTGCGACGTCGGCCTCGACTACATCGCGCGCTACGACCGCACGCCCGCCGATCTGCTCGTCGACCGGATCGAGGCGCTGATCGCCGAGACCGGCCAGACCGGATTCCACTTCGTCGACGAGGCCGCACCTCCGGCAGGGCTCAGGGCGCTCGCTGAGAAGCTGATCGAGCGCGGCCTCACGATCACGTGGTGGGGCAACGTGCGGTTCGAGAACGCCTTCACCCCCGAGCTCGCCGCGCTGCTCGCGCGGTCCGGCTGTGTCGCCATCAGCGGCGGGCTCGAGGTCGCCTCCGACCGGCTGCTCGCGCTGATGAAGAAGGGCGTGACCGTCGAGCAGGTCGCCCGCGTGACCCGCGCGTTCACCGACGCCGGCGTGATGGTGCACGCCTACCTGATGTACGGCTTCCCGACCGAGACCGCGCAGGAGACGATCGATGCGCTCGAACGCGTGCGCCAGCTCTTCGCCGAAGGCTGCATCCAATCGGCGTTCTGGCACCGCTTCGCCGCGACCGCGCACAGCCCCATCGGCCAGGCACCCGAGCGCTTCGGAATCGAGCTCCTCGAGACCGAGACGCCTCGGTTCGCGCGCAACGACCTCGCCTTCGTCGATCCGACCGGCTGCGATCACGATTTCTACGCCGACGGACTCAGAACCGCGCTCTACAACTACATGCACGGCATGGGACTCGAGGCCGACCCGCGTTCGTGGTTCCCCGCAAAGCGCGGGTCGAAGGTTCCCAGCACCACCGTCGACCCCGAGCTCGTGCGGCGAGCGCTCGACGCCTAGGAGCGTGACCCAAGACTCGCCATTCGGTAAGTATG
>JANMTD010000608.1:0-11820 GCA_031390075.1 Deltaproteobacteria bacterium | reverse complement strand
GCCACGCGGATGCGGTGCCCGTTCTCGAGGGCACGCAGCTGCTCGAGCTCCTCCGCCTGTTCGGCGGGCGTCCGCGGCCAGCGCACGAACTCGAGCAGGAATTCCCTGCGGTAGACGTAGAGGCCGACATGTTGGAGCGGCGCGATCCCCGTGTCTTTACGGCGGAACGGGATCGGCGCGCGGGAGAAGTAGAGGGCGAAGCCGTCCTGGTCGACGACGACCTTCACGCGATTGGGGTCGTCAAAGGCGTCGGGCTCGGCGCGGTGGACGACGGTCGACATCGAGGCTCGCGGCGGGCCGGGCGCGAGTGCCTCGGACCGAAGGTCCGCCGTAAGGAGCGCCTCGACCGCCGCGTCGATCACGAAGCCCTCGATCAGCGGCTCGTCGCCCTGCACGTTGACGATCACGTCGTGGTCGTAGCGCGCGGCGACCTCGGCGAGGCGGTCGGTGCCCGTCGGATGGTCCGGTGAAGTCATCTCGACCTGCGCACCGAAGCCGAGGCATGCATCGCGGATGCGCTCGTCGTCGGTCGCGATCGCGACCGCATCGACGCATTTCGCGAGCTGCGTCCGCTCCCAGACGTGCTGGATCATCGGCTTGCCCGCGATCGGCGTGAGGGGTTTGCCCGGGAAGCGGGTCGAGCCATAACGAGCGGGCAGGATGGCGAGCACCGTCATGGCCGCCATCCTACCCGAATTGCCCGCCCACCACGAAGCGGACCCGGCGTCGTCTTCGCACGTCGGTTCGGGGGCTAGAGTCGCGTCGTGGCAGAGACGGGTGGCGAGGACACGGGCGGCTCCGGCGCGGACGCCGTCGAAGGGGTCTACTCCGGCTCGGAACCCCGCGCTCGCCGCCCGTGGTGGATCCCGCCTTTCCTGGGCCGCGTGCCCCGGGACCTGGAAGAGCGCCATGTCGGGATCGTCGGCATCGTCTCGCTCGCGTTCCTGTTCGAGAACTACGACCTCTCGATGCTCTCGGCGGCGCTGAAGCAGATCCGCGAGAGCTTCGGTCAGAGCCCGGCCGAGATGACCTCGCTGCTGGCCTGGATCCGGCTCGGCGCGATTCCAGCCTTCCTGATGCTTCCTCTCGCCGACCGGTTCGGGCGCCGGCGGGTCTTTCTCGTCGCGATCGTGGGCATGAGCGTCGGCACTTTTATCACGGGCCTCGCCCAGACGCCGCTCCAGTTCGTCGTCGCGCAGACCCTGACGCGCGCGTTCCTCGTCGCCGCGACGGCGACGGCGGTCGTGCTGGTCGCCGAGGCGCTGCCCGCGCGCCACCGGGGCTGGGGAATCGGCCTGCTCGGCGCGATCGGCACCATCGGCTACGGCCTCAGCGCGATCCTCTATGCCTTCGTGGATCGCCTGCCCTTCGGATGGCGGTTCCTCTATCTCCTGGGTCTCGCGCCGCTGTTGTTATTCACGGTCTTCCGATCCCGGATCACGGAGAGCGAGCATTTCCGTGCGTCCCAGGCAGCGCTGCCGGCGGGATCGACCTGGTCGCGGCTCATCGGACCGATGCGCGAGCTCGTGCGCGATCATCCGGCCCGCAGCCTCGCCGTCGCCGCGATGGCCGCGAGCGTCTCCGCGGCGACGACACCGGCATTCAGCCTGGTCTCGGACTTCGTGCAGTCGACCCACGGCTGGTCGCCGAGCAGCTATTCGCTCATGGCCCTCGTCGCTGGCGCGCTCGGGACGATCGGCAATCCGGCGATGGGCTTCGCCGCGGACCGGATCGGGCGGCGGCCGCTGGCGATGGTGGCCTTCGGCGCCTTTCCGCTGATGGCCTGGGCGATGTATTTCGGGCCCGGGGCCTGGGTGCCCTTCGTCTGGATTCCCTTCATCTTCCTGCTGACCGGCGGCAATGTCCTGATGCGCATCGTGACGAGCGAGCTCTTCCCGACCTCGAGCCGCAATACGGCGATGGGCTGGGAGACGCTCCACGAGACCCTCGGTGCGGCGGTGGGCTTCGCGGCCGTCGGCTTCCTCGTCGCTGAGACGGGAGACCTCGCCCTCGCGGCGGTGCTCGTCAGCAGTGTCTCGCTGCTCGGTGCCCTCGTCGTCTGGTGGCTTCCGGAGACCGCGGGCCGGGAGCTCGAGGCGACGAGTCCCAGCGCCGATTGAAGGGCATCGTGCGGGCCCCATCGCATGCGTGCTTCGCTACGCTGCGCGCGCCCACCCGAGCTCCGCGTGGCGCGACGAGAACGGAAGCAGGCATCGACCCGTGATGAATCCCGGACTCTTCTTCTGGTCGGCGGCCCTCATGGATCTGGCGGTCGTCTGCGCGCTGGCCCTGCTCGGCGTTCGCTGTGCACACCGCGGCGAGATCGCGCGCCATCGCCGGGCCATGAAGATCGCGTCCTGGCTCGTGGTCGCGTTTCTGCTCTCGTACGTGCTCAAGGTCGTGCTGATCGGGCGCGAGGACATGTCGAGCTGGACGAGTCTCGATCTCTGGGTCCTGCGCTGCCACGAGCTCTGCGTGATGGTCATGCTGATCGCGGGCAGCGCGGCTTGGATCCAGTCGCGCAAGCTCGCCGGAACGCGCATCGTGACGCGCGATGCCCGGGATCCCGAGCCCGATCCGAAGGTCCTGCGCCGGCACAAGCGCGCGGGCTGGGCGGCCGTCCTCTCGGCGCTGGCGGGATTCGCGTTCGCGATCGGGGTTTTGGCGGGGATGTACTCGCGCGCCTCCTCTCAAGGATAGGAAGGCCGGGGTCCTGAAGCTCGGCTAGGCGAGACTCGAGAGCGCCGGGATCATGTCCCGCGTCGCGCGCTCGATGATCTCGTCGGGATCCGAGAGCGCCGAGAGCACGAAATGCCGGCAGCCGGCCTGCGCGAACTTGCGCAGCTGGTCGAGGCAATCCTCGGGCTTTCCGAGCAGGCAATAGCGCTTCGAGGCCTCCCGGAAATCCGTGTTGTAGATCATGCCGAGGAGCTTCGCGGCGCGTTCGTGGGCGGCTTCGTAGGAGTCGTCGAGAACGGTGAAGAGCAGCGCTGCGGTTTGGAACGGGCGGCCCGCGCGGCCGGATTCCCGGGCGTGGCTTGCGATCGCGCGCAGATTCGAGGCGTAGGTCTCGACGTCGCACATGTGCGAGATGTAGCCGTCGCCGAGGCGCCCGGCGCGGCGCATCGAGGCCGCCTTGCGGCCGCCGACGATGATCGGCGGACCGCCGGGGCGCACGGGCTTCGGCTCGATCTTGACCGGGCCGAAGTCGTGGAAGCGGCCGTGGTGCTCGACCTTCTGCTCGGTCCAGTGGCGGCGCAGGATCTCGATCGCCTCGTCGGTGCGCGGGCCGCGCTCGGCGATGTTCACGCCGACGGCCTCGAATTCCGGCGGATACTCGCCGCCGACCCCGACGCCGAGCAGCAGCCGCCCGCCCGAGAGCATGTCGACGGTCCCCGTGATCTTGGCGGTCAGGGTCGGGTTTCGAAGCGGAAGCAGGAGCACGCCCGTCGCGAGCTCGATCCGCTCGGTCGCCGCCGCGGCGAAGGCGAGCAGCGAGAGGCTCTCGACGACCGGGATATGGAACGCGATGTGGTCACCGACCCAGAGCGAGTGGAGGCCACTCGCGTCGAGCTGCCTTGCGCGGGCCAGGATCGACGCCCGATCCGCCCCCGACATCATCATGCCCATCTTCACTTCGTCGACGATGTCGAGGCCTTCGAGCTCCATGGCTGCTGTCCTCTAGAGCCGGATGCGCGAAGACGGCCTTCGACTCGTGCTGCGGCGCTGGAGCAGGGCCCCCGCGATCATGCCTCCGGCGAGGATCGCCGCGCCGGTCAGCCATTCCTGGTAACGCGAGACCGCGCGCATCTCGAGATTCTCGAGCCGCAGCGTGTCGATCTCCTTGCGCTGTCCGTCGTCGTTCGACGCGAGCGCCGTATTCGATTCCCGCAGCGCCGTCGTCTCGCCCTTGAACTTCTCGAGCTCGGTTCGGAGAGTGCTCGCTTCGGCCTCGACGGAAGCGAGCCGCGCCACGGCCGGGGGCGTCAGGTCGACGTAGCCGGCCGGAATCCAGCCGACCTTGCCGTCCGCGGCCTCGACCCGGGTCCATTCCGTTCCCCGGTCGAGGACCTTGACCGGATCTCCGGTCGCGAGTGTGCCGAGGATCCGATACTCGTTGCCGCCTCCCGAGCGCAGGTTGAGGCGAAGATCCCCTTTGACCCATCCCTGCTCGGCGGCGCCGGCGCTGCTCGCGCCAAGGGCGAGTCCCAGAACGAATACCGCGACGAAAGACGAGGCGAGCACGCCGGAGAGGGCTCGATGCCAGGCGGCGCCAAAGGAGTGGATCGCTTCTCGGGTCGGGGTCGTGGCGGTACTCATGGCTCCATTCGAGTCGTTGTTCGTAGCGGTGTGCGGGGCTGTAGTCGCCATGAGGCGTCGAGGATTCAATCGCGTCTCCCGGGTGGAGCGCACAGTTTGACGAAGATCGCGGGATCGAAAAGGGGGCCGTGCGGCGATGGCACCGGAATCGGCAGGCCCGGGGCACGCCGCTTGCATTTTCAGGTCGGACTCCCTGCGCGAGCGCGCTGTGTCGGCGCTCACGGCCGCATCCGCTTTCGAATCGAACGCGCGCGTTTCGAACCGAAATCGGGTGAACGCCGTCGGCGTGGGCCGAGCCCGTCGATCGAGAGGTCCGCATGTTGATTCCGCCGCCCGTGATCGCCGTCCCCTCCGCCCGCGCCGGGCAGGGGGCATGGTCTGCGCGGCCGGTGGCACGGGCTGACGGGCGGGAAGGCGACGAGGCGATCACGCTCGAGGGCCTCGCCGGTCCGGTCGAGCTGCGGCGAGCCACCGGCGGATTCCTCCAGGTCTGGCCCCGGCCGACCCCCGAGTCCCAGCGCGCGCTCTACGGCGAGAAATTCTACGAAGAGGACAAGTCGACCTATCTGTCGGACGTGGATCGCGACCGGGCCTACTGGGATGCGATCTGGTCGATCCGACGCGGGATGATCGAGGCGGCGCTGCCGGCTTCGCGGCGCCGGGTCCTCGATGTCGGCTCCTCGGGCGGCTTCCTGCTCGATCATTTCCAGCAGCAGGGCTGGCGGGGATTCGGGATCGAGCCCTCGCGGAACGCGGCGCGCCACGCCCGCGAGCGATTCGGGCTCGACGTCTTCTGCGGCGAGCTCCTCGACTTCGAACCCGGGGAGGCGCGCTTCGACGTCGTCCACTGTGCCCAGGTCCTCGAGCACGTCCTCGAGCCCGAGGCCTGTGTCGCGCGGATCGCGGATCTCGTCGCCCCGGGCGGTGTCGCCTTCATCGAGGTCCCGAACGACTTCAACGCCCTGCAGGAGACCGCCCGCGCGCAGCTCGGAAAATCCGCCTGGTGGGTCGCTCCGGACCACCACCTGAATTACTTCGACGGCACGAGCCTCTCGGCGCTGCTCGCGCGCCACGGCCTGATCGAGATCGACCGCGTCGCGTCCTTCCCGATCGAGATGTTCCTGCTGATGGGCGAGGATTATGTCGGTCATCCGGAAGTCGGTCGCGCTTGCCACGGACGGCGCATGGCCTTCGAGCGCGCGCTGATCGATGCGTCGCGGATCGACGAGCTGGCCCGGCTCTACCGCGCGCTCGCGGCGGCGGGGCTAGGCCGGACCTGCGGCATCCTGGCGCGCAAGCACTGAGTCCTGCGCCAGCGCGCGCGCGACCCGATCGAGGACCGCGTCGACGCGGGCCGCCACGCGGGCCCAGGGCAGTGAATCGTTCGCGAGGGCGCGCGACCTTTCCGCCGCCGATCGCAGCGTGAAGTCGAGGAACTCGCGCACGCTCTCGTAGCCGTAGCCCTGGTAGCGGGGTGCGCCCGTCGCCGGGTCGTGCAGGCGGACGAAGAAATACGGGTTCGGCGTCGTGACCCCGTCGTCGCTCCAGATCTCGACGCCCCGCCGCGTCTGGTCCATGAAGAAGCGCCCGCGCTCGCAGGCGAGCTCGACGATCTGGAGGCTCTTCGTCGGGCTCGCGAGCGGATTGTTCCAGCCGACCTCGAACTGGGCGGTCACGGGTCGGCCCCGCCAGCGGCAATCGAAGCGCGCGAGGACGGTGTCCCAGGCGGTATGACCCAGGCGTTCGAAGACGGGGCCCTCGACGCCGTGCGCGTGGACCGCTTCGACCGCGAGGCCGGGCATCAGGTAGAAGAGCTGATCGACGTAATGACAGCCGATGTAGCTGAAGACGTTGGTCTCACCGGTCCAGGCGAAGCCCTGGAGCGGCAGGTCCCGCGGCTGTGAATAACGGACGCTGAGCAGGAGCGGCGCGCCGTGCTCACCCGCCTCGAGGGCGCTCCGCAGCAGGCGGTTCGAGACGTCGAAGCGTTTGTGGTAGTCGACCCAGAGCGGCACACCGCTCGCCTCCGCGCGGCGGGCGAGGGCGGCCGAGCGCTCGCCGTCGCCCGTCAGCGGCTTCACGACCCAGGTCGGTACGCCGGCGTCGAGCCCGCGCTCGACGTACTCCGCATGCGCCGAGTCGGGGACACAGACGAAGAGCGCGTGGGCGGATTCGATCGCCGCCTCGGCGGCGTCGCTCGCTGCCGCGAGGAGCATGAGGTCGGGGGCGAGCGGATTCTCCGACCGGATCTGTTTCCATTCAGTTTCGGCGCGGACTCGACCCGCGTCCGAGCGGTAGACGATCGCGATCTGCCAGGGGCGATCGTCCGCGTTCCGGGATCGCCCGCCGTTCTCCGCCGCCCACTGGGCGAGGCTCCGCAGCACGACGCCGGGTCCGTAGGCGTCGCGCAGGGCGTAGGCGCCGGTGCCGACGAGGACGAGGGTGCGCGGTGCGTTCATCGCGGGGCCTGCTTCATCGGGGAGCCTCGACTTCGAGCTCGCGGGCGAAGGACTGCGTGATGTCGAGGGCGGCGCGGTCGGCTTCTTCGCGGGTCGGAGCGGTGGTGATCACGTAGCCGAGGCGATCGCGGTGGCTCTGGATCGGGGGGAGCGCGCCGGTATGGAAGAGGCTCTCGTCGAGGCGGACCTCGGCGACGCCGGGACGCGCGACGAGGCGGCGCAGCGCAGGCCAGCGGCGGATCTGGCAGGGGCCGTCGTGGAGGAAGAAGCGCTGGGAGACGCCGGCGTGGCGCAGCGGTGTGAACCAGTCGCGGGAGAAATCGTCGCCCATCGCCTGCTCGATCAGCGGGTAGAGGATGTTGGTGCCCGTCGCGAGGGGAACGACCGTATCGGCGAAGCGGCCGCCGCTGGTCCGGGCGGCCATCTCGAGGACGTAGATCGTGCCGTCGTCCCGGATCAGCAGGTCGCCCTTGAGCACGCCGTCGTCGATGCCGAGGGCCGCGAAGCAGCGCTCGATCACGTCGACGACCGCGGCCTGCCGGGTGGGCGGAAGTGCGAAGGGCATCGAGTGGCCGTCCTCGATGAAGCAGGGGAGCAGGTCCGCGGTCGTGTCGTAATGACGCAGCGCGATCGCGTGGTGAACGCGCTTGCCGCGGACGGAGACGCTCTCGGTGCTCAGCTGCAGACCTTCGAGGCGCTCCTCGCAGACGATCTCGTCGCTCCGCCAATCGAGTCGGCGGTCGTAGTAGGCGGCGAAGGCCGCGCGATCTTCGATCAACCGAACGCCGCGGGCACCGGCCTGGTTCGTCGGCTTCAGGACCTTGGGGTAGGGGATCGATTTCGTCTGCTCGAGCCAGGGATCGATGTCGGGGGCGGCGGTGCGGAGGATCTCGAAGCGCGGTGTCCGAATTCCCGCGGCGGCGAGGCGCTGGATGCGGCGACTCTTGTCCGTCGCATCGAGAGCGGTTTCGACCGGGAGGCCGGGCAGGCCGAGGGCCTCGGCGACGAGGGCCGCCTCGACGGCGAGCTCGGCGGCGTGGACGAAGACACCGTCCGGTGTGCAGGCCTTCGCCTGCTTCACGAGCTCGGCGGAGTTCTTGAGGTCGACGCGGTAGAAGGAGTCCGCGAAGGCTCGGCCGACGGCGTTCGCGTCGTTGTCGAAGGCGATGGTCCGGTAGCCGAGCTCGCGCGCGATGCGGAGGGCTTCGGATTGCTCGAAGCCGCATCCGAGCAGGAGGAGGGTTCGGGTGTGGGTCATCGGGTTCAGAGGTCCTGTCGTCGGATACAGCCGTTCGTTCGGAAACGATCACTCGAGATGGATCAAAAATGATGTCCTTCCATCGGCAACGCCGCGTTGATGCCGAGCGGAAAACAACAGGAATTCCTGATCGACGACGAGACGGGTATTTCTACCGAGCGGGATCTGGGTGTTTCCCTGGGCCCGACGAACCGGATTGACGCCGGGAACCCCGCGATGAATCAAGTCGCGCGAAGATGCCGCCGAACGGACCCCTGACCGAAATGCACCCGAGACCGGCGTGGACCCAGAATGACACTTCTCGATGTGAAGGCGAGCGATGACCGCCGCCGGGCGCTTCTCGTGTATGGCGCCGGCGTCCATCAGATACCGGTGATCGTCGCGGCTCGCCGCGCCGGGTTTCGGGTCGTGGCCGTCGACGGGAATCCAGCGGCCCCGGGAGCAGGCCAGGCGGACGCCTTTGTCGCGAAGAACCTTCGCGATCACCATGCGATCAGCCTCGTTGTTTCCCGGGAGAAGCTCGTCGGTGTCGTGGCGAGAATCACGGATAAGGCGGCACTCGAGTCGGCGAGCCAGGTGGCACTTCAGCGCGGGCTGCCTACAGCTTGTGGAGAGCTGGTCGACGCCGCTACGAGCAAGTCGGCACTTGCCCGCGTTTGCGCGCGAGCGGGCCTCGCGACGCCCCGGCGTTTCGCAGCGGAGTCGAGGATTCCGTTCGACGAGGGACCTGTGATCGTGAGGCCCGATGTCACACTGAGGGGCAAGGCGGGCATCCGGCGTGTGCGCACAGATGCGGCGCTACAGCGCTGTCTCGAGGAGGCCGGGGCGTGCTCTGGCAATCGAGACGTGGACATCGCCCAATGGATCGAGGGGCATGACGTGACCGCACTGGCCCAGCTGTTCGACGGTCAGGCGCGACGAATCGCGCTCTGGGACGAATGGGTTGGAATCGACGACGAGGATCGCATCCAGCCTTTCGGTTGCGCGATCCCGTCGCGGTCCGCCCGGGATACGGACGAAATCGATCGTCTTCTGGAGCGCATCGCGGCTGCCTTCCCCGACTCGTGGTGCATCGTCGCGGTCTCGATGCGAATCGATCCCACGGGCAAGCCCTGGATCATCGAGATCCACCTCGGGGTCGGTGGAGATGCCATCGCCGATCTGTTGTTGCCAGCGGCATTCCCCGGGTTCGACGCGTTGGATCTCTGGATCCAGTCGCAGACTGGAGAATGCGTGACGCCTCCATTGGCGGACGCTCGATCGCGAGCGCTGCTGCGGGAGCAGGGCGCGTGGGCAGTCGTCGAAGCCGACGACGGGCACGCATTGCGGATGGCCTGCCGCGCCCGTCTCGACAAGGGCTGGGAGGCCCCGATGGACCTGCGAATGCTCGCCTTCGAGACCCCGCGTCCTTCGAGCGGCGAGTCGCGATCCGCCGGAGCCTCGCTCCAATCTGCGGGTACCCGATGAAGCGCGCTGTCGTGCAGCTGGGGGTCGGGCCGTTGCAGCGCGCGCTCCTCGAGCGGATCGCCTCTGCGGGTCTGCAGCCGATTGCGGTCGATCGAGACCCTGAGCCTGCTGGTCTCATCCGATCGGCGATCCACGTGCAGGCGCCGATCGACGATCCCGAGGCAATCCTCCGCGCCCTGAGCTCGCGAATTTCGGGAATCGAGATCGGTGCCGTTCTCACCAGCATCGACCTCGGGGTCCGCAGCGTTTCCGTCGTCGCATCCGCGCTCGGCCTGCCCCATGCGACGATCGATTCGATTCGCGCGATGGACGACAAGCAGGCTGCGAAAGAGCTGCTGTCGCGGAACGGCGTCGCGGTTCCGATGGGCGTCCTCGTCCGATCCTCCGCGGATCTCGTCGTTTCGGACGAAGCCGCCGAGGTTGTGGTCAAGCCCGTCGATTCTTCGGGCAGCCGTGGCGTCAAGCGCGCACGAGGGCGACATGCCATCGACGGCGCGATTCGAGAAGCGCTGTCCTTCAGCGACCGTGTCCTGGTGGAGGAGTGCGTCGAGGGCGACCATCTCGACGTGAACGGGACCGTGATGAGTGGGGAGTTTCATCTCGTCTCGATCGGGTCTCGATTCTTCACGCTTCCACCCGCATGCGTTCCCATCTACGGAGGAATCGCGGCGCGTGACGATGTAGTGCTCGGCGTCCGTGTGACCGAACTGATGCAGCGCGCCGTCGATGCATTCGGATATCGACATGGTCCCGTCAAGGCAGATCTGATCGACACGCGCCGGGGACTCGTCGCTCTCGAGCTGGCTGCACGCTTCCACGGCGACATCGTTTCCGTGCATACAGCGGAGGCTGCGGGTCGACCGCCGGCCGCGCTGCACTGGCTTTCACGCCTGGGCCTATGCGCATTGCCGGAGGCCCGTCCCCAGGCCGGCGGCTGGTTTGCGATCTTCCCCCCCGATGCGGGCAAGATCTCCAGGATCGAGGGGCTGGATACAATCGGAGGGCTGCCAGGCCATCGATCGTGGATCGCGCGGAAGCAGATCGGGTCCCGCGTCGGTTCCCCGAGTGACAATCGCGCCGTCATCGGCTTCGGTCTCTTCAGCGGGGACAAGTCCGTCGACCTCTGGTCGGATGCACGTCGCCGGCGTACGGCCGTTCGCGTCGACGTGACGTGATCCGCACGAGCGCAACGGAGCGCCGCACTCCCGGCGGCACGGCCACGAAAGTCTAAAACCCTTCGCCTCCCGCCCCGCGCCGGACTACGCTCGCCGCGAGCCGACGGGTCGGGACCAGGAGCCTGCCCCAGGATGGGCCGCGGAGGAACGCGCATGATCCAGGGCATCCACCACACCGGCCTCTCGACCCCCGACCTCGAGCGCACGGTCCGCTTCTACTGCGATCTGCTCGGCTTCGAAGAGCTGACGCGCTTCACGATGCCGCCCGGCTCCCCCGGCATGGACGAGATGCTGGCACTCCCGGGCGTCGGCTTCAGCGCTGCGCTGCTGCGCCTCGGCCGGACGATGATCGAGGTCTTCGAGTTCACCGACCCCGAGCCGGGTCGCGCCCCCGCGCGCCGCCCCGTCTGCGACCACGGGCTCACGCATCTCTGCCTGCAGGTCGACGACCTGAAGGCCGAGTACGAACGGCTCGCAGCCGCCGGCATGGCGTTCCACTGCGCCCCGCAGCGGGGAAGCGGCGCGAGCTACGTCTACGGCCGCGATCCGGACGGGAATGCGATCGAGCTGATCGAGTTCGAGGGAGCGGACAACCCGCTGGCGACTCGATGGCGGTAGGCTGCCGGCCGTGATGCGCCCCGCTTTGCTCAGACGCCGTTCGATCTGGCTTCCGACCGCCTGGGGTTGGCTCGTTGCGCTCGTTCTCGTGCTCGGGCTGATGGGGATCGCGCTACGACACGTGTACGACTTCCTCGCGCCCGATGCGCCGGTCGGTGCGGAGCTGCTCGTCGTCGAGGGCTGGATGGCGCAGGACGAGCTGCGCGAGGTCGGGCCGCTCGTGCGGGCTGAGGGCTATCGCCAGGTCTTGACCACCGGCGGGCCGATCCACGCCTGGAGCGATCGCCTGGGCGCGTCGACCTATGCCGAGCTCGCGCGGCAGTACCTGATCGAGCAGGGACTGGACGCGACGCAGGTGATGGCGTTGCCGACGCCCGACTCGGCGCAGGATCGGACCTATCTCAGCGCGGTGATCGTGCGCGAATGGGTGCGCGCGCAGGTTCCGCCGCCCGTCGCAATCGACGTCCTCTCCCCCGGCGTCCACGGTCGCCGGACGCGGCGCATGTACGAGCTCGCATTCGGC
>JANMTD010000603.1:0-6829 GCA_031390075.1 Deltaproteobacteria bacterium | reverse complement strand
CGGATCGAAGTCACGACTCGGCATGGCGTTTCCGGTTCAGGCTCTGCCGACCGCGCAGCACGAAGCGCGCGGCGCGCGTCGCGTCGGCGAGGCGCTCGCGCGGAGTGCGGCGCAGCGTGCGCTCGAAGAGCGATTCGGTGCCCGGGTCGGGCTCGCCGAGCGCCACGCGGAGCTCGAATCCCGCCGCGCGAATCAGCCGTTCGAGCAATTCGGTCGAGGGGACGCGGACGCCCGACTCGATGCGACCGACGGTCGACTGCGGCACTCCAGCCCGTTTGGCGAGCTCCGCTTGGGACAGGCCCGAGCGCTTACGCGCCTCGCGGAGTAGTTGGACGAGCGTCATGGCAGCACCATAGCCAAATGGCTATCGCCGCGACGCCGTCAGCGCTTGATCGATACGCGCTTCGCAGGTCGCAAGCTGATCCCGCGGGGGCCATGACTATATATGTGTGGCTCAGCGTCCGACTGACGGCCCAGTGCGCCGGCGGCGGATTCGCCCTCTAGACCGCACATAGCTCCGCCGCAGTCGGCCCAATCCGGCGTGCGACAGTCCAGAGCGCATCGCGGTCCACCTTGTAGGCGCGCAGGAAGTTCTCGCCCACGATCTTGGCCACGTCGTCGGCGGGGTAGCCCGCGAACATCTCCGTCATGTGTCGACGGATCTCCGGCCACATGCCCTCGTGGTGGCCGAAGTCGGAGCCGAACACCATCTGATCGACTCCGATCGTCTCGCGCTGCTCGACGTCCGGCCGCCGCATCAGGGAGTTGGCGATGAAGCACTGGCGCCGCCAGTACTCGCTCGGCAGTCGCGGCAGGGGATGCTCGCGCGCGGCCCTCCATATGGGACCCGTCGCGAGACCGTCCATCGCGGCGAGAGTCCCGGGCAGCCAGTCGGCGCCCTGCTCGGTGAAGACCAGTCGAAGATTGGGATGTCGCTCGAGCACACCGCCGAAGACCAGGCACCAGAGCGGGCGATGGGCCAGGAAGAAGGTCTCCATGACCGCGACCGCGAAGTCCCAGGGCTGCTCGCCGAGCCAGTGGGGCGACCCGTCGCCCAGATGGACCGCCACGGTCAGGTCGAGCTCGCAGCAGACGGCCCAGAAGGGCTCGTAGCGGGGGTGGTGGAGCAGGGGCTGGTGATATTCGAGCGCGAGCATCACCGCGTGGCGCAGCCCGTCCGCGTGCGCGCGGCGCACCTCGGCGACGGCGGCGGGGACGTCCTCGAGGGTCGGGATCGCGATGGTTCCGATCAGGCGCTTCGGCGCCGCCTGACAGAACTCGGCGAGCCATCGGTTGTAGGCGCGGGCGCCCGCGAGCCGGAGCTCGGCCGGGTAGCGCCGCGTGAGGCCCGGTTGGATGATCCCACCTCCGAGCCAGGGCGCCGTGTTCTCGTTCTGGTCGTCGGGAAAGAGCACCTCGGCCACCACACCGTCCTGGTCCATCTCGTCCAGCCGGACGTTTGGATCCCAGAGGCTGGCGACGCCGGTCTTCTCGAAGCGGGAGTTGCCCCGCCACCAGTCCCAGGCCTGGGAATCGAGGACCGAGGTCGGCTCGTTCGCGGACCAGCGGTGCACGTGCTGCGCGAGAAAGTCGTCGAAGCGCTCGCGATACGGGAGATCGAGGTAGGGGCGGTAGTCCTCCGTCGGAGGGCCGACGTGTCCGTCCGCCGAAGCAACGAGCAGCCGTGTCTCCTCGATCGTCATCGCCGCCTCCTCACGCTCGCTGTGCGACTCTCCGCGATGTCGGATGCGACTCTACTCTACCAGGCTGGCGTTCGACGCCGCCCGGCAGCCGCCTGGGAATCCGGGCGTCACAGTTGGTTGCGCTGCCGAGCAACCTGACGCAGGTCTTCACGGAGCTGGTGACGAACAACCAGGGCAAGCTCGTGCTGCGCAACATGAACCGGCTGCCGACGAGCATCGACAACATGACCCCGGGAAATCCGTTCATCCAAACCCTGTCCGAGATCCCCGTGGCGCCCGGGATTGCCGCGCACTCGATCATCGCGGTGGCAGGGGATGGGCCGCGGGAGAGTGGGAGCGACGGGGTCGTGCGCTACGAGAGTGCGCATATCGAAGGCGTCGAGTCCGAGCTCGTCGTGGACTCGACTCACTCGGCGCAGGGCTTGCCCGAGACGATCGAAGAGATCAAGCGGATCCTGCGGGTTCACGCGACCCTGAACCTGCAACGACCCTGAAACTCGGGCCTGCGCCCTTGGCCTGAGTCTGCGCCGGCGCTCAAATCGTCATCGCCTCCGGATGCGGCTCGACCTTCGGCAGCCGCAGGAACGCGATCGCAACGGCGCCGAGCGCGAAGCACGCGAGGAAGCTCGTGAAGGCGAGCTCGTAGCTGCCGGTCCGGTCGAAGAGATGGGCGGCGGCGGGCGCGCCGGCGACGCTGAAGGGCAGCATCAAGAGATTCATGAGCCCCATCGCGCTCCCGAATGCGGTTCGCCCGTAGGCTGCGCCCGTGAGCGCACCCCAGAGCGGCAGGATGCCGCCGATGGCGACGCCGACGCCGATGGCGGCTGCGAGCAGCTCGGCAAAGGACGGCTGGCCGAGCAGGCGTGACCACGCGAGGGCGAGCCACGCGAACATGATCCAGACGACGACGCGCTTGTCGATCTGGTCGGCGAGCCAGCCGAAGACCAGGCGTCCCGTCACGCTGCCCAGTGATAGGCCCGACATCACGATCGCAGCGCGGCCCGGGCTGAGTCCGATGTCCGTCGCGAAGGGGACGAGGTGGGCCAGCAGGACGCTGGTGGGACAGTAGGCGAGGCCGACCGCCACGGTGATGGACCAGAAGTTGCGGTCGCGGACCAGGTCCCGCGTCGTGCGCGGACTGCTCGGCTCGCCCGGCGTTTGCGCAGGAGCGGGAGAAGGAGCACGTGCCGTCGCGCTCGAAGCCGGCGAGGCGATCGATTGGGGGATGGCGACGGGATCCCCGTCCGGGGCTTCGCCGACGTCCTCCGGTTGCCGTTTCACGAAGAGCGCGAAGGGCACGATCAGCAGCAGCAAGCCCGCGCCCAACACGCCCGCCGCACCGCGCCAGGCGAATGCATCGATCAAAGCCGTCACGAGCGGCGGAAACAAGACGCCGCCGGCGGCCGCGCCGAGGGACGTGATCCCCAACGCTTGACCGCGTCGGCGGACGAACCAGCGCGCGACGAGCGTCGAGGTCGCGAGCGGGCTGAAGAGGTAGGAGCCGATTCCGATCGCCAGCACGAAGAGCGCGCCGACTTGCCAGAAGGTCGAGGTCTGGGAGAGCAGCGCGAGGCCCGCGGCCTGGACGACGACGCCGGCGATCATGATCGCGCGGGGCGAGAGCCGGTCGAGGGCCCGCCCGAGGAAGGGGGCGATCGCGCCCTGGACGACCATCATCGACGTGAGCCCGAGCGTCACCGCCAGACGCGACGCGCCGAACTCCGCGACGAGCGGCTTCACGAAGACACCGTAGGCGTAGAAGGTCGAGCCGACCGAGACCGCCTGCGCCAGCGCGGACACGCCGACGATTCGCCAGCCGTGGAACAAGGGCGATTGCCTCCGTGAGGGCGGGTGAATCGCCCCGAGCGGACGAATTCAGGGCGTCGGCGATGTTCATTCAATTCGGCGCGCAGGCAAGTATCCCTGGACTTTTCATGGACCTTTCATGGACGGACGCGGTCGGACCGTGCGACGATCGCTTCAGGCTCGACCGCCGGAGGTCGAAAACGCCCCTACGTTCAGTCGCGCCGACCCATGGGTTGGGCGCCACGAGAGGTGAGGATGAGCATGCTTCGATTGTTCCGCTTCGATCGCGCGAGCCTTTGGACGCTGGTCCTGGCTGCGAGCCTGATGCTGATCGCACCGGCGGCCCTGGCCCAGGACCCGGAGCCGGGCTCGGACGAGGACCAGGACTGGGAATGGCAAGAGGACGAGCGAGAGAAAGCGGAAGACGAAGCCGTCGACGACGATCCGTTCGACCGGCCGGGCTTCTACGCGGGGATCTCGGGCGTCTACACGTACAACTTCTTCGACAAGGGCATCGAGGATTACCTCGAGGACGAGCTCGGCGAGCAGGGCAGCGTCGACATCGACGATTCGGGAGGGCTCAATGCGCGCGTCGGCTACCGCGCCGCCTCGTGGTTCGCCGCCGAGATCCAGTACGAATGGATCGAGACCTACGATGTCGATGTCTCCGGCGATGTCGGCCCCGGCGGCAGCACGATCGGCGGGAGGCTCTACGACATCGGTGGCCATACGTTGACCCTCAACACCAAATGGATCGTGCCCTTCTGGCGCATCCAGCCCTACCTGCTCCTCGGTGCGGGTTATTCGTTCTACGACGTGGGGCGGGGTCCGCTGGCCGGGCCGCTCGAGGACGCGGACGACGACATCGAGATCGAAGGCGGAAATCAGGGCGCCTTCGCCGGGCGCGCGGGCCTCGGCCTCGACGTCTATGTGACCCAACACATCGTCGTGACGACGGAGGCGACGGCGATGGTGACGTTCGAGGACTTCGAGACGCCCAGCGAGGGGGCCATCGACGATCTCTACTACCTCGCGTTCAGCGCCGGCCTGCAGTACCGCTTCTGACGCGGGCGGGAGGCCCGCTTCCGCCTAGGGCTCGAGCACGACCTTGAGCGAGGGCCGCTCGGACTGAACAAGCTCGAAGGCTTCCCGCGCGGCCGCCAGCGGGAATCGATGGCTGATGACCGAGCGTGCGATCTCGGGCCGGCGGGCGAGCAGGCTCGCGGCCGAGTCGGCGTCGCGGCCCGCCGCGTGGTGGCCGTAGTAGGTGCCCCAGATGACCGTCAGCTCCCGGGCGACGAAGGGCAGGACCTTGAAGTTCTTGAACTCGGTGTAGTAGCCGGCGACCATCAGCACGGTTCCACCGGGTGCACAGCGCTCGGCCGCCGTCGCGATCGACTCCTCCGAGCCATCGGCCTCGATCACGACGTCATAGAGCCCCTGCGGCGAGATTCCGAGGCCCATGCGCTCCGCCGCCTCGAGCGCGTGCGGGGCGTGCTCGTCGAGGTCGACTTCACATCCGCGATGGAGCGCCGCGACGCCGCCCAGGAGTCCGAAGCCGGTCATGTTGGCGCCGACGACGCAGACGCGGTCGCTTCCCTCGAGACGCGCGAGATCGAGGGCGTGGAGGTGGACCGAGAGGGGCTCGATCAGGCAGGCGGAGCCGACGTCGAGTCCGGTGGGCAGCGGCACGATCGAGCGGGCCGGCACAAGGACCTCGTCGGCCATGCCGCCGTTGCGCCCGATTCCGAGGACCATCGAATAGCCCTTCTCGCAGAAGTGATAGTCGTTGCGCCGGCAGTAGCTGCACTGGCCACACGGTGCGAGGGGCTCGACGCCGACGGGCGTGCCATCGTCGAGCAGGCCTGCGAACTCGTGGCCCATCGTGAAGGGCAGGGCGCCCATGCGCGAGAGGTTGACGTCCGTCTGGCAGATCGAGGCCGAGCGCATGCGGACGCGGACGCCGTCGTCCGGGCCGTGGAGCGTCGGCGAATCGGGTTCCAGGTCCCGGGTCTCGATTCCGTGGGTCGAGCAGCGGACGGCGTGCATGGCGGGATCATGCCAGCTCGCGACCGAACGTGCCGCGGTTCGGGCTCTGGCAGCGATCGCGACGATCCGGGACGATGACCCATGACGACGAGCCAGAGCGACCCATCCAGGCGACCAGCGAAGACGAATCGCGGAGTTCCCGATGCATTTCGGACTGACCGACGAACAGGATCTTCTCCAGGAATCCCTGCGGCGCTTTGTCGCCGACGTGTTGCCCGCGAGCCGCCTGCGCGCGCTCTTCGATGCGGGTCGCGGCTTCGACGAGGCGATCTGGCAGGGCGCGGCGAAGGTCGGTCTCTGCGGATTGACCGTGCCCGAGGCGTACGGCGGGGCAGGGCTCGAGCTCCTCGATCAGGCGCTGGCCTTCGAGGTGTTGGGTGAGGCCGCACTCCCGGGTCCCTTCCTCGCCCACGCACTCGTCTGTCATGCGATCGCGCGCGGCGGGAGCGAGGAGCAGAAGCGTCGCTGGCTTCCGCGGTTGGCCGCGGGCGAGATCGTCGGCGGCATCGCCCTCGCGGAATCGGGGGATCGCTGGGAGCCCGAGGCCTGGCAGCTGCAATCCGTCGATGGCCGTCTCTCGGGCACGAAGAGCTTCGCGCACGCCGGGCCCGAGTGCGGCCTCCTCGTCGTGGGACTCGCGGGCGGCCAGCTCGGGGTCGTCGAATCGGGCGCGGCCGGTGGCTCCAGTGCGGCCAATTCGACGGCGGCGATGCACTCCGGCGCGGTTCGCCTCGCGCCGATCGAGGGCAGCGATCGGACGCGGGCGCTGTCCGACCTCCATCTCGCGGGCGCCGCCGTCGATCTGTTGGCCCCCGATCCCGCGATCGCACTCTCGATCCTCGACGCGGCGCGCATCCTGCTCGCGGCGGACGCGTTCGGCGCCGCCGGGCGGCTGATCCGCATGACGGTCGACTACGCCCAGACCCGCGAGCAGTTCGATACACCGATCGCGCAGTTCCAGGCCGTGAAGCACCAGCTCGCCAACATGGTCATGGAGGTCGAGCCGATGCGCGGCCTCGTCTGGTATGCCGCCTGGGCCTTCGACCACCGCCCTGAAGAAGGCGCTCGAGATGCGGCGACGGCGAAGGCGCATATCACGGATCGGGTGGTGCAGGTCGCCCGCGGCGCCGTCAATCTGCACGGCGGCATCGGCTTTACGTGGGAGTGTGACGTCCACTTCTGGCTGAAGCGCGCGATGTTCGACCGCGGCTGGCTGGGGTCGCCGGAGGCTCACCGCGAACGGCTCGCGCGACTTTCCGGCTATTAGTTCC
>JANMTD010000584.1:0-10876 GCA_031390075.1 Deltaproteobacteria bacterium | reverse complement strand
GGCACCGCGACGGCTGCGGCTTCGTCGTAATTCTGCGCTGAGGCGGGCTCCGGCTGCGCTTTATTTCGCGCCCCCCACGCCGCGCCGGGCGCTCGTGTCGTGCGTGTCGGCAGCGGGTCTCGGGGGTCGATCGACGTCCGATGCTCTCGTGGGGGTTGGGGGCACTCGCAGCGCCGTTGGCGTGTCAGCTCTTTGACTGCTTGCGCGGGGGAAGTGGGATCAGCATGGAGGTTTCGGCGATCACGCTTGGGTAGTCGGTGCGGCGGGTGAGGGCGCGTTTTTCGATCAGGGGGATGCTGATGAAGAGGAACATGGCGGTCATCGCGAGGGGGGCCAGCACGCCGAGCTTCGCCCAGGCCGGATCCGCGGCCCACCCGAACAGGAACAAGCTCCACCAGACGAGGATCTCGCCGAGGTAATTCGGGTGGCGGGAATGGCGCCAGAGTCCCGTTCGAAGCGTTTCGCCCGGGCGCTTCGGGCCCGTGGTGAAGGCGCGCAGCTGATCGTCTGCGATCCACTCGAGGGCGATCCCGGTGATCCCGACCCCGAGGCCCGCGAGGTCGAGAATTCCGAGTGGGCGTCCGCCGTGCCCGATGCCGTGCGCGAGGGCGGGGTAGAGGGCGGCGAGGCCGGCGAATACGATCAGCGTCGGGAAGAAATGGATTGCGACGAAGCTGATCGGCCAGTAGAAGCCCGGCGCGATTTCACGGAAGCCGACATAACGCCAATCCTCGTGGTCGAGGCCGGTCCAGCCGCGGGCCCAGTTCCAGGTGAGGCGTGCACCCCAGACACAGACCACGAACGCGATCGCTGCGAGCCGGAGCGCCGGCACGGTGTCGTCGGCGAGCGACATCCAGTAGAGCACGATCGCGATCGGCACGACACTCCAGTAGGCGTCGTAGAAGCTCGAGTTGTCGTAGGCGAGGCTGAACCCGAAGATCACGATCGTCGCCACGACATCCGCGGCGAAGGTCCGCAGCAGCGGATCCCCGATCGGCGCGAGCACGAGCGTCGCGTAGCCCGCGGCCAGCGCCAGAAAATACGAGAGTCCGACCCGGCGAAGCGCCTGCGACCGCGACATGCGTGATCCGTTCCCGTGTCCGCTCATGATCCCTGCTCTCGCCCTCTGTCTGGTGGCGCGATGACGCGGGCGCACCCGGCCCGGCTCACTGGACGCGCCGATCTCCCTGCCAATACGCGTCGCGCAGCTTGAACTTCTGGAGCTTGCCCGTCGCCGTGCGCGGGAGCGAGTCCACGAACTGGATCCGCGACGGGCACTTGAAATGGGCCAACCGCTCCCGGCAGAAGCCGATCAGATCGTCGATCTCGACGGCCGCGCCTTCCCGGCGCACGACGAGGGCCAGCGGTGTCTCGCCCCATTTCGCATCGGGCACGCCGATCACCGCACACTCGAGCACCGCCTGATGCTGGTAGAGGCAATCCTCGATCTCCGAGCTGCTGATGTTCTCGCCGCCCGAGATGATCACGTCCTTCTTGCGGTCGACGATGTGGATGTTCTCGAGCTCGTCCCAGACGCCGAGGTCGCCGGTGTGGAACCAGCCGTCCTGGATCGCGGCGGCGGTCTGGTCGGGCTGCTCGTAGTAGCCGGCGAAGACGACGTTCGAGCGGGCGCAGACCTCGCCGATCGCGCTGCCGTCCCGCGCGACGGGCAGGCCCTCGGAATCGAGGATCGCGAGCTCGACGCCGATTCCCGAGATGCCCGCGCGGGCGCGTCGCGGCCAGTCCGACGCCTCCGTCATCGAGTCGGGGGCCGACACGGTGAGCAGGGGCGCCGTCTCCGTGAGGCCGTAGATCTGGATGAAATGCCAGCCGAGCTCGCACTCGAGGCGTTCGATGAAGGCCGCCGGCGGCGGCGCCCCGGCGATCGTGAAGCGCGGCCTCGTCCGGATCCGGAAGCGCTGTTTGTCGGGGAAATCGAGGATCGTGCGCAGGACGGCGGGGGCCATGCAGGCGAAGGTGACGCTCTCGTCGGCGATCAGGCGATAGATCGCCTCGCCTTCGACGGTGCGCAGGATGACGTGGGTTCCGCCCATTCCGGTCAGGGCGTAGACGCCGCCCCAGCCGTTGCAGTGGAACATCGGCAGGGTCCAGAGCTCCACGTCGTCGTGGCGGATCCCGAGGTGGGCGATCAGGTTGTAGGCGTTCAGGTAGCAGTTGCGATGCGTGAGCATCACACCCTTCGGCCGGCTCGTCGTGCCCGAGGTGTAGTTGATCGAGACGAGGTCGTTCTCGGCGAGGGGCTTCGCGAGCTCCGGTCGCCCGGGCGGCGCGCTCTCGACCAGCGCGTTCCACGCCAGCCAGCCGGGCGGGGGCGAGCCCTCGTCCTGGGCGACGATCCAGTGCTTCACCTTCGGCAGACGATCGCGCAGCGCATCGACGACGCCCGTGTATTCGGCGTCGACGAGCACCGCGGAGACGCCTGCGTGGTCGAGGATGTAGGCATGGTCCGCAGCGACCAGTCGGTAGTTGAGCGGGACCAGCACGAGCCCCGCCTGCGCCGTCGCGAAGAAGCTCTCGAAGTAGAAATGGGAGTTCGGCGAGAGCATGCAGACACGGTCGCCCCGCTCGAGCCCGAGTGCGAGCAATGCGTTCGAGAAGCGGTCGATTCGATCCTCGAGGTCGCGGTAGAGGAATCGCCTCGGACCGTCGACGAGGCCGAGCTTCGTCGGGTAGTGGCGCGCGGCGCGCCGGAAGAAGTCGGTGACGAGGAGCGGGACTTCCATCGGGGATCGGGTCCTCTCGGTCGGCGCGGCGAAGATCGACCGGGCGGAGGCAGTAGTGTAGACAGGGGTGTGGGATCGGGGGAGGGCGCCGCACGATCCGGGCGAGGTTCCGTGCGACGTGGGCTGCTAATGTCCGGCCCGTTCGGGTGGACAGGGCGCCGGGGGCGGCGCGATCGATCGTCGATGGGGGCGATCATGAGGGGAGACGCAGTGAGTCGGCGCGAGTGGGACGAGCGATTCGAGGGGACTCTTCACCAGGAAGTGAGGGGTCTGGAAGAGCGGGGCATGGCGAGCAAGTCCGAGGACAAGGCGCCCAAGGACGAGGGCATGGGCCTTCGCATGCTGAAGACGCGCACCGTGATCGTTTCGGGGGCCGTCGACGACAAGCTGGCCGAGCGCACGATCGAGAAGCTCCTGATCCTCGAGGCCGAGAACCACGATCCGATCCGCGTCATGATCACGTCGCAGGGTGGACACGTCGATTCCGGCATGGCGATCCACGACATGCTGCGCTTCATCGAGTCGCCGGTCATCACGATCGGTACCGGCTGGGTCGCGAGCATCGCCGTGCCGATCCTGTTCGGTGCGCCGCGGGAGCGGCGTTATTCGCTGCCGCACACCCGCTTCCTGCTCCACCAGCCCTCGGGCGGCGCCGGTGGACAGGCGACCGATATCCGCATCGAGGCCGAGGAGATCCTGAAGGTGCGCGAGCGTCTGAACGCGCTGATCGCGGCCGAGACCGGTCAATCCGTCGAGCGCGTGGCGAAGGACTCGGACCGGAATTTCTGGATGGATGCGGCGCAGGCCTGCGAGTACGGGCTGGTCAGCCGCGTCATCACGCGCACCGGCGAGATCGCCTGAGCCAGCGGCGTCAGAGCGAGAAGCTCTCGCCGCAGCCGCAGGTCTCGGAGGCCGTCGGATTCTCGATCTTGAAGCCGGCGTCGTTGAGCGCGTCGGAGTAGTCGATGCGCACGCCCTGCAGGAAGCCTGCGCTCTCGGCGTCGACGAAGACCCTCAGGCCGTCGATCTCGAGCAGATCGTCGTCGGGTCGCTGCTCGCGATCGAAGAGCAGCTCGTAGCGCATCCCGCTGCAGCCCCCGTTGCGCACGGCCACCCGGAGCGCTCCGTCCGGCTGATCGCTCGCCGCGAGCAGGCTCCTGGCCTTGCGGGTGGCGGCCTGTGTCAACTCGAGCTGGACCAAATCATCCTCCCTTTCGACTCCCGCGGGCTCGCTCGGCCCATTCGGGATCGCCCGGTCCGGGCCGGCGCGTCGGGTGCAGCCTACGATACGATACGCCCGGGTCAAGCCGACCGGACCCCCCAGCCCCTTCTTCTCTTCCGTACGACGCAAGTCGACACCATCGGGTTCCAGCGTGCATGAGCAGCCTGCTTCGATGAGTGGGACGGGATTGTCCGATCAGCTGGGGCGTCCGCTCCGGGATCTGCGCATCTCGGTGACGGACCGCTGCAACTTCCGCTGTCCCTACTGCATGCCGGCCGAGATCTTCGGCGAGAAGTACGCATTCCTGCCCCGGAACGAGATCCTGAGCTTCGAGGAGATCGAGCGCCTGGTCCGGCTCTTCGTCGGCTTCGGGGTCGAGAAGATCCGCATCACCGGCGGCGAGCCCCTGCTGCGCCACGGCCTCGACGAGCTCGTCGCGAAGCTCGCGGCTCTGGATCCCAAGCTCGACATCGCGTTGACGACGAACGGGAGCCTGCTTCCGCGGCATGCCGAAGCCCTCGCCCGGGCGGGCCTGCGCCGGATCACCGTCTCCCTCGACAGCCTCGATCCGGCGATCTTCCATCGCATGAGCGGCGAGCGTTTCCCGGTCGACCGAGTGCTCGAGGGGATCCGGGCGGCGGAGGCGGCGGGCTTCGAGCGGCTCAAGATCAATTGCGTCGTGCAGCGCGGCGTCAACGACGAGGGGCTCGTCGATCTCGCGCGCCATTTTCACGGCACGGGTCATATCCTGCGCTTCATCGAGTTCATGGACGTCGGCACGCGCAACCAATGGCGCATGGAAGAGGTCGTGACCGGCGCCGAGATCGTCGAGCGGGTCGGGGCCGTGATCCCGCTCGAGCCGGCGGAGCCCAACTACCAGGGCGAGGTCGCGTCGCGCTGGCGCTATCTCGATGGCGGGGGCGAGATCGGTGTGATCACGAGCGTTTCGCAGCCCTTCTGCGGCGCCTGTACCCGGGCGCGGCTCACGACCGAGGGCGCGCTGGTCACATGTTTGTTCGCGACGGGGGGCGTCGATCTGCGCACGCTGCTGCGCGACGGCTCGAGCGACGATGCGTTGCGCGAGCGGATCGCGTCGACCTGGACCGCGCGCCGCGATCGCTACAGCGAGGAGCGCCAGCAGATCCTCCAGATCGAGGGCACGACGGATCGCCGGCGCGAGCGCGTCGAGATGTACCAGGTCGGGGGCTGAGGCGCGGCGTGTGCGGACGGTGAAATCGCCCGAGCAGGTGACGTTTCTCGAGGTCCCCACGTCGGGCGAGTTGGACCGTGAGCGCGCGGCGGCGGCGGACATCCTCGTCTACAACGCGCAGGGATCGCGACCGCCGCTGGTGACCATCCGGACCTGGTCCAAGGAAGGCGAGCATTTCCGGGCGATCGCCCGCGCCCTGGGACCGGACCAGCCGATCTACTCCCTCGCGCCCCCGGATTTCGCGACCCTCGAAGAGTATCCGCGCACGACCGACGAGTGGGTCGAGCTCTTGATGCCGATGGTGCGGAGGCTCGATATCGGGGGTGCATGGCTGCTCGGCGGCTGGTCCTTCGGTGGCGTGATGGCGCTCGAGCTCGGGGAGCGCCTGGCGGCCGAGGGCCAGCGGGTCGGCCTCGTCCTGATGATCGATACGCGCAAACCCAAGGCGCGGCCGGAGACCAAGCCCGGCGTCCGCATGCCCGTCCGCCTGCGCAAGCTCGGGCGCAAGATCGTCGAGTACAGCGAGCTCGAGACCCGCCGCGAGCGGCTCGCGTACCTGCGCATGCGACTCGATCCCCTGCGCGGCCTCGCGAAGCGACGGGACCGAAAGGCGCGCCGGCTCGCGCGTGCCGAGAAGAAGCAGCGCCGCGGCGCCGAGCGCAGCGTGAAGGCGGCCGCGCGACCGGAGACGCCGCCGGAGGGACTGATCGTCACGCGCTGGACCGGGGAGCGGATGACGTTCCTGCAGCGCGCGATCCACGTCGCCTATCTCAAGTACCGGAGCCATCCGACCGCGCTTCCGCTCGCGCTGCTGCGCACGCAGGAGTCGATGCTGCGCTCCGGAGACGACCCGGCCCTCGGCTGGTGGCCCCTCGCGCGCGGACGCTTCTCGGTCGAGCAGGTCGCGGGCAGCCACTGGACGATCTTCGACCCCGCTCACATCCAAACACTCGCGCCGCAGGTCGACCGCGTGCTCTGCCAGGCCGCCGACGCGGAGCGAGGGCTGCCCGTCACGGGCGAAGCCCTGGTGGGTGCCACGGGATGAAGACGCCGCGCTCGGTCGTTCGCAGAAGCGGGGCCCCCCCCGCGCGACGCGTCGTCGCGCGGAGCGTGCTCCTCGCGTCGCTCCTCGCGCTGATGTTCGGCGCGATCTCTGCGGTGGCGAAGCCGCCCGCGACCGCGGGCAAGACCCGGGCGATCGATCGTCCGAGCTACCGGGTGGTCTACACGGCCTGGCTCAAGCCCGGCAATCCCGTCGCGACCGTGCGGATCCGTCTCTCGAGCCATCCCGAGTGGGTGCGCTGGATGCGCCTTCGCGTCGACCCGACGCGCTACCGGGATTTCAAGGGATCCGGCCAGGTCCGGATCGAGGGCGATCAGGTCCTCTGGACGCCGCCGCGCAAGGACGCCTGGCTCCAGTACCGGGTGAACCTCGAGAGCCAGCGCGACGTCGGTCGCTACGACGGCCGGGTCACCGAGAGCTGGGCCCTCTTCCGCGCCGACGATCTCGTCCCCCCGGTCCACCTCGACATGCAGGACGGCACCCAGTCGCAGGCGAAGCTCACGCTCGAGCTGCCGGAAGGCTGGTCCGCCGCGACGCCCTATGCCCGTTATGCGAGTGGGCGCTTCAAGGTCGACAATCCGCTTCGCCTCTTCGATCGGCCGACGGGCTGGATCCTGGTGGGCGGACTCGGCGTGCGGCGGGAGAAGATCGGCGCGACGCGGGTCTCGATCGCGGCGCCGACGGGGCAGGGTGTGCACCGCCTCGACATGCTCGCTTTCTTCCGATTCACGCTCCCGACCCTGCAGGCGGTCTTCCCGGATTTTCCGGCGCGGCTGCTCGTCGTGAGCGCGGGCGACCCGATGTGGCGCGGGGCGCTCTCGGGGCCGGGCTCCCTCTTCGTCCACGCCGATCGGCCGCTCATCAGCGAGAACGGCACGAGCACGTTCATCCACGAGCTGGTCCACGTCGCGATGGGCGCTCGCAGCGCCGCCGGGGCCGACTGGATCGTCGAGGGTCTTGCCGAGTACTACTCGCTCGAGGTCCTGCGCCGCTCTGGGGCGATCTCCGCGAGTCGTTATGCGAAGGCCCAGGCGCGACTCGCCGAGTGGGCGAAGCAGGCGGGCCCGCTCGGAGTCGCTCGCTCGCAGGGGGCCGTGACGGCGCGGGCCGTCGGCGTCATGCGGGCGCTCGACGAGGAGATCCACCGCGTGCGCGGCGCAAAGGTGGGGCTCGACGACGTCGTGCGCCTGCTCCCGCGTGGCGAGGCGGTGACGACGGAGAGCTTTCGTTCGGCCGCCGAGCGGGTCGCTGGCCGGCCGCTCAGCGCGTTCCCGAAGCCCTGACCGGCGGCGGATCGCCCTCTAGCGGGAGGAGCGCGGGACGAGCTCGAACCACCAGACCTCGCTGCGCGCCGCCCAGCCATCCGGCTCGAGCGCGTACTTGCGCGCGGTCTCGCGGCGGAGGGTTTCGATCAGGGCTGCATCCTCGACGCGACGGGCGCTGCAGCGGAAGAGCTGGCCCGCCATCCGGACCCGGACCCGCGAATCGATCACGACCTGATGGGGCCAGCGCTTGATCGGCGTCAGGAAATCGCCGGGGACGAAGAGCCGCCCGTCCGACACGACGTTCCAGATGCGCACCGACCGCGGCGCGTCGGGCGAGACCTCGAGCTCGACCTCGCGCTCGGAAGCGAACGCGCGAAAGTCGCCGGGGCAGGGGGTCTCGTCTCCCCGCAAGCGCCCGCCCGGCAGCGGACCGATCGGGCCGTCGCAGGCGCAGACCCACGCGCAGACCCACGCACAGAGGGAGAGCCCGAGCAGCATCCGCGCCGCGCGGAGCGCGCGTGCATCGGTCGTGCGAGATCCGAGGCTCGGACGGGCCATGGCCGGAAGGTCGCACAGGTTGCGCATCCGCCCGTCGCCGGTCGGAATTCCCGGCGCGGATCGGGGCAAAGCCTGAGCAGCTTCGGGCGAAAGCGCCGAGTCCACGCTTCGACCTCCGCAGACCGTGCCGTCGCGGTGCGATCCGCTCAAGACGACACCGCGCGGGCCGATCGCAGCTCCCGGCCCCCGCGCTCGAATGCCCGGCGCCCATCGAAGGAGACAGGCTTGGCATCGCAGGGCGTCGGCAAGACCCGGGGACAGGAGGGCTACGGCGAGGGGCGCGCGCAGATCCGCGCGAGCGACGACGTCCTGTTCGACGAGGAGGCGATGGTGGCCGAGCTGCTCGCCTGCCTCGAGGCCCCCGACTATCGCCCCCCGACGCTGCCGGCGGTCGCCGTCGAGCTGATGATGTTGTCGTCGAAGGCGGACGTCGCGATCGACGACGTGATCCCGCTGCTCGAGCGGGACAACCTGATCGCCGGTCGTGTCCTCGCCCAGGCGGGCTCGGCCGCGGTGGCCGGCGGGACCCGGATCACGTCGCTGCGGACCGCGACCCTGCGTCTCGGCGTGATGCGGATTCGGGACATCGTGATGGAGATCGCGATGAACCTGCGCGTCTTCAAATCCGAGGCCTACGGCGACGCGATGGAGCGCCTCCGGCTCCACGCCGTCGCGACCGCCCATCTCTGCCGCACCGTCTGCAAGTACACCCCGATCGACGGCGAGTTCGCGTTCATGGCGGGTCTGCTCCACGACGTCGGCATCGCCGGCACCTTGCTGGCCCTCGCCGAGCGAGATCGCGGCCGACGGGCACCGCCCGACCTCCTCGTGATCTGGCCCGCGGTCGAGCGCGTCCATTCCCGGGCGGGCGAGATCATGGCCCGCCACTGGCAGCTCCCGCCGGAGATCCGACTCGCGATCTCGCTGCATCACCAGGTCCTCTGCGACGGCCATCCCCATCCGCTCGCCGCCACCGTCGCGCTCGCCAACGAGCTGGCGCATGGCGCCGGGGCGAGTCTCATCGCGGCGTCGGTCGACGGGGAAGAAGACGCCGCGGGCGAGCAGGAGCGCGAGATCGATTGGATGAGTGCCCACGCCGCGATCGATCGCACCGGCGAGAAGACGCTCGAGCGCGCGCGCGAAGCCCTCGGCATCGATTCGCGCGTCCAGGGCCTGATCGAGGCCGAGGCGAAGAACGTGTTGGAGAAGGTCGGAGGCGCGTGAGCGCCTGCGGCCCTGGCAGGACCGTTGCGAGCCCATATGCTCCGAGGCATGGAAAAGCTCGTCTACCTGCTCTGGAAACGCGAGGCGGATTCGAATAACGACGTTTTTCGGGACCGGTTGCTGAGCGACCTGCCGAAGGCCCTCGCGGACCTCGGTGCCACGCAGGCGAAGCTCTCGATCAGCGATCGCGACGTCGCCGCCGGCGCCTCGCTCCACCTCGGCGCGCACCGCCCCGACGCGTTCATCAGCTTCTGGCTCGAGTGCATCCAGGACCGGCAAGCCGCCGAAGCCCTGATCGGGAAGCTCGCCGGGCGGTATGCCGGTTATCTCGTGGTCGAGTCCCAGCCCCTTCGCCTCGACAGCGATCCGGCTCTCCACGGCAAGCGGACCCTCGGCACGCGGACCCGGGGCTTCAGCCTCGTCGGCTGCATCGAGCCGAAGCCGGGCCTGTCCCACGACCGCTTCATCGAGATCTGGGAGACGATCCACCGCGAAGTCGCGATCCAGACCCAGAGCACCTTCTCGTACATCCGCAACGAAGTCGTGCGCCCCGTGACGAAGGGGGCGCCACCCTGGCAGGGCATCATCGAGGAGGGCTTTCCGAGCGAGGCCCTCTCGAATCCCCAGGCCTTCTACGACGCCGTCGGCAACGAGCCGAAGTTCCGTGAGAACCTGCGGCTCATGATCGAGAGCTGCGAGGGCTTCATCGCGATGAAGAGCGTCGACTCACACCCGATGAGCGAATACCGCTTCTTCTAATGGGCTGAGGGCTCCTAGGCGGCCTTCACGAAGAGCGCCACGATGCAGACCATGCCGCCCATGAACGCGAGCGAGCGCGCCTTGTCGATGTCCTGGATGTAGAAGATGCCGTGCAGGATCCGGAAGGCGACGAAGGCGATCGCCCAGGGCGCTGCCGATTCCGCGGAGAGACCCGCGGCGTGGGTCGTCAGGACGGCGGCGGGAAACAGGATGGCCGCCTCCCAGGCGTTGGCCTGGGCCGCGTAGGCACGGGCGCCCGGTCCCTCGAGCTTCGCGGCCTGCGCACGGGGATTCTTGTTGTCGGCGGTCCCGAAGGCCTTGCCCCGGAAATAGCCGCCGACGAAAGCGAGCGGGAGCGGGAGCAGGAGAACGATCAGCACGCACCAGAAGGGAGTCGTCATCGAGGCACCTCAGATCCGTTCGAGGAAGGTCGCGCGCGACTCTATCACGCCTATCGCCCTGTCGCGTTCGTTCTCGATTGCGGCGGGCGGCTCTTCTGCCACCGGACCCATCAGCCCACATCGTCTCGATCGAGACGCTCGAATCGAAGGCAGCGGACGGTCGCCGGCGAGAGCTCACACCATGGGCCATTGACCTCGAAGACGGCGAGGCTGGCCGGTGCGAATCCCTCCCGAAGTGCCCCTTCCGCGGCTTCGTCGCCGCGGCCGAGCTCGAGGGCGAGGAGCGAGATGCCGGGATTGTGGGCGAGCACGAGGACGACCCGGGCCTCGTGCTCGACCTGGATCGCCTCGAGCAGCGCGCCCGTCGACGCGTTGTAGAGCCGTTCGTCGAAGGCGAGCTCGATCGCAGGCAGCGTGTCCGCGGCCAGGC
>JANMTD010000565.1:0-18676 GCA_031390075.1 Deltaproteobacteria bacterium | reverse complement strand
GCCGCACCGACCACGACATGATCATGCGCTCCTCACGGCCGGACAGCGTGCCTTTCATAGGGCGAAAGCGGGCCTTGTAAATGTCCACCGCACCGTGCCGTTCGCGGGCCTCGGACTCGGTCTCGCCGACGGTGCCGATTTCCGGCGTCGCGAACACGGCGGTCGGGATCATGTCGTGGTCGGTGCGGCGGGGCTGGTTGCCGAACTGCGTGTCGGCAAAGGCGTGGCCTTCGCGGATGGCGACGGGGGTGAGATTGACGCGGTCGGTGACGTCGCCGACGGCAAAGATGCTGGCCACGTTGGTGCGCGACTGGGCATCGACCGTGATGGCGCCGTTGGGGCCGAGCGCGACGCCCGCCGTTTCCAGGCCGAGGCCTGATGTATTGGGACTGCGGCCGATCGCGAACATGATCTGGTCGGCGTCGATCGTTGCGCCGCCGTTGAGATGGCCGACGAGACCGGCCGGGGTCTTTTCGATGCTCGTGAAAACCTTGCCGGTGACGATGCGGATGCCGCGTCGGGTCATCTCCTCCGTCAGTCCATCGCGCAGATCCTCGTCGAAGCCGCGCAGAATCTTTGGGCCGCGATAGACCAGCGTCGTCTCGGCGCCGAGGCCGGCGAAGATGCCCGCGAACTCGACGGCGATGTAGCCGCCGCCGACGAGAATCGCGCGGCGGGGCAACGTGTCGAGGTAGAAGAGCTCGTTCGACGTGACCCCGAGCTCGGCCCCCGGGATTTCGGGCAGCGAGGGCCAGCCGCCGGTGGCGACGAGGATGTTCTCGGCCGAATAACGCTCGCCGGCGACCTCGATGGTATGCGGATCGACGATCCGCGCGCGGCCCTGGATGTGGCTCACGCCGGCGTCGCGCAGGAGGCCTGCGTAGATGCCGTTCAGCCGCTCGATCTCGCGGGTCTTGTTGTCGCGCAGGGTCGGCCAGTCGAAGCCGAGCTGGCCCACCGTCCAACCGTACCCCGCGGCCGCCTCGCTCATCTCGTCGCGAAAATGCGAGGCGTAGACGAAAAGCTTCTTGGGCACGCAACCGACGTTGACGCAGGTCCCGCCGAGCGCGCCCTCCTCCGCGACCGCCACTCGCGCTCCACGCGCCGCCGAGAAACGCGAGGCGCGCACGCCCCCCGAACCCGCACCGATCACGAAGAGGTCGAACTCTCGCTCCGCCACGCCTACTCCTCTTTATCCGCGAAAAGTCCATGAAGGGTTCGTGAAGGGTGACCCGCCGCGGACGATAGCCCGCCCCGGGCGGAGCCGAACGACGAGCCGAGATGGTCTACTGTGTCGCGCGTGTCCCCCGTTCGCCCCGAATCGATCGCCCCGTCGGCTCATCTCGCGAGCCCCGAGCCTGGGCGTGTCCGCCGCGTCCCGGTCCTCGTCCTCTCCGGGTTCCTCGGCTCGGGCAAGACGACGATCGTCCAGCGGCTGCTCGCCGACGCCCGGCGCCAGGGGCTTCGCATCGCCCTGATCTCGAACGAGCTGGGGGCGCTCGGGATCGACCGGGCGCTGCTCGGAGCCGGCGGTCAGGCGTATGTCGAGCTCGAGGGGGGCTGCGTCTGTTGCGAGCTCTCGGACGATCTGGTCGAGACCCTCGCGCGGCTCGAGCGCGAGGTGGATCCCGACCGCTTCGTGATCGAGACCTCCGGCGTCGCCCTTCCCTACGACACCCAGCTGAACTTCTGGCGCGAGCCGGTGCGGGATTTCATCGGCGACGACATCGCGGTCGTCGTCGTGAATGCCGAGCAGCTCTTCGAGGGACGCGATCTCGAGGGCACCTTCGAGGATCAGGTGCAGTCGGCGGACCTGCTCATCTTGAACAAGCTCGATCTGGTACCCGAGGCGGAATGGCCCGCGCTCGAGCGGCGCTTGCGCGGGCTGGAGCCCGAAGCGCCCTGCGTGCGCGCCGTGCGGGGCGACGTCGATCCCGCCCTGCTCTTCCCGCCCGATCTCGGCGCCCGGGATCGCAAGGGCCCCCCGCCGACGGCGCCGCCGCACCACCACGAAGCGTTCGTGACCGGCGAGTGGTGCCCCGAGCCCGGCCTCTCGAGCGCGCGGCTGCGGGCCGAGCTCGCCGAGCAATCGGCGGCACAGGAGCTCCTGCGCGCGAAGGGCTTCGTCATGACCGACGAGGGTGTTGCGCTGGTCCAGGTGGTAGGCCGCCGGATCGAGATCGGGCCCCCGCCGGAGGCGCCGCCCGAGGACCTGATCGGCCGTGTCGTGACGATCCGCCGGGCCGACCCGCGCGCGCACGCGCCATCGACGGACCCCATCCGCGCAACGCGTTGAGCCGAGGGCGACGCGCCGTCGCGTCAGGATTTCGGACGGGCTCGCGTGCGCGGGCGCGCCTTCGCCGCCCCCGTCTTTTTCAATCGCTCACGCGAGCGCGGGCCGCCGCCGCCCGTCAGGAGCTCTTCCGCGATGCGCTTCTTCGTCGCCGCGAAGCGGCAGATCGGGCAAGACGCGAGGTCGTGTCCGCGCGCGGGACAGACTTCGCGGCCGAACAGGATGATCGCGAGATGCAGCCAGCTCCAGGACTCCGGCGGAAACAGGGCCTTCAGGTCGCGCTCGGTTCGCTCGACGGTGGTTCCGTCGGAGAGGCCCCAGCGCGCGGCGAGGCGATGGATATGGGTATCGACGGGAAAGGCCGGCCTTCCGAACGCCTGGGCGAGCACGACGCTCGCCGTCTTGTGACCGACGCCGGGGAGCGCCTCGAGCGCCGCCGGATCATCGGGCACCCTCCCGCCGTGCTCACGCACCAGGATCTCGGAGAGCGCGCGGATGTTCTTCGCCTTCGCGGGCGCCAGGCCACACGAGCGGATCTCGGCCAGGATCTCTGCGACCGGGAGCTCGCCCATCGCCTCGGGCGTCCGCGCTCGCGCGAAGAGACCCGGCGTGACCTGGTTCACGCGCTCGTCGGTCGTCTGGGCCGAGAGCACGACGGCGACCAGCAGTGTGAAGGCGTCGTCGTGGACGAGCGGGATCGGCGGCGCCGGGTAGCGCGCGACCAGGACCTCGAGAATCCGCTTCGCCTTCTCGGTCCGGTTCATCGCGAGCTCCTGCGCCGGTCGCGCAGGGTATCAGACGCCGATTGAGACGGCGCCGGGACCGCCTACTCTCTGCCCTGCCGCGCGATCCGACCTCTCATCCTTCATCCATCCGTCATCGATCGTTCATCCCTCTGTCTGCGCTGTGCGGGAATCGTTTGTCGAGCGCCCTTTCGAATCGCGAATGGAACCCGATCTGGGGCGCCGGTCTTCCGTCGATCGCGGGCGCGACCCACGTCGGCGTCGTACGCCGGATCAACCAGGACGCCTTCGGCCGCTTCGACGATCCAGGGCGCGGGGAGATCCTGCTCGTCGTCGCCGACGGTCTCGGTGGCCATCGCGGCGGCGAGGTCGCGAGCCGGATGGCGGTGGACCTGCTCGGGAGCCTGGTCGCTGCGGGCGCGGACGCCCCGGCGATTCGCCTGACCCGCGCGATCGAGGAAGCCAATCGCCAGATCCACGAGGCCGCCCGCGTCGACTACACCCTCGAAGGCATGGGCACGACGGTCGTCTGCCTGCTGCTCAGCCACGACGGCGCCTGCCACGTCGCCCACGTCGGTGATAGTCGCCTCTACCGCCTGCGATCGGGGAATTTCGAGGCCCTCACCGAAGATCATTCCCTCGTCGCCACCCTGGTCCGCGAAGGCGTGCTCCAGCCGGACGAAGCCCGAACGGATCCGCGCAAGAACCAGATCCTGCGCGCCCTCGGCGTGCGCAAGGAGGTCGAAGTCGATGTCGCCCCCTTCGATCCGCGTCCCGGCGACGCCTATCTGCTGTGTACCGACGGCCTCCACGGGCTGATCGAGGATCCCGAGATCTGCGGGCTCGCCGTCGCGCACGCCGATCCCGAGGTCGCCGTCGAACATCTGATCGAGGCGGCGAACCGCGCCGGGGGGACCGACAACGTGACCTGCATGCTGGCCCGCCTCCCCGAAGCGCAGGCGTTACCCGTGTGGCAGCAGAGCGTCCTGCGCCTGCTCGCCTCGCTGCGGGCCTGGCTGCGCCCGCGCCGCAACCGATGAGCACCGCGCGGCGTCGGTTGATCGAGTGGGTTCCCGAAGGCGCGAGCCTTCCCGCGGACGTGATCCTCGATCGCTTCACGCGCTACTGCGCCGACGCGGGGCTGACCCTCTATCCGGCCCAGGAGGAGGCGCTGCTCGAGTGCTTCACGAACCACCACGTCGTGCTGAACACGCCGACGGGCTCCGGCAAATCCCTCGTCGCCCTCGGCATGCATTTCAAGGCCCTCTGCGAAGGCCGCCGCTCCTTCTACACCGCGCCGATCAAAGCGCTCGTCAGCGAGAAATTCTTCTCGTTATGCGAGGACTTCGGCCCCGAGAACGTCGGCATGCTGACCGGCGACGCCTCGATCAACTGGGCCGCGCCCATCCTATGCTGCACCGCGGAAGTGCTCGCCAACATGGCGCTGCGCCAGGGGCTGGCGACCGACGCCCCCTACGTCGCGATGGACGAGTTCCATTACTTCGCGGACCGCGAGCGCGGCTGGGCCTGGCAGGTGCCGCTGCTCGCGCTCCGAAACACGCGATTCCTGCTGATGTCCGCGACGCTGGGCAATACGGCCGTGATCGAGGAGCGGATCGCGAAGCTGACGGATCGCCGCGTCGCCCTCGTCTTCAGCGACGAAAGGCCCGTCCCCCTCGACTTCAGCTACCGCGAGACCCCGATCGTCGAGACCGTCGAGGCCCTGCTCGCCTCGGGCCGCCAGCCCATCTACATGGTCCACTTCACGCAACGCGAAGCCGCCGAGCAGGCGCAGGGGCTGACGGGTGCCCAGATCACCGACCGCGACGAAAAGCGCGCCCTCGCGGAGGCCATCGGCGGCTTCCGCTTCGATTCCCCCTACGGCAAGGACATCCAGCGCTTCCTGAGATTCGGGATCGGCCTCCACCACGCGGGTCTGCTCCCCAAATACCGCCTGCTCGTCGAGCAGCTCGCGCAGCGGGGACTGCTCAAGGTCATCTGCGGTACCGACACCCTCGGCGTCGGCGTCAACATTCCCATCCGCACCGTTCTCTTCACCAAGCTCTCGAAATTCGATGGCGAGAAGGTCGGCGTGCTGTCGGTCCGCGAGTTCAAGCAGATCGCCGGACGGGCCGGCCGGAAGGGCTTCGACACGGCGGGCAGCGTCGTCTGCCAGGCGCCGGAGCACGTGATCGAGAATCTCCGCTCGACGGCCCGCGCGGTGGGCAAGGGCAAGCCGAAGAAGCCCGAGAAGAAGCCGCCGCCGCGGGGCTTCGTCGGCTGGACGCGCGAGACCTTCGAACAGCTCGCCCTGCGCCCGCCCGAGATGCTGCGGTCGCAGCTCGCGGTGAGCCACGCCATGTTGGTCGCGCTGCTCCAGCGCGGTGCCGATCAGGCGCTTCCGGGCTCGGGCTACCGCGAGCTGATCGCGCTCTTCGACGACAGCTTCGAGACGCCCGTGCGCAAGCGGCGGCTGCGGCGGGAGGCGGCGGTGCTCTTCCGCTCGCTCCGGCGCGCGGGGATCGTGCAGCACGAGAAGGCCCCCCGAGCGCGTGCCGCGGAGGCCGGGGACATGCCGCGCTCGGGCGTTCGACCCGGCGGCGCGGTGGCCCGCGTCGATGCGGCGCTCCAGCGCGATTTCGGGCTTCACCACACGCTCTCGCTCTACCTCGTCGATGCCGTCGCCGCCCTCGACCCGGAATCCCCCGACTACGCCCTCGACGTCATCTCCATCGCGGAATCGATCCTCGAGAATCCGCGGGCACTGCTCGAGGCCCAGGTGCGCGCGCGCAAGACCGAGCTGGTCGACGAGATGAAGGCCGAGCGCGTCCCCTATGAAGAGCGCATGGCGCGCCTCGAGCACGTGACCTGGGACAAGCCGATCGCGCCGTTCCTGTACTCGACCTTCGAGCTCTTCACGGAGCAGCATCCCTGGGTCGGCAGCGACGGGGTCCGGCCGAAATCGATCGCGCGGGAGCTCTGGGAGGGTTTCGTTCCCTTCGACGATTACGTGCGGCGCTACGGCATCGCGCGCCTCGAAGGCGTGCTGCTGCGTTATTTGAGCCAGGTCCACTCGACGCTGGCGCGCAACCTGCCCGAGTCGGCGCGCAACGACGAGGTCGTCGAGGTGATCGCCTTCCTGCGGGCGATGCTGGCGCGGGTGGACTCGAGCCTGGTCGAGGAGTGGGAGAATCTGGTCGATCCGAACCGCGTCGCGGCGCCGAGTCCGGAGGCCGTGCCCGACCGCGCACCGAGGCGTCTCGACCGGCGGAGCTTCGACGCCCGCGTGCGGGCGGAGATGCACCTGCTCCTGCACGCCCTCTCCCACCGAGACTTCGAGGCAGCGGCCGCGTGTGTCGCGAATCCCGAGGACTGGGATGCGGCGCGCATCGAGGCCGAGTTCGCGCCGCTCTATGCGAGCGGCGCCAGGCCGCGCTCGGATCCCGACGCGCGCAAGTCACACTGGACGCGGATCGAGGAACGGAGCGAGAAGGACGGGCCGCCTCGCTTCGACGTGGTCCAGACCCTGATCGACGCCGAGGGGGAAGGCGACGCCCAGATCGAAGCGGAGGTCGAGCTCGGCGAGGCGAAGATGCCGGCGGGAACGATGCTGCGGCTCCGGGGGCTGCGGGGTTAGGCGTGGGCCCCCGAATGCCCCCTTCGGATCCGGCCGTGGTGAGCGAACCTGGAGCGGCCTAGGATCGCGACGTGAGCGCAAGAAGAACGCCTTCCTCCGATCGCCCGGAGACCCGACTCTCGCTGGCGCCCGACCGGGGCGATCCGGCTGCGGCCGACACGGCATCTGTCGAACCGACCGGGCCGGAGCCCGGCTGGCGCGCGCGCGTCGTGGGTCGCTCGCTCGCGCCGGCGGCGGACAAGGCGGTGCGCCGCGGTCAACAGCTGATCTCCGCAGCGAGCGATCTCATCCTGCGATCCGGCGGTGACGAGTTCACGGTCCAGAAGGTCGCCTCCGAGGCGGGGCTCACGCTGCGCGCGTTCTACCAGCATTTCTCGGGCAAGGACGATCTCCTGATCGCCCTGATCGAGGAGTCCCAGCTCGTGATGGCGCGGCTCCTCACCCGCCACGCGGCCCGCTTCGAGGAGCCCCTCGACCGGATCGGCGGCGCGCTCTACTGGGCCCTCGACGATCGCCAGCACACCGCGGGCGACTACAACGCGGCGCTCCTGCGTTATGTGCAGCGAACGTCGCTGACCTCGCCCGAACGGGTCAGTGCGGCTCGCCGTCCGGTCGTCACCGTCTTCACGCGGCTGATCGACGAGGCCATGGTCGCGGGTGTGATCGAGCGCGGCGACCCGGAGCGATCGGCCTTCGCCCTGATGGCGCTCCATCTCAGCTACACGCGGGTGACCTACCTGGGCAACGACTTGAGCTCGAGGCTTCCGTCGATTCCGGAGCTCGTGCGGTTCTGTGTCCACGGGCTCGGCGCGCAATTGGACGTCGGATGGGAGCAGCGCTTCGTCATGTCGGACGAGGCCGCAGCGATCTCCAAGCGGACCTCCGAGAGGCTCGCCCTCGAGTCCCTACGCAGGCCGGAAGGCAGGCCGGACGCTCGCTAGCGGCGCTGGGCTTCGACCCATTTGCGCACTTCCGGCTTGATGACCTTGCCGCTCGGCGTGCGCGGGAGCGGGTCGTGGGCCAGCAGCCAGACGCTCGGCACCTTGTAGTGGGCGAGCGAGCGGCGGCACCAGTCCTCGAGCTCGCTCGTCTCCGGGCGATTCGCCGACTCGACGACGACGACGGCGCAGACCGCGTCGCCCGTCACCGGATCGTCGACTCCGATCACGGCGGCCTCGAGCACGCACGGGTGGGCCTCGAGACAGTATTCGACCTCGGTCGGCGACACGTTCTCGGCACTCACGAGCAGCATGTCTCGGGCGCGCGCATTGATAAAGAGAAGATCGCCCTCGAAGCGCGCGATGTCCCCCATCGCGAGCCAGCCACCTTGCTTCAGCGCCGACGCCGTCGCCTTTGGATTGTTCCAGTAGCCGAGCATCAGGTACGGACTCCGCACGTGGACCTCGCCCTCTTCTCCCACCGCGACGGAATTGCCCGCGGTATCGCGCAGCTCGACCTCGACCGTGAGCGAGACGCGGCCCGTCGACGTCGGGTGCCGCTCGAATTCGGGTCCGCCGATCGAGGCGATGACGGCGCCGGCTTCGGTGCTCGTGTAGCCCATGCCGATCGCTCGGGACGCGGTCGGAAACGCGCTTCTCAGGCTCTCCTGGACCGTCGGGCTCACGGGCGCACCTCCGATCCCGAGCTGGCGAAGGCTCGACGTGTCGTAGTCGCGAAGCGTCGGACACGTCGCCACGCGCGGCGCCGCGCTCCCGAGCGCCATCCAGAGCGTGACCTGCTCGCGCTCGATCGCCTGGAGCACCCGCTCGGGCTCGAAGCGCCCGGGCAGCAGCACCATGCAAAAGCCCTTGACGGCCCCCATCACGACGGCGCCGTAGAGCATCGAGACATGGAAGAGCGGCGAGGTCACGAGCACGACGTCGTCACTCGGCGGCGCCGGAACTCCCGCCACCGGGAGGGGCACGCCGAATAGCCCGCGGCCGTAGGCCTCGCTGAAGCCGCTCACCTGCGCAAAGCCGCAGGCGGCGCGGTGGGGCACGCTGACGGCCTTTGCGCGACCGGTCGTTCCGCTCGTGAAGATCAGGAACGCGGGGTCGTCTTCGCGGGTCGCGGGGGCCGGGCTGGACTCCGCCGGGCCGCGAAGCAGATCCCCGAAATCGTCCATCGAGAGCGTCCGAAGCCCCTGCAGTACGGGCTTCACGCGCTCGAGCCGCGCCGCGTCGGCGACGACCAACGCCGGCTCGGACAGGGCCGCCGCGTCGGCGAACTCCTCGGCCGTCCACCAACCGTTCATCAGGCAGGGAATCGCGCCCAACCAGCTCGTCGCCCAGAAGGCCACGATCCACTCCCAGCGGTTGGCGGCGAAGAGCGCGACGCGGTCCCCGGGTCGAATGCCGTAGCGCTCGCGGAGCGCCGTGGCGGCGCGCGCGACCTGTTCGAGGTGGTCGCGGAACGTGAGGCGCACGTCGCCGTCGACGAGATAGAGGCGATCTCCGAAGCGCGCGGTCCGCTCGAGCATCTCGCGCAGCGATCCGATCCGTTGGCGGAAGACCCACATGGATTGGCCGCGCACGTCCTCGCGCACGATCTCGAAGGCCCCATCGGGGCCGATCAGTCGCGCGCGGATCTCGGCGGGCGCCGGTGCGCTCATTTCCCCGTGAACCTGGGGTCCCGGCGCTCGAGGAAGGCCTGGATGCCCTCGCGCATGTCGCTCGTCGTGAAGGCGACGTGCTGCGCGCGCGCCTCGTCCTCGGTGGCCTGCTCGAAGCTCCGCCCGGAGCTCTCGTCGAGCATCCGCTTGATGAGACCGAACGCCGTCGTCGGACCATCGGCGAGCCGCCGTCCCCAGGCTTCAGCCAGGCTGTCGAGCTGATCGACTGGGACGACCTCGTTCACGAGCCCGACGCTGAGCGCCTCCTGTGCGCTCAACATGTCGCCGAAGAAGGCCATCTGCTTTGCGCGGCGAAGGCCGATCAGGCGCGGCAGCGACCAGGACGTGCCGCCGTCGAGGGCCAGGCCACGCTTGATGAAGACCTCGCAGAAGCGCGCGCGATCGCTCGCGATTGTGAGGTCGCAGGCGAGCACGAGACCGAGGGCGACGCCCATGGCGACGCCGTCGACGACGGCGAGGGTCGGCTTCGCCAATCGGTGCAGGCGATTGATGAGGTCGCCGACGATGCGCATCTCGTGGAGGACGGCCTGCGGCGGGCCCCCGGTGAGTCCCTTGGGACTCGAGGACTGCGCGAGGCCGCCGCCGAGATCGGCACCGGCCGAGAAATTGCCGCCCGCCCCGCGCAGCACGAGCGCGCGATCGTCGGGATTCGTCGCGACCTCGTGGAGGACCCGGTCGAGCTCCGCCCAGATCGGGGCGTTGATCGCGTTCTTCTTGTCGGGCCGGTTGAACGTCAGCGTGACGAGGCCGTCCTTGCGATCCACGAGTGCGTCGGCCATCGGGGTCCTTTCAAATGACAACCAGAAGACTCTTAAAAAAGAGACGCTGCGCGTTGCCGTACAGGTAATCGTCGAGCACTTCCGGCGGCAGGTTCAATTGTCGAGCCTCAGCGAGCGTGCGCGTGATGGAGAGGACGGGAGCGTCCGAGGCGAAGATGACCTTCTTCTTGCCGCGCGTGCGCATGAAATGGAGCAGCGACTCGGGCAGGTATTTGGGCGCCCAGGCCGACGTCATCAGGTGCAGGTTCGGGTACTTGATCATCAGCCGGATGGCGACGTCCCACCACGGATCAGCGCCGTGGATCATGCAGAGCTCGAGCTCCGGGAATCGCACGCAGACCCGGTCGAGATGGATCGGATTCTGCGCCTCGCCGGGAATGGGCGGGCCGGGGAGCCCCGTGTTCATGCACAGCGGCAGCTCGAGCTCGCAGCATTTCGTGTAGAGCGGGTAGTAGACCGCGTTCCCGGCGTCGTAGAGCCCGTCACCCCAGAACGACGGCCCGACCGTGGCGGAGACGACGGGCAGGTTCTTGGCGAATGCCTCGAGCTCGCGCAGCGAAGGCATGGGACGCAGCAGGTCGAGGCCGCCCGCCGTCAGCGCAAACCGATCCGGCCGAGCCTCGGCGAACCGGATGGACGAGCTCTTCGGCTGCCGGAGATTGGCCGTCAGGACCGCCCGCTCGACGCCGTTCTTGTCCATCTCGTCGAGGACGCTCTCCATCTCCCACTTGCCGAAGATCGAGTCGCCCTGCTTGAAGTACTCGTTCTTGACGCGGTGCATCCATTCCGGCTGGTCCTCGTCGCCGAAATGCACGTTGATGAGGCAGTCATGGGCACGATGGGCTTGTTCCATCCGGGAGGGCTCCCTCTTCTTCAGTCGCGGGATGCGGGTCGCTGGGTGCCGGTCGCTGGGTATTAGTCGCTGACCGCGACATCGCCGAGCAGATCGCGGACATTGTCGCGCATGATCTTGCGGATGTCGGATTCCGAGAAGCCCTTCAGCTCCTGCGTGAACTGCGTCGGCTCGGCCAGCCCCTCGCCGTGGGGCCAATCTGATCCGAACAGGATCCGGTCGACGCCGATCAGCTCCGCGAGCGCGCCGAGATCCTCTTCGTAGTAGGGCGTGACCCAGATGTTGCGGCGCAGCACGTCGAGCGGATCTTCGGGGAAGGCGTGGGGCAACTGGTTCGCCTTCTTGCGGAGCCGCTTCGCCAGCAGCGCCACCCAATCCGAACCGTTCTCGATGCTCGCGACACGCAGGGTCGGATGCCGGTGGAAGACGCCGTGCACGATCAGCGACGCCATGCTGTCGTAGATCGCGCGATCGTCGACCAGGATGCCATCCAGCGGGTCCGAGGCGCCGAAGGGCTCGAACTCCGATTTTCCGCCCCAGGCCGCCGAGTAGGTCAGGTAGCCGCTGTCGCCGAGATGGAAGGCGACCGGAATCCCCGCTTCGGCGATCATCGACCAGACAGGGTCGTGCTCCGCATGGCCGAGCGAACGCGGCCCGTGCGCCGAGGGAACGGGGGCCGGGCGCACATGCACGAGCTTCGCGCCGCGATCGAGCAGGCTGCGCAGCTCGAGCAACGCCGCATCGGGATCGGCCAACGAGAGCAGCGGGGCGGCGAAGATCCGGTTCTGATGGGCGAAGCCCCAGTCTTCCTCGAGCCAGCGATTGAAGGCGGACAAACAGGCCATCGTCGCCTCGGGATCGTGGCGAAGGCATTGCTCCACGCCGACACCGAGCGTCGGGAACAACAGCGCGGCGGCGAGCCCCTGCGCGTCCATCACCTCGAGGCGCCGCGCTCGATCCTGGTACTCGGGATGGATGGGCTCGATGCGCGGCAGGCTCCGCGGATCGACCCCCTCCGGCACCTCGCCGCGAAACAGCAGCTCGATGCTCCCGGGCACGATGACCGGGTCGAAGGTCGGGTTCGGGATGAAGCGACTGATCTTGTCCGCCACGACGACGAAGGCGCGCTTGCCCTCGCGCAGGATCTGGACGCCCCGCCGCTTCATGGCGGGGGGCTGGTAGCGCGTGAACGAATCGAGCGCCTCGTAGTAATGGTTGTCCGCGTCGAAGGGCCGGTGGTGGAGCGGCATGGCTGCCTCCCGAGATTCGTGATCTCGCGCCGCTCGACGCTAGATGAGAACCAGGTTCTCGTCAAAAGAGAACTGAATTCTCAGCCGACTCAACTGACCAAGGCCGCCCGGTGCAACCGACTCTCGTCGGCCGGATCGGCGGCGCGCGCCGAGGCGCTGCGTCCGGCGATCACGAGCTCGGCATCATCGACGCCGCGGACCCGGACGTCGAGGGCGCGCTTCGAGCCGGCGACGGCGAGGCGCGCGAGCAGCGCGCCAAGCAGCGCGCGAAGCTCCGGACTCGCGGCGGACAGGCCGTCGATTCGCAGCTCGAACTCGTCGCGCCCACCCTCGTACGACCAATCCGGCGCGACGACGAGCCACTCGCTCGCCTGGCTGGCGACGAAGCCCGCCCCGTCGGCGAGGGGCAAGGCCGCACGCAGGAGTCCCTCGATCGGACTGCGCGTGACCCAGACGGCCACGATCTCGGCGGCCAGATCCGAGAGTGCCGCCTCGCCGCCGAGCTGCTCCGACACGAGGGCGACGAGGGTCTCGACATCCTCGAGCGGGGTCGCCAGCGTCGCCTCGCAGGCGCCTTCGACCCAGGCGCGGGCCTGGGCACTGAGCACGCCGTCGACGTCCTCGTCGGCGAGCTTCCCGCACGCCAGCCAGAAACGCACGCGCTCGGCCAGCGGTTCGACGAACAGGGCTCGCAGCGGGCTCGAGGACATGGAGGGGCTCCGGGCGCAGACGGCGCATCTGCGCCATCGGCCGCGTCCGAGAGCGACTTGAGCCGCGTCAGTCGTCGGCGTAGCGCCGCAGGGCCTCGTCGTATTCCGGGAATCCGACGAGCGCCTGCAGCTCGCCGAACGACAGGCGCCGCGGTGCAGGCCGGCCCGTCGCCAACGCCGCGAGCGCCTCCTGCATCGCGCGCACGGCGCTCGAGAGCAGCGTCAGGGGATAGGCCGCGATCCGGAAGCCCATCGCCTCGAGCGCGTCGTGGGGGAGGTTCGGCGTGTCCCCGTCCTCGACGAGGTTCACCATCTTCGGGATCCGCGGAAACGCCTCGCAGAAGGCGGCGAGCTCCCGCTCGCTCTGTGGCGCCTCGAGAAAGAGGATGTCCGCACCGAGGTCGGCGAAGGCGCGACAGCGTTCGAGCGCCTCGTCCATGCCGTGGCCCGCGCGCGCGTCGGTGCGCGCCATCAAGAGGATCTCGGCGCCGCTCTCCCGCGCGTCGACCGCGGCGCGAATCCGAAGCCGGGCTTCCTCCCGCGAGACGACCTGCTTGCCGCGTGTATGCCCGCAGCGCTTCGGCGCGACCTGGTCCTCGATCATCGCCCCGGCGAAGCCCGCCCGCGCATAGCTCTCGAGCGTGCGCCGGACATTCAAGGCATTGCCGTAGCCCGTGTCCGCGTCGCCGATCACGGGCATCTCGACCGCCTGACAGATCCCGCGCCCCTGGTCGAGCATCTCGCCGAAGGAGATGAGCCCGGTATCCGGCGCCGCGAGACGGGTCGCCGAGACCGCGAAGCCGCTCATGAAGCTGAGCCGGAAGCCCGCCCGTTCGACGAGCCGCGCCGAGAGCGCGTCGAAGCAGCACGGCATGACGTGCAGCTTCTCCTCGCCGAGCAGCGCCCGCAGACGCGCAGCCGGCGTCGTCCGAAAATCCTGCGTCCCCATCGATCCTCCTGCGATCCGGACCCGGTCAGCGCTCCCCGGATCGTCTAGCCTACGCGCGCCCGACGAGAGGAACCATGCCCTCCGCCTTCGATGCCCTGGTCGAGCTGCTCGATCTCGAACGAATCGAGGAGAATTTCTTTCGCGGCCGCCAGCCGAACGAGAGGCGCCAGCGCGTCTTCGGCGGGCACGTGGCGGGCCAGGCCCTGATCGCCGCCGGGCGGACCGCCCCCGACGATCGGGCCGTGCATTCGCTGCACGCCTATTTCCTGCGGCCCGGGGACCCGAAGGTCCCGATCGTCTACCAGGTCGAGCGGACGCGGGACGGGAAGAGCTTCGCGACCCGGCGCGTGACGGCGATCCAGCACGGCCGCCCGATCTTCGCCCTCGCCGCCTCCTTCCACGTCGAGGAAGAGACCTTCGAGCACCAGCGCGCGATGCCGCAGGTGCCCGGGCCCGACGCGCTCGAGGACTGGCAGGTCGCGATGCGCCGCGTGATCGCCGTTCGCGCACCCGGGAACGCGAAATACGCCGACTGGGTCGAGCGCGACCGGCCGATCGAGAGCCGCCACGTCGAGCAGATGGATTATTTCGGGGGCCGGCAGGAGCCCCGCTCGCACATCTGGATCCGCGCGAAGGGCCGCCTGCCCGACGATCCCCTGCTCCACCGCTGCGTCATGGCCTACGCCTCCGACATGACGCTCATCGATACGGCCGCGCGGCCTCATCCGATCGAGCTCCTCTCCGACGAGAGCGAGAACGCGAGCCTCGATCATGCGATGTGGTTCCACCGGCCCTTTCGCGCCGACGAGTGGCTCCTCTATTCGCAGGAGAGCCCGAACATGTCGGGCGCCCGCGGCCTCACGATCGGGCATTTCTTCCGCCAGGACGGTGCGCTCGTCGCCTCGGTCGTCCAGGAAGGGCTCTTCCGTACCCGGCGGCCGGCCTAGATTCGGTGTCGGATCGCCGGGTCGGGCTGCCCAGCCGCTGTGCAGCGACTGACATCGAAGCGTGCAGCGCTTCGCGCACCACGGAGCGCATTCGCACGCAAGCGTGCCGAAATCGGCCCAGAGACCCCGGTGATCGCGGTGCGGCGCCCGGCCGCGGCCGCCGGGCTGCTTTCGTCACGATTGGCACGCCCATTGCTTTGTCGGTCCCTCGAATAAGCGAGATCGATGCGGCGCGCTGCGGGGGACGCGAGCGTGGTCGACCTCCGAAGGATCGAAACGCCCTCGCCCATCCCCGACTGGAGACCGCTAGACGATGTTCCGACGACCCCTCACACGCACCGCCCTGACGGGCGTGTGCGCCTACGACCTGGCGGGCTCGCCCGACATCATGGGCATGGGAAAGCTGGCCTGGGCCATGCCGGGAGTCGCCCTCGCCTCTCGCGAACTTGTGACGATCGAAAACTAACACCATAACACGGTGTCACCGCCCCGGGATGGTCCGGAGCGGCGGCCCGGGGAGAGCCCGACATGAAGAAGATCGAAGCAATCATCAAACCGTTCAAGCTCGACGACGCGAAGGACGGCCTCGCGAAGATGGGCGTCCAGGGGCTCACGGTGAGCGAGGTGAAGGGATTCGGACGCCAGAAGGGCCACACGGAGCTCTACCGCGGCGCCGAGTACGTGGTCGACTTCCTTCCGAAGCTCAAGCTCGAGATCGTCGTTCCGGACGAGGACGCGGAGAAGATCGTGATGGCCCTCCAGGAGGCGTGTCATACGGGCAAGATCGGCGACGGCAAGATCTTCGTGCTGCCCGTCGACGACGCGGTCCGCATCCGCACCGGTGAGCACGGCGACGCGGCCATCACGAGCAGCTGACGAGCACCTGACGATCGGGACCGCGATCCCGTGAGATCGCGACCGAGAACCCCGGGCCCGATCGCCTCGCGCGGCCGGGCCCGGCGCATTTCAGGGGACCAGCACGACCTTCCCCACCGTCTCCCGCGCGCCGAGGGCGACGAGCGCTTCCCCGGCCCGCTCGAGCGGATGGCGCGCCGAGATGAGGGGCTCGATGCCGCCCCGCTCGATCAAGGCGAAGAGCCCCGCGAAGCACTCGGCGATGCGCGCGGGCTCGCGTTCGGGATAGGCGCTCCAGTGGAGCCCCACCAGCGAGATGTTCTTCAGCTGCACGCGGTTCAGCTTGACGCTCGGGATCTCGCCGCTCGCAAAGCCGATCACGAGCAGGCGCCCGTTCCAGGCGATGCATTTGAGCGAGCGATCGGTCGTGTCGCCACCGACCGAGTCGTAGATCACGTCGGCCCCCCGCCCCCCGGTCTCCTCCATCACCCGCGCCACGAAATCGCCCTCGCGATAGTCGATCACGACCGCGGCCCCGGCCCGCCGCGCGATCTCGCATTTGTCCCGGCCCCCCGCCGTCGCGATCACCCGTGCACCGAGGGCGCGGCCGATCTGGACGGCCGCGAGCCCGACCCCGCCGGCCGCCGCGTGGACGAGGAGCGTCTCGCCCTGCGCGAGCGCCGCACGCCAGACGAGAGCCGCGTAGGACGTCGGGTAGACCGTCGAGAGAGCCGCCCCGACCTCGAAGGACATCGAGTCCGGCAGCTTCACGGTCGCCGTCGCCGGCACCACGACCTCTTCTGCGAATCCGCCGACCCCGCAGCGCGCCAACACGCGATCGCCCGGCGCAAATCCGCCGACCGAGGGCGCGGTCTCGAGCACGACGCCCGCGACTTCGCTGCCGGGGATGAAGGGCATCGGGGGCTTGACCTGGTACTCGCCCTTCAACATCAGCAGATCCGAGAAGTTGCAGCCCGCCGCGCGCACGCCGATGCGCAGCCCGTCCGCTGCCAGCATCGGGGGCGGAACTTCGCTGGCCCGCAACGCCTCGGGTGCCATGAACCGGTCGACGACGATGGCTCGCATGCCCCATCCCTAGCAGATGCCCGTCGCCCACGGATAGACTGCGCCGAGGGGGGCACCATCCATGCTGCAGTCGAATCGAGCGAGCGTCGCGATGCTCGCCGCGCTCATCGCACTCGGGTTGTCGAGCGGCCTGTCGAGCGGCTGCGGGCATTCGCCCGAGGCGCCTCACGAGACCAGGACCGAGACCGGGGCCCCGAGCGCGAGCGCGCCTGCCGCGGCGAGCGCGGCGGATGTCCGCGCGACACCCCCCTTCTACCGCGTCGCGGGCGGACGCGGCGCGACGCTGCTCCTGCTCGGCACGATCCACCTCGGCCCGGAGCAGGGCTGGACCCTCTCGCCGGCCGTCGAGTCAGGCATCGCGACGGCCGACCAGATCGCCCTCGAGGTCGACCTGCGGCTCGCGACCGAAGACGCGGTCAGCACGCTCGTCGCCGAGGTCGCGCTCCTCGGACCCGGTCAACAGATCTCCGACGTCGTCGCCCCCGAGACCGCGAAGCTCCTCGAAGAGGAGGACGAGACGCTCACGCGGCTCGGTGTTCCGCCTGGAATGCGCAAGCGGATGAAGCCCTGGTTCATGGCGACGGTGCTCGGCGAATCGATCTATGCGGAGGTCGGGCTCTCGAGCGCGTCCGCGGTCGAATACCATGTGCTCGAGTCCCTGGGCGCGCGGCCGCTGATCGGCCTCGAGACCTTCGAAGAGCAGCTTCGGATCTTCGATTCGCTCTCGCCCGAATTCCAGGACCTGATGCTGCGCGAAACCCTGCTCCACCTCGACGAGGCGAGAACGATGGTCGAGGAGCTCGTACACGCCTGGCGAACCGGCGACGAAGCCGAGCTCGCGCGACTCGCCCGCGAGGGGATCGACGAGCTGCCGGAGCTCGACGGCTTCTACGACATCGTGCTCGGCGACCGCAATCGAAACTGGGTCGGCCAGCTGAGCCGGCTGCTCGACGACCGCGAGCAGGCGGGCGATGAGGTGCTCGTCGCCGTGGGTGCACTGCATCTCGTCGGGCGCGACAGCCTGGTCGAGCTGCTGCGCGAGGCGGGCTACCGCGTCGAAAAGGTGCCGCAGCAGGTCGCCGACCGATGAGCACGATCCACCCGACATCGGCTGCGGCGCCCCACCCCGTGATCCATCCGAGCGTCTGGGTCGCCCCGACCGCCCAGCTCTTTGGCGCCGTCGAGATCGGCGCCGAGTCGTCCATCTGGCCCAACGTCGTCGTCCGCGCCGAGGCCCATCACGTGAAGGTCGGCCGCTACACCAACCTGCAGGATTTCGTGATGATCCACATCGGCTACGACCACCCGACCGAGATCGGCGATTTCTGCTCGATCACCCACCACGCGACCGTCCACGGCTGCCGGATCGAGGACGATTGCCTGATCGGCATCAATGCGGTCGTGATGGACGGCGCAGTGATCGGGCGGGGGTCGATCGTGGCGGGGGGCGCGATGGTGCGCGAGGGGAGCGTCTTCGCCCCGGGCTCGATCATCGCGGGGGTCCCCGCCAAACAGATCGCCGAGCGCGACAACTCGCGCGCCAATCGCCGGAACGCCTGGCAATACCACTGGAACGCCCAGGCCTATCGCCGCGGCGACCACCGCGCCTGGAGCAGCCCCGCCTACCAGGCCTGGATCGCCGAGATCGCCGCGAAGATCGAGCGCGACGAAGACCTCACCGCCGCCCCGCGGCCTTCGCCGAAATAGCGGGCATCGGAGGCGCAATGGACGTTCCCCTGGTGGGCGGATGCGCTTGCGGAGCAGTCCGATACGAGCTGAGCGGAGCGCTCGGACCGCTCGTCAATTGCCATTGCCGATCCTGTCGCCGCGCGCACGGCGCAGCCTTTGCAACCTCCGCGATCATTCGAAGCGCAGACCTGCGGCTGGTGTCGGGCGAGTCATTTCTCGTCCAGCATGCGATGGCCCAGGGCTCCCGTTTTTT
>JANMTD010000558.1:0-3621 GCA_031390075.1 Deltaproteobacteria bacterium | reverse complement strand
GCTGCCCGCCGGAACCGCTGACCCGATCTCCGACCCGAGCAACGAAACGGTCTTTTACGAGAGGATGAGCAGAATGGCGGCAGGGGTCGATGGGGCATTCATCCGGCGGGCGATCGAGCTCGCGGATCTGAACGCGGTGCGCGTGGCGCTCTTTCACCAGACGCGCGATCCCGAGATCGGAGCGCTGCCGACCGCGGCAAAGCTCGACGATGCGGGTCGCACGCTCCTGATCGAGAAGGCCGTCGCCTGGCTCGAGAAGAACGCGGCGCCCGGCATGCCACCCGAGCCGCCCGAGGCCTTCCTGCGGCAGCTCATGAACATGGCGACCGGCGAGAACATGGACGAACTCGATTTCGAGGGCCGCCGCGACCTCCCCGCCTTCAAGCCGTTCCCGATGACGGCGGACTGGACGCACGGCAAGCCCGAGCTGCCGAAGGACTTCCACGTCGTCGTGGTCGGAAGCGGCTTCAGCGGCCTCGCGATGGGCGTCCAGCTCGGGCTGCTCGGGATTCCGTACACCGTGCTCGACCGCCGACCCGAGCCGGGCGGAACCTGGAGCATCAACCGCTACCCCGACATCCGCGTCGACACGATCTCGGTGACCTACGAATTCTTCTTCGAGAAGAACCACCCTTGGACCGAATACTTCGCCCGGGGCCCGGAGGTCCGTGCGTACCTCGAGATGATCTCGCGCAAGTACGGCGTCTACGAGAACACGCGCTTCGAGCGGAGCCTCGAGAAGGCGACCTTCGACGAGAAGCGAAACCGCTGGGTCCTCGAGGTCGCGGCGCCGGGCGGGACGGAGATGCTCGAGGCCAACGTCGTCGTGAGCGCGGTCGGGACCTTCAATAATCCGAAATTCCCCCACTTCGAGGGCCAGGATCAGTTCCGCGGCCAGATCCTCCACCCGGCGCGCTGGCCCGCCGATTTCATTGCTTCGGGCAAGCGCGTCGCGATCCTCGGGAACGGCTCGACGGGCGTGCAGCTCGTCGCGCCGATCGCAGAAGACGCCGAGCAGGTCTTCGTCTTCCAGCGAACGCCGCAGTGGATCAGCCCCCGCGCCGGCTACGGCAAGGCGGTCGAGCCCGAGATCCGCTGGCTGCTCGACCATTTCCCCGGCTACTGGAACTGGTGGCGCTACATGGCGATCGCCGCTCTCTTCCAGACCCACCACTACCTGCAGCCCGACGAAGCATGGAAGGCGAAGGGCGGGAAGGTCAACGCGCTCAACGACAAGCTGCGCGAGGACCTGACGGCCTACATCCGGGCGCAGACCGGCGGTCGCCAGGATCTGATCGAACGCCTGGTTCCCGACTACGCACCGTTCTCCCGGCGCCCGGTGGTCGACAACGGCTGGTACCAGGCGCTCACCCGCGCCAACGTCGAGCTCGTGACCGACGGCATCGCGCGGCTGACACCCACCGGCATCGAGACCTCCGACGGCAAGATCCGCGACGTCGACATCATCGTCACGGCGACCGGCTTCGACATCATCAAGTACCTGTGGCCGGCGAAGTACACGGGCCGGGAGGGCGTCGACCTGCACGAATTCTGGTCGACCGACGGGCCGCGGGCCTATCTCGGCATGATGGTCCCGAGCTTCCCCAACCTGTTCATCCTCTACGGCCCGAACTCGCAGCCGCTCTCGGGCGGGACGGGGCTGCCGATCTGGTACGTGCTGTGGTCGGCGTACGCGGCGCAGTGCATCGTGCGGTTGATCGAGACGGGCCAGTCCCGGGTCGAGGTCAAGCCCGATGTCTACGCGCGTTACAACGAGGACCTCGACAAGGAGTGCCAGAACCTGCTCCTGCTGCAGAAGGAAGGCGCGCCGGAGAAGAACTACTACGTGAACGAGTTCGGGCGCGTGCAGGTCAACGCGCCGTGGTACGGACCCGAGTTCCATCGAATGTGCAGCGCGGTCGAGTGGGACGACCTCGAGATCTCCTGAGCCCGGAAAGCCTCCCCAGAGCCCCTCGTGCCTTCCTACCCGTGCACAGCCGGAATGCGTTAATCTGAAATATCACCCGGAGGATGGAACCGATGAATCGAAGCACCTTCGATCCCAGCAAGCACCGCTGGCGCGTGGTCACCGTCCCGGACGACGCATCGTCCTTCAAGGTCCACCACGAGTACACGATCCTCGGCCACGATCGCGAGGGTGGAACCCTCGACATGGTCGTCCGCTGGTACGGCGATGGCGGTCACTGCCCGATCCATCGCCACGTCGGCACGACGACGGTCCTCGTGCTCGAGGGCGAGCAGCATCTCTGGGACGTCCTGCCGGACGGCGCGCACGGCGCCGAGAAGATGCGAAAGGCCGGGGACTATCACCTCTCCACCGGCGACAAGCATCCTCACCTCGAGCGCGGCGGTGCCGAGGGCGGCCTCGTCTTCTTCGGCTGTCATGCCAAGAAGGACGGTGTCCTCTACGAGATCCTCGACGAGCGGGGAAACGTCGTGAACCTCACGACCGTCGAGAGCCTGGTCGCCGACTTCGAATCAGCAATCGGGGCCTGATACCGTGGGAAGTCGCCCGCGGAACGCATCGGCGGATTCGCGCGAGTCGACCGTGAAGCTCCAGGTCGCGCGCGAGAAGTACCGGCAGGAGCGCGACAAGCGGTTGCGCAGCGACGGCAACGCGCAGTACCGCGCCTTCGCCGGGGACTTCGAGCGCTTCCTCGACGATCCCTACGTCGACCCCGGCTTCACGCGGCCCCCTGTCTCGGAGGAGCTCGACGTCGTCGTGATCGGGGCCGGCTTCAGCGGCTTGTGCACGGGTGCTCGCCTGCGCCAGGCGGGTGTCGAGCGACTTCGGATGATCGAGACCGGCGGCGACGTCGGCGGCACCTGGTACTGGAACCGCTATCCCGGCGCCCAGTGCGACATCGAGTCTTACATCTATCTCCCGATGCTCGAGGAGCTCGGGACGATGCCGACGCTCAAGTACGCCTACGGCCCCGAGATCTTCGCCCACGCGCAGCACATCGCGCGACACTTCGACCTTTACCGCGGAGCGCTGTTCCAGACCCATGTGACGCGACTCGAATGGGACGAAGCGAGCACGCGCTGGCGGATCGGGACGAACCGCGGCGACGAGCTGCGGGCGCGTTTCGTGATCCTCGCGAACGGCCCGCTCTCACGGCCCAAGCTCCCGGGCATCCCCGGCATCGAGACCTTCGAGGGCAAGCTCTTCCACACGAGCCGCTGGGACTACGGCTACACCGGCGGCAACACGACCGGCGGCCTCGTGAAGCTGCGGGACAAGCGCGTCGGCATCATCGGCACCGGCGCGACGGCGATCCAGTGCATCCCCCACCTCGGCGAATGGTCGCAACAGCTCTACGTCTTCCAGCGCACCCCCTCCTCCGTCGATGTCCGCAAGAACTCGCCGACCGATCCCGCCTGGGTCGCGTCGCTGCGTCCGGGCTGGCAGCAGCAGCGTATGGACAATTTCAACATCCTCGTTTCGGGCGGGTTTCAGGACACGGACCTCGTCAGCGATGGCTGGACCGACATCATCCGCAAGCTGCTCGTGCGCGTGCAGTCCGGCGACGCGCCCGACATCTCGCCCGAGGGCCTGGCGCAGACGATGGAACTCGCCGACTTCGAGAAAATGGAGGA
>JANMTD010000544.1:0-15082 GCA_031390075.1 Deltaproteobacteria bacterium | reverse complement strand
CGGATCGCCGTCGAGCAGGAGCTGTGTGAGCTCGGTCCGAAGCCCCGGCATCGCCGTCGTCGAGTTGGAGCTGATCGCCACCGCGGAAGGCCTCGATCCGCGAGCGAGCCAGGGGCGAGCGGCCCCGAGCAGCTCGACCGTGCCGTAGTAGTTGAGCTCCGCCAGCAGTCGACCCGGTCGGCCCGGAAGCCCCATCAGCCCCGCGCAGGTGACCAGGCCGTCGAGCGTCCCGCCGCAGAGCGCCTCGATCCGTTCGATCGCCGCCCGGCGCCCCGCCGACGTCGAGAGATCCGCGCTGACGTCCGCCTCGTGCAGGTCGACGCCGATCACCCGATCGCCCTGTGCCATCAGCCGTTTGCGCGTCGCTGCGCCGATTCCCGAAGCCGAGCCCGTGATCACGATCGTCCGCATTCGAATTCCTCCCCAAGCAGCCGACGGCCGCTGTCCGCGTCAGAGCAGCGCGTCGCCCATTCTCTTGAAGGCCGCGTCGATCGTACCGCCCATGAAGTTCTCGACGCGCGGCCGCGGCAGGTCGGCGAGGAGCTTCCGATAGTAGTCGGTCGGCTCGTTGAAGCCCTCGAAATGCGGGAAGTCCGAGGAGAAGACCAGCATCTCCTCCGGCAGGTCCTCCATGATCTTCAGGAGCGGCGAATCGTTGCCGGCGGAGAGGGGAGTCGCCTTGACGTGGCGGGCGAGGTACTCGCTCGGCTTCGCCTTCAGGCTCGATTTTCCGATGAAGAGCTCGGCCGTTGGCGAGACCCGATCGTCGATCTCCCGCATCAGGAAGGGCAGCCAACCCGTGCCGACTTCGGCGAGCAGGAGCGTCAGGGTCGGGAAACGCTCGAAGACGCCCGAGTAGATCATCGAGTTGATCAGCGTCGTCGGGGCGACGTGGCGATGGGCGGTGCAGATCATGCGCAGCAGGGTCGTGTCGCCGGCCTGATTCGCCCAGCCCGGATCGAAGTGCATGCGCTCGAAGCCGGTGTGGAGCATCGGCATCATGCCGAGATCGACCGCCGTCGCCCAGATGCGATCCCAGCTCGGATGACTCGGGGGCACGCCATTCACCGGAAAGCCGGGCACGAGGAAGATGCGGCTCCCGAGCTCGCGCATGCGTCGCAGCTCGCGCTCCACGAAGGCGAGATCGCTGTACTCGAGGGCCGTCACGGGCCGCAGACGCCCGCCGCTCTCGCCACAGGTCGTGGCGAGCCAGGTATTGCAGGTCGCGACGATCTCCTGGCGAAGCGCCAGGTCCGCGTGCTGGTCCGCGAGCTGGATGATGTAAGAGATGCCGGCGAGGCAGATCACGTGCTGCTGCGCGATGCCCTGCTCGTCGAGCCATTTGACGCGGGCCGCCGCGTTCGCGACCTGGAACTGATTCTTGCCTTCGAACTCGGCGCGCCGTGCCTTCTCGCCGGCCTTCTCTTCACCATAGAGTGTCGCCAAGCCGGGCGGATACAGGTCCCTCATCGGCGGGCGCTCGGCGGCGGGAACACCCCGCAGCAGGTCGCCGACGATGGCGTCGACCGCGAGCAACCCCGGGTTCAGCCTCGGGAGTCGCGCCGCGAGCTTCGGATACGGCGCGAGCCAGTCTTCCCCGGGCTCGAAGTGAGAGTCGATGTCGATGATGGCGGTCATGAAGCCCTCCTCGTTCAATTCCGAAGCATTCGCTTCGCTTCCTCGTTGAGCACCGGCGTCGAGAGCGTCTCGAGATGTTCGGCGCGTTGTTTAGCCATGTGGGCCGTGAGCTCGGGATGGGTCGAGACGAAGAACTCCCGGGCGGCGATGCCGGCGAGGATCACCTCGGCGGCCTGCTTGCCCGTCATGCTCCCGGCCCCGCGGATCATCTCGTTCATCACCTTGCGATGGCCCTCGATCTGCGCGCGGTCGCGGCCGGTCGCCGCCTCGTCGAAGATGCGCGTCGAGACCGGGCCGGGCAGCACGGCAGAGACGGAGATCGGCGCGCCGACGAGATCCATCTCCATGCGCAGGCACTCGCTGAAGGAGAGCACCGCGTGCTTCGACAGGATGTAGGGTGTCTGGATCGCCATCATGCCGAGCCCGCCGATCGACGAGAGGTTGCCGATGAAGGCGGGCTTGCCCGCGGCGAGCATGTGCGGGACGAAGGCGCGCACGCCGTGGATCACGCCCAGCACGTTGATCCGGATGGCCCGCTCCCAGACTTCCGCCGGCAGCTCCCAGGCGAGGCCCAGGATCTCGATGCCGGCGTTGTTCATCAGGAGGCGCACGTCGCCGAGCTGCGCGTGGACGGTGGCGGCGAGGCGGTCGATGGCGGCGGGATCGGCGACGTCGGTCGGGATCGTGATCGCCGTTCCGCCCGCGGCACGAATCTCGGCGGCGACGCGCTCGATCCGGTCGGGGGCGATGTCGGCGAGGGCGACCTGCATGCCGAGCTCGGCTGCGGTGCGCGCGAGGCCCTCGCCGATTCCGCTTCCCGCGCCCGTGATGACGGCGACGCCGCCGCGAAACACATCGGTCGGATTGGCCATGGGATTTTCCCTCGGTGATTCTCTCATTGATTGTGTCGAGTCAGGAACGAACACGCGTCTTCGGCGCAGCGCCCCGCCTGGTCGACGAGGCCGACCCAGGAGAGGAAGCCGTGGGGCATCCCGGCATAACGGCGGCTCTCGGTCGCCACACCCGCCCGCGCGAGGATCTCGCCGTAGCGCTCGCCGTCGTCCCGGGAAGGATCCATCTCCGCGGTCGCGACGAAGGCCGGGGCGAGGCCGCGATGGCTTTTGGCCCGTGCCGGCGAGGCCCAGGGATGGTCCTGATCGACGGCGGGATCGGCGAGGAACTGCTTCCAGAAGTACTGGATCGCCGCGTCCGTGATGATCGGCCCGTTCGCGAACTCGATCGTCGACGGCGTCCGGATCGAGGGATAGTCGCAAGAGCCGTAGATCAGGATCTGTGCGCGGAGCGGCGGCCCGTTTTCGTCCCGCGCGCGCAGGGCGACGGCCGCCGAGAGATTGGCACCGGCACTGTCGCCCGCGACGGAGAGCCGCGCTGCATCGCCGCCGAGCTCCACGGAATGCGCTGCGGCCCAGCAGGTTGCGGCCCAGGCGTCGTCGATGGCCGCCGGGAACTTGTGCTCCGGGGCAAGTCGATAGTCGACCGACAAGACGACGGATCTCGCGCCGTGGCAGAGCGCGCGACAGATCATGTCCTGGGTGTCGAGATCGCCGACGACCCAGCCACCGCCGTGGAAGAATACGACGATCGGGAATGGACCCTGGCCGACGGGGGTATAGACGCGGCAGGGCAGGGGACCGACCGGTCCGGGAATCGCAAAGTCCGCGACGCCCGCGAGCGGGACCGCCAGCCTGGGATAGGCCGTCGAAGACTCGCGCACGTACTTGCGCAGCACGTCGACGGGCAGGCTCGTCATCTCGAAGCCCTCCGGAGCAGGCTGGAGCAGGGCGGCGACTTGCGGATCGAGGGGCATCGAGAATTCCTCTTCATGGGCTGAGGGCTCAGCCGAGCTGCATGTGCTCGGGGTTCGGGCCGCGGGTGACATTGAAGTAGTCGACCAGGCGATAGGGCCAGGACAGGTACACACGGCCCTGGCTGTTGCGGTAGTAGCTCGTGGCCTTGGGATGCGACCAGATCATCTGCGGCATCCGTTCATCGATCTGGCGATTGAAGGTTTCGTAGGCCTCCCGGGTCGGCTCGATCGTGCGCGCACCCTGGGCCCGCGCGTAGTCGAGACACTCGATCATGTAGTGGACCTGGCGCTCGGACACGATGTTCTGTCCGGCGGCATGGTTCGGTGCCGAGTTCGGGCCGCCGATCATGAAGAGATTCGGGTAGCCCGGAACCTGGCAGCCGATGTAGGCGCGCGGATCCTCGTCGCCCCATTCCGCGCCGAGATCGCGGCCGTCGCGGCCGAGGACGCGCAGGGATCCCAACATCTTCGAGACGTTGAATCCCGTCGCGAGGGCGATCACGTCGACCGGGTATTCCCGACCCGAACGCGTGACGATCCCGGTCTCGGTCAGGTGATCGATGGGATCGGTCTCGAGGGTCACGTTCGGGCGCTTCAGCGTGTCGAGGTAGCCCGTGTCCATCACGATCCGCTTCGAGAAGATCGGGATCTCCGGCATGACCTTCTCGAGCAGATCGGGCCGGTCGGCGAGCTTCTGTTCGTAATAAGCGAGCGTGAACTCGCGCATCGCGTCGTTGTGGGGTGAGACCGAGCGGTCCTGATGGGGCCAGGACGGATCCCGCAACACGTTCGGAAAGAGGCCGTCCGCCGCGAACCAGTAGGCGCGGAAGCGGTACCACTCGGCGTATTTCGGGATGTGGCGCAGGGCCCATTTGACGCCGTCGGGAACGGGCTGGCCCGCGGACGGATTGTTGAGGAGCCAGTGGCGCGAGCGCTGGAAGATCGTGAGATGGCTGGCCTGCGGCGCGAGCGCGACGGCGAGCTGGACGCCGGAGGCCCCCGTCCCGATCTGAGCGATGCGTTTGCCCTCGAGCGGGACGGTCGGATCCCAGCGCGTCGTGTGCATCACGGCGCCCTGGAATTTCTCGAGCCCGGGAAATTTCGGAAACGAAGCCCGATTCACGATGCCGTGGGCGTTGAGCACGGCGTCGGCCTCGACGATCCGGACCGCCTCGCCCTGCTTCTGGACGCTCACCCGCCAGCGCTTCCTGGCCTCGTCCCACTCGCAGCCCAGGACCTGTGTCTCGAACTCGATCTGCTTGCGGAGTCCGAACTGGTCGACGACGCGCAGGAAGTAGGCCTGCATGTCGGCGCCGCGCGGGTGGTACTGATTCCAATCGGGGCTCAGGGCGAACGAGAACGAGTAGAAATGGCTCGGCGTGTCGACGCCGACGCCCGGATAGACGTTCTCCCACCAGGTCCCGCCGGCGTTCTCGTTCTTCTCGAAAATCGTGTAGCCGTAGCCCGCTTCGGCGAGCTTCACGCCGGCGCAGATCCCAGAGAGGCCCGCGCCGATCACGACGACGTGGTAGTCGGCGGGCGGTGGAATGCGCCCGAGCCGCTCGCGGCGCGGCTTCTCCTGCTCGAAGGCCATCTGGTCGAGCAGCAGCGGGATGAATTCGTCCGCGACGGCCTCGCCCGTGCCGATCGACATCATCCTCTGCATCAGCGCATGCGGGAGCGGCGGGACCTCGTCCGGAGCACCCTGCGACAGGAGCTTCTGCAGGCGCTCGCGCAGCTCGGCGGCGAGGGATTCCGGGACATCCGAGGCGACCGGTCCGTAGAGCGGCTTGATATGCGGCGCGAAGCGCTCGAGGAAGACCTCGTCGTGGGTCAGGTGCGTGTGGACCATCAGGAGGGTCTCGAGATTCGCTTCGCGGAGCGCTCGTTCGAGCTCGTTCGAATCCAGGCCAGGCGGGGTCGGGGACACTGACTTCTCCTAGCGCTTCGCGCGGGTCGACGTCGGAGCAAAGGACAGGATCGCGGCATCCTTGAGACCGAGGCCGCGGCCGCAAAACAAGACCGCCTCGCGCAGGAGATTCTGCTTCGAGCCCGCGTACGGGATCACGGAGGCGCCCGAGAGCCTTCCGGAGGCGATCATCGAGCCGACATGCTCGATGAAGTTCCAGGCGTTGCGCGGATCGATTTCGTCGCTCGTGAGATTGCCCTCTTCGCGGGCGGCTTCCAGCGCCTTGCGAAACGAGTCGACGCCGACCTTCTGGGCACGCTTGTAGATCATGCCCGCGTGCTCGCCGTCGGCCGCGAGACTGAGGAGCAGGATGCGTTGGCCCTTCGATGCGTTCGAGGTCGACGAGCCGTGGATGCAGGCATGGAAGTAGGTCCAGAGGGTCTCGACCAGGCTCCGCGTCGAGGCTTCCGGAAGGCCGAGCACCGAGATGTTGTCGTCCTGCTGCTCGATCACTCGCGCGAGCACCGCTTCGTGGAGCGCCTGCTTCGACGGAAAGTGTCGGTAGAGCAGCGCCTCGGAGACGCCGGATTCGCGCGCGATCTCGAGGGTCCGGGCGCCGTCGAAGCCCTTGGCCGCGAAGGCAGCGGTCGCGGCCTCGAGGATCGAGGAGCGGCGGTCGGCGTGGGCGAGGCGTCGGGTGGCCATGGTGGGTGAAAGTGAGTGTACACTCACTTCGGGACGCGAATCAATCGCTTTTTCGGCTATCCATGGGACCCCGATCCCGGAGTGGAACCGGGAACCGAGAACTGAGGAGAACCGCATGCCCGCCGTGAATGCCCCGAGCTTGAAGGGGAGGCTCGCCCTCGTGACCGGCGCGAGCCGCGGCATCGGCCGGGCCATCGCCCAGCGCTTCGCGGCCGCGGGCGCAACCGTGGTCGTGACGGCGCGCAGCCTCGATAACTCGAAGTCCGAGCCGGGGACCCTGCGCGAGAGCGTCGACCTGATCGAGAAGGCCGGCGGGCGGGCGTTCGCGCTCGCGGCGGATCTCGAGTGTGAGGCTGATCGTGAGGAGCTCGTCGCGCGGGCGGCGGCGATGGCCGGGGGCCTCGACATCCTCGTCAACAACGCCGGCTACGCCGAGTACGCATCGATTTCAGAAATGACCAACGCGACTTACGACCGAACCATGGACCATTACCTGCGCGCACCCTTCGTGCTCTCCCGGGCCGCGATTCCCCTCATGAAGGCGCGGGGCGCGGGCTGGATCGTGAATGTCGGTTCGGTCACCGCGCAGCCGCCGGATAAGCCCTACGGCTGGTTCGACGCGAACGGCGGTTCGACCCTCTACGCGGCGGTCAAGGCGGCGCTCAACCGCTTCACGCAGGGGCTCGCAGCGGAATGCCTCGCGAGCAACGTGGCCGTGAATCTGATCGCGCCGTCGACGGCGATCGCGACGCCGGGGGCATCCCGGTACATCCCGAGCGAGTACCCGACGGAGCGGGTCGAGTACCTGGCCGAGAGCGCGCTCCAGCTGGCCTATCTGCCGGCGGCCGAGCGGACCGGCCTCGTGACCCACAGCATGCACTTCCCCGCGGCGCTCGGATTCAAGGTCTACAGCCTCGACGGGAAGCATGAGCTCCCGCCGGCGGAGCCGCCCCCGGAGTCCCATCCGGGAATCGTGCCGAACGGCGAATGGCGTCGAGCCCTCAGCCCAGCATGAGCCTTCAGCTCATCAGGGGCCCTCAGCCCATCAAGAGCCTTCAGCCCATCAAGAGCCCTCAGCCCATCAAGAGCCACACCTAGCAGCGAAGCATCCCGCCCGCGACGACGTGATCCTCACCCGTGACGAAGGACGACGCATCCGAAGCGAGGTAGAGCACTGCGCCGATCACCTCGTCGCAGTCGGCGACTCGCTGCTGCATGGTCGCCATCGCCGAGCGATCCGGGAATTTCGGATCGAGCTTTCGGGTCCCGCGCATCATCTCCGAATCGAAGGGGCCGGGGCAGAGCGCGTTGACGCGGATCCCGAGCGGCGCCCACTCGCGCGCCATCGTCTTCGTGAAGTTGATGAGGGCGGCCTTCAGACCCGTGTATGTCCCCACGCCGGGCCCACCCGCGTAGGCGCCGACCGTCGCGACGTTGACGATGCGCCCGCCGTGGCCCTGCTTCTGCATCTGCTTCGCGACCAGCGCTGCGAGGCGCACGGGCCCCTTCAGGTTCACGTGGTAGAGCTTGTCGAAATACTCGCTCGTCAGGTCCATGACGCTGACCGGTGCCGGATGGATGCCCGCGTTGTTGATCAGCACGTCGATCCGCCCGAAGCGCTCGAGAGTGCGGTCGACGAGACGCGGGAGTGCTTCCCAGTCCCCCATATGGCACGCGACGGCGAGGGTGGGTCGTCCGGACTCCTTCGAAATGGCGGCGGCGGCCTCGTCGCAGCGTCCCTGATCGCGGCTCGCCACCACGACCGACGCACCCGCGCGCGACAGGCCCGAGGCGATCGAGCGGCCGAGGCCCTTCGTCGCGCCCGTCACGATGGCGACCTGGCCGGTCAGGTCGAAGAGCTTCTCGAGCGACGGGTGCATGGGGCGATCTCCTCTCAGAGCGTGTTGAATCCGGCGATGAACTTTCCGGCGGTGGCCCCGCCGTCGACCGGGAGATCGATCCCGGTCACCGAGGACGACGCGTCCGAGGCGAGATAGAGCACGGCCTCGGCGATCGCAGAGAAGGGAGCGGTTCCCGGGATTCCGCGGTTCTCGTTGTAGGCCGCCGTCTGGTCCATGAACGGCGCCATCTTCTCGAGCCAGGGGCCGTACATCTCGAAATTTCCGCCGGCCGGGCAGACGCTATTCGCGCGGATGCCGCTGCGGCCGAGCTCGAGGGCGGCGGATTTGGCGAGTCCGCGGACACCGAACTTCGAGGCGGAGTAGGCCGTCACGCCATTCATGCCGACGAGGCCGTCGATCGACGCGACGTAGACGATCGAGCCCTTCTGCCTGGACTTCATGGCGGGGACGACGGCCCGGGTCCCGAGGAAGGGACCGACGGTATTGACCTCGAGGACGCGGCGGAAGACGTCGCCGGGGGTGTTCTCGATCGAGCCCAGATGGAGGATCGCGGCGTTGTGGACGAGGACGTCGATGCGGCCGTGGGTCCGCAGCGTCTCGGCGACGACACGCTCCCAATCGCCCTCCTTCGTCACGTCGAGATCGGCGAAGCTCGCGTTCGGCCCGAGCTTCTCGGCGGTCTTGCGCCCCTGCTCGCCGAGGACGTCGGTCAGGACGACGTGGGCGCCTTCGCGAATCAAGGTCGACGCGATCGCCTCGCCGACACCGCGGGCGGCGCCCGTCACGATCGCGACCCGTTGGTCGAGGGCTCCCATCTCGATCTCCTCTGCCGTCGGTCGGCGTCGCTTCGGCGTCAGTCGCCCAGGTCGGGCGCCCAGGTCGAGCCGTTGATATGCGAGCCGCCGTCGACGAAGAGCGTGTTGCCCGTCAGGTAACGGGAGCCCTCGCTCGCGAGGAAGAGGGCCACGGGCGAAATGTCGTCATAGCAGTCGCCGATCCGGCCCATCGGATTGCTGCCGTCGGCGGCGGCGACGAGCTCGGGATGCGCGCCCATCGTCGCGGCGAAGGAGGCCGACTTGGCGGCCGGGCAGATGACGTTGGCCGTGATCCCGAGCGGCGCCCATTCGCGGGCGGCGGTGCGCGTGGCGGCGCGCAGCGCTTCCTTGCTCGTGTTGTACTCGGCGGTTCCCATGTGCGCGTTGACGCCGTTCAACGAGCAGATGTTGACGATGCGGCCGTAGCCCTTCGCCTTCATGATCGGATGCGCCGCGCACATCGCCCAGAAGGGGCCGAGGAATCCCATGTTGATGCCGTGCTCCATCATCTCGACCGATTTCTTCTCGATCCGGCCGATGCGGCCGCCGCCCCAGGCGTTGTTGACGAGAATGTCGACGCCGCCCCAATGCTCGACGGTGGCCCGGACCATCGCCTCGACGTCGACCTTCTTCGCGGCGTTGGTCTGCACGAAATGAGCGGACTTGCCGAGCTTCTCGGTCGTCGCGCGACCGGTCTCGGGATTCAGCTCGGCGACGACGACGCGGGCGCCCTCTGCGACGAAACGCTCCGCGATGGCCCGGCCGATGCCGAGACCGGCTCCCGTGACGATGGCGATCCGGCCTTCGAGCTGTCCCATGGGACGATCCTCCGAGTGAGCGGGTTCGACTAACGAACGTGGACGGGGAGGGCTGTGATCTCGCGCAGGAACAGGTTGCGTGGGTCCCAGCGCACGCCTTCCTCGTCGAGGGTCGCGGTCGACGGCAGGTGGTCGAGCAGGAACTCGACCAGGGTTCCGACCTGGAGCCGGGCGAGATGGACGCCCAGGCAATAGCCCGAGCCGAACCCGAAGTTGAGGCTGCCCTTCAGATCGCGGCCGACATCGAAGCGCTGCGGCTCGGGGAAGGCCCGCGGATCCCAACCTGCGCCCATGATGGAGAGCAGGACGATCGTGCCGCGGGGGATCGTCTGGCCCTCCCAGAGCACGTCCTCGACGGCGACCCGGACCAGGAATTTGGTCGGGCTCTCGAACCGGAGCAGCTCCATCACGGCGTTCTTCACGTCGGCGCGATTGCGCCGGAGCGCCTCGAATTCCTCGGGATGCGAGAGCAGGGTCTTCACGGCGAGGGAGGTCGTGAGCCGCGTCGTATCGGTCCCGGCGGCGACGAGGATGACGAGGGCGCGCACGACGTCCTCCGTCGTGACGTCCGACATGCTGGCGGCCATCTCGAGGGTCTGGGTCACCATGTCGGTCTGGGGATCGCGGCGGCGACTCTCGACCGTCCGGGCGAGCACGTCGAACATCTGCTTCGCCGCGATCTCCGCCAGATCGCGACAGGTCTCGTCGGCCAACGGGTTGATGCCCCGGAAATAGTCCGGCGCCGCCCGCAGGAAGACCTCGGAATCCGCGCTCGACTCGTCGATCCCGAGCAGCTTCGAGATCACCATCAACGGCACGGCCTGGACGAGCGACACCATGTCGACCTCGCGCTCCCACTGCAGCGGCGCACACACCTTCTCGACCACGTCGTGCACCGTCGCCGCGATCTTGCGGATCATCGCCGGCTTGAAGTCGGGGGCGAGCAGCTCGCGCATGCGGGCGAGTCCCTGCTGATCCCCGGCCACCGTCCGCCGCATCTGCGCCTCGAGCGTGGGCCAGCGCGCCATCCGGTAGTCGTCTTGCGCCGGATCGACGAGGCCCGCATCGGCCGGATTGCGCGACATCTGCGGGTGGTCGCAGAAGGCGCGCACGGCGTCGTAGCCGTGGACTGCTACGGCATTCATCTCGGGGACGAAGACGAGGCGGTTGTCCCGATGGAACTCGGCGAAATAGGGCTTGGGGTTCGCGGTGTAGTCGAGGGAGAACGGATGGAAGGGAGCGAGAGTCATTGGATCAACGTCCTGGCGCAAAGGCCTTGATGAGGGGTCGGATGAACACGGATTGGGCGAGGGGGTCGAGCCAGCGGTAGATGCGCCCGGAGACCATGATCGGATTGCCCTTTTCGACGGCGGCGAGGCCTTCACGGACGACCGTCTCGGCGCTGTACCAGATGAAGCCCGGCATCTGGCTCTTCATCTCGTCGAGGCCGGCGGTCGCGTGGAAGTCGGTGTGCGTGAAGCCGGGGCAGAGCGCCGAGACGTGGACATTCGTGCCCTTCAGCATCAGGGCGAGCTCCTCGGAGAGCGCGATCAGGTAGGCCTTCGACGGTCCGTAGTGCGCACCTGCCGGCCGCGCGATCCGCCCTGCAAACGAGGCGACGTTGACGACGCGTCCGAAGGCGCGCGCCTTCATCGGCGGGATGAACCAATGACACATCTGGGTCACCGAGAGCATCATCAGCTCGAGGAATGCGGCCTGCGGCGCCCACTCGGGCTCCTCGAGGAGATTCGGGCCGGCGCTGCCGGCGTTGTTGATCAGGTAGTCGACGTCGAGGCCCGAGTCCCGAGCGAACTCGAAGAGCTCGCGCGGGGCGTCGCGGTTCGAGAGATCTGTGGGACAGATCGCCACATCGACGCCGTGGCGATCGCGCAGGTCGCGGGCGACCTCCTCGAGCTTGTCCTTGCGGCGGGCGACGAGCAGGAGGTCGACCTTGCGAGCGGCGAGCTGATTCGCGAACTCGAGGCCGAGGCCGGCGGAGGCGCCGGTGATCAGGGCTCTTCGTTTCATGACGACGTCCTCCGCCCCGGGCGAAATCGTGGGCCACCGCAGCCGCGCCTCGATGCGCCCACGCGCTTCCACTCTGCCGGGAAGGCGCGACGCTAGCGTGCTCGGCCGGGCGCGGTCGAGCAGCCGGCGCAGGCGGTTTCGGGGAGCGTGGTGGCGCCGCAGGCATTGGTTAGGATCCGACCGGTCACCGATCCAGCTCCGACCTCTCCCCAACCTCCCGTTCAGGAGTCCGTCCCCGTCATGAGCTACGACAATCCTGTGAAGAGCCCTGCGAAGAGCCCTGCGAAGAACGCCGCCAAGGGCGGCTCCAGCAAGAAGGCCTCGAACGGCGCTGCGAAGGGCTCTGGCGTCGCCAGGCTCCGCCCGAGCTGGCCGAAATCCGCCGCCGACTACAGCGTCCTGCTCGTCGACGATCCCGCGCCCCACGTCCGGCGCATCACGCTCAATCGACCGGAGAAACGCAACGCGCTCAATCACGATCTGCGCGCGCAGATCATCCACGCCCTGCGTGCGGCGGACCAGGATCCGGACGTGCACGTCATGATCGTGCGGGGAGCCGGTCCGTCGTTCTCCGCGGGCTACGACCTCGGCGGCGGCAACGAGGGCGTCGAATATCCGTTCTTCACGCCGGCCGGCGAGGGCCAGTATCCGCGCCACGTGACCGAGACCTGGATGAGCATCTGGGAGCTCTCGAAGCCCGTGATCGCCCAGGTCCACGGCTATTGCCTCGCCGGCGGCAGCGAGCTCGCGACGGGCTGCGACGTCGTCTACATGGCCGAAGATGCGCTGATGGGATATCCGGCCGTGCGCTTCGGTGTCCCCGACATGCAGTTCCACGCCTGGCTCGTCGGCATGCGCCGCGGCATGGAGATGATGCTGACCGGCGATCCGATCAACGGCATCGAGGCGGCGGCCCGCGGCTGGGCGACGCGCGCGTATCCCGCGGCGGAGCTCGAGGAGAAGACCCTCGAGATGGCGCAGCGCATCGCTTCGCTCCCGCCCGACATCGTCGCTCTCAACAAGCGCGCCGTGCACCGCCAGATGGAGGTCATGGGACTTCGCCAGGGCATCCGCCAGGGAACCGAGATCTGTGCCATGGCGATCCACCAGAAGAGCTTCGGCGACTTCATCAGCCAGACCGGTGCCGGCAAGGGCAAGCTCACGGCCGCGCTCCAGAAGCGCGACTCGAAGTTCGGCGACTACCGCACCACGGGCGGTGGCAAGAGCAACAAGAGCGGCAAGAACGCCAAGTCCAGCAAGAAGAAGTAGTCGGCGCCGTGAAGCAACCCGTATCGAAGCGCTATCGCGTCATCCAATGGGGCACGGGCAACGCCGGCCGCAAGGCGATCGGCGGCATCGTCCGCCATCCCGACCTCGAGCTGGTGGGCGTCCACGCGCATTCGGCCAGCAAGGTCGGGCGCGACGCCGCCGAGCTCGGCGATCTTGCTGCACCGACGGGGATCCGTGCGACCGACGACATCGAGGCGCTGCTCGCCCTCGACTCGGACTGCGTCTCGTACATGGCGCAGGGCGAGACGCGGATTCGCGAGACCATCGACGATCTCTGCCGGATCCTCGCCTCGGGCAAGAACGTCGTGAACACGGCGATCGTGTCCCTCGTCTATCCACCGTTCGCGAGTCCGAGGCTCCACGAACGTCTCGAGGAGGCGTGTCGCCAGGGCGGCTCGACGCTCTTCACCTCGGGCTTCGACCCGGGCTGGTCCGGCGACGTGATCCCGCTCTCGCTCGCATCGGTCTGCGAGCGCGTCGACTCGATCCGCGTCTCGGAGCTGATGGATTATTCGACCTACGAGGATCCGGGCTTCACGGGTGTCTATTTCGGCTTCGGCCGCCCGCTCGACTTCGCGGCCCCGCTGCTCCAGCCCGGCATGTTGAAGGGCGGCTGGGGCGGCATGGTCATGATGCTCGCCGACGCCCTGGGTCTTTCGCTCGACGAGATCCGAGAAGTCCACGAGCGACTGCCGGCCCCCGAAACGTTCGAGACGAAGATGGGGCGGATCGAGAAGGGAACCTGCGCGGGCGTTCGTTTCGAAGTGCAGGGCATCGTCGACGGCAAGCCGGTCCTCGTGGCCGCCCACGTGAACCGCCTGCGCGACGACATCGGTCCGGACTGGGATCGCCTATCCCAAGGCAAGACCTCCGGATACAAGATCGAGGTGAAGGGCTCGCCGTGCATCACCTGCGAGCTCGAGCCGGCCGGCGAAGACGGCGACCACAACACCGCCGGCATCACGGGGACGGCCATGCGGGTCGTCAACGCGATCCCCGTCGTGTGCGAGGCCCGGCCCGGCGTGCTCTCGATCCTCGACCTGCCGCTCTTCACCGCCCGGATGGGGCGGGGCCGCTGAAGTCGTTCAGGATCGCGTCGTTCAGAGGCGCTTCGTATTGCGCGCCCCGTATACGCCGGCTGCCAGCTGGGACACGAGCGCCGTGAGCGGCAGCGAGACACCGGATTTGCGCGCCAGCTGGAGGGCCCAGGCGAGGTCCTTCTCGGCGAGCGCGGCCATGTTGTGCGAGAAGCGCTGATAGGCCTCGCTTCCGAGCACGGACTCGGGCTGCTTCTTTCCCGACAGGTACGCCATCGTCATGTCGGTGAATTGTCCGTTCGCGCGACACACCTGCTCGAGCAGCTCGGGCGACAGCCCCGAGGCCCGCGCGAGGTTCGTCGCCTCCTGAGCCGCCGCGAACAGGATGTTGGTGTTCATGTTGACGCAGAGCTTCAGCTTCGCACCGCAGCCGAGCGGACCTGCGTAGATCACCGCCATGTCGGTCGTCGCCTCGAAATAGGGCTTCGCCCTGGCGAGCAGGGCCTCTGTACCGCCGACCATGTAGACGAGCTTGCGGGCGACGGCGCGATCGGAGCCACCCGTCACACAGGCGTCCATCACGTCGACGCCCTGTTCGGCCGCAGCCTTCGCGACCCGGTCGATGGTCTGGGGGAGGACCGTGCTGTGGATCAGGATCAAGCCGCCGCGGCTCATTCCCGCGAGCAGGCCGTCTTCGCCGAAGACGACCGAGAGCACGTGTTCGTCCTCGGTGACACAGATGCCGACGACGTCCGCTCGGGTTCCGACCTCGCGTGCGTTCTTCGCCGCCGTCGCACCGCCCTTGACCAGCTCCGCCACGGGGCCCGGCGCGATGTCGAAGACCGTGGTCGCGAGGCCGCGGGGCGCGAGGTGGGCGGCGATGGGCTTTCCCTGATTGCCGAGGCCGATGAATCCAGCGCGAATCGTCATGGGTTTTCTCCGAGGTCGAGGATGCCGAGGGCCGACGTCGGGCCCCGTCAGGAAGCTCGACGCTAGCATCGCATTTGCAGTCGGAACGGGGGAGGGCTCGTGGGCGAATCGAAGGATCGTGAGGCGCAGGCGCCCGCGGACTATCGCGAGCTCGCCGTTTCCCTGGCGCAGTCGTTTCGCACGACCCGGCCCCGGCGAGTCGGGCTCGCGGGCGGGCAGGGC
>JANMTD010000534.1:0-9923 GCA_031390075.1 Deltaproteobacteria bacterium | reverse complement strand
GTCGCAGGCGATTTCGTCGAGACGCCGACGAGCGACTGGACCTTCGCGACGGACCTCTCGGAGATCGAGCTCCAGCTCGAGAGCCAATCGGTTTCGCGCACGACCTGGATCCTCGTCCGCAACGGGAGCGCCTACATCCCCTGCAGCCTGAGCTTTCCGCCCGGGAAGAACTGGTACGAGGAGGCCCAGCGCGATGGTCGCGCGGTCCTGCGGATCGAAGGCCGCCGTTACCGCGTCCTGCTGACACGCGACGACGATCCGACGCTCGCGGGCTTCGCGCGACCCGAGGTCGAGCGCAAATACGGAGCGCCGCCCCCGACGGATGCGGGTGTGCTGTTTTTCAGGCTGTCGAGTCGGAGCTAAGGAGACGCAGATGGATCTCGGAATCGCCGGACGGACCGCCCTCATCGGCGCCTCGACCGAGGGACTCGGCTTTGCCACGGCGCGCTCGCTGGCAGAAGAGGGCGTGCGGGTCTGCATCACGGGTCGCGAGGCCGGCCGGGTCGCGGCGGCCGCGGAGGCGATTCGAAGCGGCGTGGCGGGCGCGAAGGTCGAGGGCATCGCCGCCGACCTGAGCACCGTCGAAGGCGCTCGCGCGCTGATCGAGACGGCTCGTGCGCGCCTCGGCGCCGTCGACATCATGGTCGCAAGCGTCGGCGGCCCGCCGCCGGGACTGGCGCAGACGGCCGATCTCGCGACCCTGCGTGCCTCCCTCGACCGCTGCCTGCTCGCGATGATCGAGCTGTGTCAGGGCTTCCTGCCCGAGATGCGCGAGCGGCGCTTCGGCCGGATCCTCGCGATCACCTCCGGCGGCGTCCGCGCGCCGCTGGCCAACATGGTCTACTCGAATACGTCGCGCGCCGGGCTCACGGCCTATCTGAAGACGCTCGCGCGCGAGGTGATCGTCGACGGCGTGACGGTGAACTCGATCCTGCCGAGCAACCAGGTCACGAAGCGGCTCGAGTCCCTGCTCGGGGGTGGTCTCGACCGCTATCTCGCGGCGCTGCCTGCGAAGCGGGGCGGAGAGGCCGCCGATTTCGGGAAGGTCGCGGCGTTCCTGTGTTCGCAGCACGCGAACTACCTGACGGGCGTCGCGCTGTCGGTCGACGGGGGCACGGATCCGGGGCTCGTGTAGAGCGCCGGCCCGTGCCCCGCACGACGGGAGCCGCTGCTTATGGGCTGAGGGCTCCTCAATGGGCTGAGGGCTCAGTGCTTCGCGAGCTCGCCTTCGATGGCGTTCACGAGCGGCGCGGCGTCGGGGGCGGTGTCGGGCGCGAAGCGAGCGACGACGTGGCCGCTGCGATCGACCAGGAACTTCTCGAAGTTCCAGAGCACCTCGGGCGCGCTCGTCGGCGTCATGCCGTAGCCCTTCAGCTGCGTCTCCATGGCGTCGCGATTTGCGGTCTTCGGTTGGGCGGTCGTCAGGGCGCGGTAGAGCGGATGCTTGCCCTCGCCCGTGACCTGGATCTTCGAGTACATCGGGAACTGGACGCCGAAATTCGTGGTGCAGAACTCCTGGATCTCGGCGTTGGTCCCGGGCTCCTGGGCGCCGAAGTCGTTGGCCGGGAAGCCGACGACCGCGAAGCCTTTGTCGCGGTACGACTCGTGGAGCTTCTCGAGACCTGTGTACTGGGGCGTGAGCCCGCATTTCGAAGCGACGTTCACGACGAGCAGGACGTTGCCCTTGTGCTCGCCGAGGGTCGCCTTCGTGCCGTCGATCTTCTGGAGCGGGATGTCGTAGAGGGATTCACTCATGTCGGGTCTCCGGATGGATTGGGGGTGGAATCATAAAAGTGGATCGAGGGTGAGCGATCGAGGCCGTACCCGTCGATTCGATTTGCGATGCTACCGGGTTCGGGCGGCGAATTCGATCGGGGTGGCTCAGCCCTGACCGAGCTCGATCATGTTGCCATCGGGGTCCGCGACCTGGGCGACGCGGCGCCCGGGGCGGAGGACGAAGGGCGCCAGGGTCACCGATCCGCCGAACGCGCGGACGGCGTCGACGGCCGCATCGATGTCCTCGACCTCGAGCGTCAGGTACCGGATCCCGGCGCGGGACGAAAAAGTCGCGGCGTCGTCGGGTTCCGGCGGGGTCGTCGGGACCAGGACGCGCAGGATGCTATGTCCACAGCCGAGCTTGTGGATCGTGCCGACCTGGGGGAGCGTCAGGCTCGGCTGGCGCTCGAAACCGGCGACGGCCTCGTAGAAGCGGATCAGTCGCTCCGCATCGCGCGTCACGAGGCCCACGTCGAGGGCCGGCTTCGCCATGCGTGATCCCATCTCGTCGCTCTCCTTCCATCTCGTCGCCGTCCCAGTCCACATCGCCCGTGGAGCGAGGGCTGGCAGCCGCCCGTCTGTAAATCTATAGGTACCCGACTCGAGCGGCTCGCGCCGCGAAAGCGAAGCTCCGGAAGGAAGCAAAGGAAGACGATGAATCTCGAGCTCGACGAGTCGCAGCAGATCCTCGTCCAGACCTTTACGGATCTACTCGCGCGGGAGTGCCCGACGAGCCACGTCCGCGAATGCGAGGCGACGGGGCATTCCCCGAAGCTCTGGGATCGTTATGTCGAGCTCGGGGCGACGGCGATGGGGCTGCCCGAGTCGGCCGGGGGGCTCGGCCTTTCGCTGCTCGATCTCGGGCTCGTCGCGGCGTGCTCGGGGCGGGCGCTCGCGCCGGTTCCCTTTGCCGAAGTCGTGGTCGCGGGGCGGATTCTCGCGGCGCTCGATCCCGAGAATGCGCTCGCCGCGCGGATCGCGGCGGGCGAGGCGCGGGTCTCGCTCGTCCCGCTGCGTCCGCAGGCGATCGCCGGGACCCGCTCGGGCGCGTCCGGTCCGGTCCTGATCCCGTCGGGTGCCGTCGTCGACGGGGTCCTCGCCCTCGAAGGCGAAGCGCTCGTCCTCTACGAGGCGGCGCTGGGGAGCCGGCCGCAGCGGGTGCACGAAGTCGGGTCGGGGGCGCATGCGTTCTGGGACCTCGGGCCTTCGAGTCCGCTGTTGCGGCGCGAGCTCGCCCGGGGCGAGCGGGCCGTGGCGGCCTATCGGCTGGGGCTCGCCGAGTGGAAGCTCCTGATCGCCTTCGCGCTCATGGGACTCTCTCGCGCGGCCCTCGACCTCGGTGCGCGTTATGCGAAGGAGCGGATCCAGTTCGGGGTTCCGATCGGGAGCTTCCAGGCGATCGCGCATCCGTTGGCGGATTGTGCGACGCGGGTCGATGGGGCGGAGCTCCTGTGCTGGGAAGCGGCGTGGGCGCGCGAAGCCGAGCCGGCTCGCTTCGAGGCGCTCGCTTCGATGGCCTTCGTCTGGGCCGGGCAGACGGCGCAGCGCACGGCCGGCGTCTCGCTCCACACCCACGGCGGCTACGGCTTCTCCCTCGAATACGACATCCAGCTCCACTATCGACGGGCCTTCGCGTGGCCGCTGCTCGCCGGAGGGACACACGAGGAGCGAAGCCACGCCGCCGAGCTCGTGTTTGGGGAGGACGCCGGCGCGAAAGAGGTCTCGCAGGCTGCGCACGGCGCGCCGCGGGATGCGAGTGGAACGACGTCCCTCGATTTCCATCTGGGGGAGAACGTCGAGCGGGTGCGCCAGGAGATCCGCGACTTCCTCCGCCGTGAGTTCACCGCCGAGGATGCGGCGCGCGAGCGCCGCGAAGGGGGAGGCCATGACTGGCGCCTCTATCGCAAGCTCGCGGCCGCGGGCTGGGTCTCGGCCGGCTGGCCCCGGGAGCTGGGCGGCGGCGGCCGCGATCCCTTCGAGATTCTCGTGCTCTACTGGGAGCTCTCGAAGGCGGGCTTCCCGTGGATCGGGTTGGTGAACAACGGCTTCATCGGACACACGCTCCTGGCGCTTGGCACCGACGAGCAGAAGAGCGTCCTCGTGCCGCGGATCGCCGCGGGCGAGATCATCGTCGCGCTCGGGTACAGCGAGCCGGGTGCGGGCTCGGACGTCGCGGCCGCTCGAACGCAGGCGCGCCGCGAGGGCGAGGGCTGGGTCATCGATGGCGAGAAGATGTGGACGACGACGGCGCACGAGGCGCAGTACGTCTTCACGCTGACGCGCACGAGCCAGCAGGATCGGCCCCACCGCGGCCTGACGATGTTCCTCGTTCCGACCGACGCCCCGGGCGTCGAGATCCGACCCGTGCACACCCTCGGCGGCGAGCGCACGAATTCCTTCTCGCTCCGCGGCGTCCGCATCCCGGACAGCGCCCGGGTCGGCGAGGTCGATCAGGGCTGGGCCGTCGTCCGCTTCGCCCTCGGCCTCGAGCAGGCGATGGGTTATGCGGACCTCCAGGAACGCCTCGTCGAAGAGCTGAGCGCCTGGGCGCGGATCTCTGGTGTCGACGTCGCGCGTCCCCTCTACGATCCCCGCGTCCGCGAGCAGCTCGCGCAATCCGCGATCCACGCCGAGGTCGGGCGACTCCTGCGCCACCGCTCGACCTGGCTCGCGGCCGTCGGCAGACCCCTCGGCGGGAAGGGCGCCATGACGAAATCCTTCTCGGCGTCGACCTATCTCGAGGATGCCCAGCTCTGGGCCGAGCTCGCGGGCCCGCTTGCCCTGCTCGGTCCGGAGGAACCGCATCGCGTGGCCGGCAGCTTCTTCGAGGAGATCCTCCGCCAGACCCCCGTCAACACGATCTACGGGGGCACCGTCGAAATCCTGCGGAGCCTCGTCGCGGAGATCGAGCTCGGGCTGCCGAAGAGCCGGTAGCCGCTCCGCTTCTCATCATGGGCCGAGGGCTCAGAGCAGCAGCTGCCAGTAGCCGACGTCGATCCAGCGGTCGAACTTGAAGCCGACCTCTCGGTAGTGGGCGACCTTTCGGAATCCGAGCTTCTCGTGCAGCGCGATGCTGCCGGGATTGGGCAGGGCGATCCCACCGATCGCGGCGTGCAGTCCCCGCTCGCGAAGTCGTTCGAGGAGCGCCGCGTAGAGCGCGGTCCCGAGGCCGCGCCCGACCTGATGCGCATCGAGGTAGATCGTGGTCTCGACCGAGAAGCGGTAGGCGGAGCGCTCGTGCCAGCGGCCGGCGTAGGCGTACCCGGCGATCGAGCCGGCTTGCTCGGCGACGAGATAGGGCAAGCCCGATGAAAGGACTCGCGCCATCCGTCGAGCAATCTCGTCACCCGAGATCGACTCCTCCTCGAAGGTGATCACCGTCTCCCGGATGTAATGGTCGTAGATCGCGGCGATCGCGTCGCCGTCCGTCGACGTGGCCGGCCGGATCATTCGGGGGGCCCCGTGCTCGCGCCTGCGATCACCTCGGCGCGCCGATCGCTGCGGCCGGCCGCAACGCTAGACCCGCTCCCAGTTCGGGATCTTGAGGAGCTGATCGCCCTGCGGACTCTTCACCTCGTCGAAGAACGCCTTCACGCGATCGCCGATCTTGATCGCCTCCGGCGCGCAGCCGACGACGTTCCCCATCACGTTGCAGCCCGCGGCGCCGTCGACGGAGATGACGGCGACGGCGTAGGGGACCTTCGTTTTGAGAGCCGGGTGGACCGAATGGTGGACCACGACCGCGCTCTCGACGCGGCCGGTCCCGGGCATGGCGCGGAACTCGAGCTTCGTCCCGCGGCAGGCATAACAGAGGTCGTCCGGCGGGTGTTGGGCGTGGCCGCAATCCTTGCAGAACTGGATCTGGATCGATCCGGCCGTGAAGTAGGGCGTGTTGTGGGGCGTGAGGGACGGAAGCAGGAAATCATCGCCGAGAAGTCGGGGCATCGGGATTCTCCGTGGGTCGCAGGCGGTGCAATTAGAGGGCGGCTCCGAAGAGGATGGCGCTGCCGGGCGCATAGCCCGGGCCGCCGACCGCCAGCGAGTAGCTCACTTCCTTCACCTGACAGGTCGAGTCGCCGCGGGCCTGCCGGACGGCTTCGATCGTCATCTCGAGGCCGTGGATGTACGCCTCGGCGAGATTTCCGCCGCTGGTATTGAAGGGAAGGCGTGCGTCCGGGCCCTCGAGTGCGCCGTCCGCGATGAAGGCCTCGACCTCCTCGGGCTCGCAGTAGCCCATCTCGCAGAGCGCCATCACGACCGGGCCCGTGAAGTTCTCGTAGAGCTGGAGCACGTCGACGTCCTTCGGCTTGATGCCGCCGCGGTCCCAGATCATGCGGCCCACGTTCTCGTAGTACATGCCGGGGAACCATTTCTGCTGGAAGGCGTTGGCCCCGATGTCGGGGCCGAGGCCCTGGGCCGCGGCGACGATCGGGACGGCCTTGCCCTTGAGGTCGCGGGCGCGCTCGGGGGTCGTGATGATGAGGGCGGCGGCGCCGTCGTTTTCCTGGCAGCAGTCGAAGAGGTGGAACGGCTCGACGATCCAGCGCGACGCGTGATAGGCCTCGCGCGTGAGGGGCTGGCCGTGGCGGACGGCGCGCGGGTTGCGCTGGGCGTTCGCGTAGGAGGCCAGCGCGATGCTCGCTAGGGCTTCCTGCGAGACGCCGTGGTCGTGCATCCAGCGCTTGGTGTGGAGGGCGCATTCCTGCGCCGGCGTCATCAGGCCGTAGGGCGCCCCCCAGGAGAGGCCCTCGGGCGCCATCCCGGCTGCGATGCCGTAGCCCGATCCCAGGCGGTAGAACTGTCCCTGCGCCAACGCCCGGAACGCGACGACGTAGTTCGCATAGCCCGCGGTGACGGCGGCGTCGGCCTCCATCACGCAGGCTGCGGAGTTGTTTCCGCCCCCGGCCCAGGGCGTCGAGGACCAGCGGAGCTCTTTCATGCCGAGGGCACCCGCGACACGCAGCGGACTGTTTCGCTGGTCCATGTAGGAGATCAGGCCGTCGATCTCCGAGAGCGGCAGGCCGGCGTCGACCGCCGCGCGCTGGATGGCGGCGCAGGCGAGCTGGAACTCGGTGTCGGGCGACTGCCCGTGTTTGTAGTAGGTCGTCTCTCCGACACCGACGACGACGGCTTTTCCGTGCATGGGGACGCGTGCTCCTGATGGCGGGCGAAAACGTTTCGAGATGGGACGTCCGCGACGCTACCGCGTCGCCCCTCGTCTCGCGACGTGATCGGAATGCTCAGCGCCGTTTGCGCGGGCCGACGTCGGCGCGTTCGCGGAAGCGATCCCAATCGATCCCGAGCTTTCGCATCCGGGCGCGCAGCGTATGGGGGTTGATCTCGAGCAGGCGCGCCGCACCGCCGTCCCCTTCGATGCGACCTTCGCAGCGCCCAAGCGCGGCTTCGATATGGAGCGCCATCGCCTGGTCGAGGGTCGGGAAGGGCGAGCTGGGGTCTCGGCCGGTCGGCCGGGGGCGGGACTCGGCGCCCTTCGACGGCCCGCGCATCCCGGAGATCGCGTCGGGGATCCCGAGGGCCTTCGCGACTTCGAGGCGCTCACCGCCGCCCAGGATCACCGCCCGGTCGAGCACCGCCGCGAGCTCGCGCACGTTGCCGGGCCATTCGTAGCGCGCGAGCAGCTCGAGGTCGGCGGCGGTCGGCGCGAGGGGGCGCGTCCCGAACCGCTCGCAGGCGCGCAGCGCGAAATGGGTCGCAAGCGATGCGATGTCCTCGGGGCGATCACGCAGTGCGGGAATCTCGATCGGGAAGACGGCGAGGCGGTACCAGAGATCCTCCCGGAAGCGTCCTTCGCGCACCATCGTGCGCAGATCGCGGTGGGTCGCAGCGATCACGCGCACGTCGACATGGACCGACTGCTCGCCGCCGACGCGCTCGAAGGTTCCGTCCTGCAGCACGCGCAGCAAGCGGACCTGCGCTTCGAGTGGGAGCTCCCCGACTTCGTCGAGAAAGAGCGTCCCGCCATCCGCGCGCTCGAACCAACCCTGTCGTTGGTGGGTCGCGCCGGAGAAGCTGCCGCGCTCGTGTCCAAAGAGCTCCGAATCGATCAGCCCAGCTGGGATCGCACCGCAATTGACCCGCACGAAGGGGCCCGCCGCGCGCCGCGATCGGTTTCGCATCGTCCGCGCGACCACTTCCTTGCCGGAGCCCGTCTCGCCGAGAAGCAGCACGGGTACGTCCGAGTCCGCGACCAGGACGACGCGCTCCATCACGCCGGCGAGTCCCCCCTCGGTACCGACCACGTTCTCGCCGATCTCCCGACGCCCGAGTCGCGTGAGCAGACTGCGCCGATCGGCCTCGGCCGCCTCGCGCAGGGAGCCGATCGCATGCAGGCGCTTGTCGTTGGCGAGGGCCGCGGCGAGGGGCTCGAGTAGCACCGCCAGGCGCTGGCTGTAGAGCGGGCAGAGGGGTCGGCGGTCCGCGGAGGCGAGAATCGCGATCCCGATCAGCCGGTCGCCGTCGAGGAGTGGACCGATCCTCAGGTCGCCGCGCTCGCGAGCGGACACCACGGCGCCGAAACGCCGACGCATCTCGCGAGCGGATCCTGCGACCACCTCCCTGCGCATCGCCCACGCGATGAGCGCCTCCCATGCCGCCGGCTCGAGGCTCTCGCGCGCACCGGCGGGGCTCCGCCCGAGCGATGCGACTCCTTCGACGCTCCTCCGAGTCGGATCGGCGGCGAGCACGCGGAGTGTCGCCCCAGCGAGATCGCCGGTGAGGCGCTCGCCGAGCGCGTCGAGGACGTCCTGGATCCCTGGGTGTCGGGCAACTTCCTTCCAGGCGTCCAGCGCGAGCGTTTGATCCCGTTGCATCTGCTGGCCAATAGCATGGAAATAGAAAACCCAGCAAGTATCCCCACCAATTATGACGGAGCTTGGTGAGGCGAGGGCTGTCAGCGGCCTCCGGGAACTCCCCTGCGTCGGCACGGCTGTTGCACTGAGCGCGATCACTTCGCCCGGGCGCTGCGGGTCTCGACACGAGGGTGTGGCGAGACCGGCGCGAGCGGGCGCGGGCCCACGAGGAGAGATTCATTGCGTGTGATTCATCGCGACCGCGAAGCCCGCTCGAGTGCGAAGCGGGGGCAAGCTGGTCTCTTCGCCCTGGTCGGGCTGCTTGCGATCGCGGCGGTCGCCGGGGCGGAGGGGACCTCTGAATCCGCCCCCGAGCCCCCCCGCGACTTCTACGTCGAGCCCCGCAGTTACGGCACCAAGCGCGAGACCGAGCCGCCGGCCTACGTGCGATCTCTCGACGCGACGGGACTGCCCGGGACCGAGAAGCTCGACTGGCTCGACCTCGGCTTCGAGCAGCGGACTCGCTACGAGTTCCGGCGCAACGATCTCCGGCGCGCCCAGCAGGTCACCGACAATCCGCTGCTGCTGCGAACCCGGGCCTACTTCGGGATCAAGAACATCCTGGATCCGTTCCGGTTCACGGTCGAGCTCCAGGATTCCCGCCGCTATTTCAGCCAGTTCGAGAAAGACAACAGGGACGTGAACACCCTCGAGCCGATCCAGGCCTACGCCGAGCTGCATTTCAAGGATGGCCTCGGAAAGGGTCGCCCGCTCGCGATCAAGGCGGGCCGCATGGCCTTCGAGTCGCTCGATCGCCGTCTCATCGCCCGCAACGAGTGGCGCAACACGACGAACACGTTCCAGGGCGTCCGCGTCCAGCTCGGAAAGGATCAAAACGACTGGAGTGCGGATCTCCTGGCGCTCCAGCTCCTCGATCGTCTGACGACCCATCTCGATCGTCCCGTGGACGAGCAGTGGTTCTTCGGTGCCATCGGCAACTGGCGGGGCTGGTCGGAGTGGATCACGCTGCAGCCCTACTATCTCGGCCTCACCCAGGGCCATGATGACGGCGTGCCCGATCGCGACATCCACACGGTCGCGCTCCGCGCCTACGGCCCCGCCGGCAAGACGGGCTTCGACTACGACGTCTCCGGCGTGTACCAGTTCGGCGAGCTCGGCGACCAGACCCACAACGCCTGGGCCGCAACCGTCGACGTCGGATACACGTTCGAGCACGCCTGGAAGCCGCGAGTCGGCGTGTTCTACGGCTATGTCACGGGCGATCGCGATCCCGATGACCACCAGGACAATCGCTTCGACCGACTCTTTGGCTTCGCA
>JANMTD010000504.1:0-11223 GCA_031390075.1 Deltaproteobacteria bacterium | reverse complement strand
CCCACGGCCGGGGCACCTGGCACGGCCTCAATCCGCCGTTCCCCGCGCCCTACGGGAGCGTGATTCGGGCCGTGCCGACGACCGGCGTCTCGCCGCGCTCGTTCTGGAGCATCAGGTCGAGCTCGATCACGCGCGCGGCCTCGTCGATGTCGGTCACGACGCCGCGGGCGATCGGCTGCGAGTCGACGAGCACGGTCGCGCGGAAGACGGTGTCGACGGAGAGGACCTCGGCGTTCGGGAGCCAGCGGTGGATCAGGGCGACGAGGATGCCCTGGCTCATGATGCCGGGGACGATGGCGCCAGGGAGACCCGCCTGGCGCGCCTCTTCATGGTCGATGAAGCGGCCGGCCATCATCGACGCCGCCTGCGCGAAGCGCTTCACGTTCGCGAGCGAGACGTCGGGGGCGAACTCGGGGAGCGCCTCGCCGAACTCGATCTGCTCGAAGGTGCGCGGCTTCGATGCCGGCGTGGACAGGCTCACGGATTGAACTCCCGCTGCACGAGGCGCCAGTCGACGGTGGCGAGGTGGACGTTGCCTCGGCCGTAGAAGTTCATGCGGTGGACGATGAAGAGCATGCTGCCGCTGCGGCCCGTCTTTTCGTAGATGTCGAAGATCTCGCTGCGGCCCGTGATCTTCTCGCCGGCGCGGACCGGAGCGTGGACGACGCACGACTTGCCGGCGTCAAAGCAGCGCTGCATCTCGACCGGGAAATCCTTCGGCAGCTGGCGCGTGCCGTGGATGCGGGTCGGGTAGTTCGGCACGGCCTGGAAATCGGGATGCGAGCGGTCCGTGAATCGGGGATCCGTCTCGCCACAGGCGAGGGCGAACCCGACGAGGGATTCGGCATCGACGTCGAGGTCGATCTCGTCGAAGACGGAGCCTGTGAAGCGGGCTTTGATCTCGGCGGCGTTCATGACGGGGGACTCTATGCGAGCGGCTCGGGGGCCGCGACCCGGCAGGCGTCGAAGCGGCCGGTCGAGAGGGCGGCGACCAGCCCGTCGATGTCGTTGAAGCGATCCTCGAAGCGCGTCGCACAGCGCCCGATATGGCTCACGATGTGCGAGTCCGAGCCGCCGATGCGCCGCCAGCCCTGGGCCTCGGCATAGCGCTCCGCGAGCTCGTTCTCGCCCTCGCGGCTGCCGCCGTTCAGCGTCTCGACGATCTCGACGCCCTCCGCCGGCCCGCGCGTCTCCCAGTGTGCACACAGCCCGACCTTCGGTCGCCCCGGATGGCAGGGGACGGCGACGGCGCCGCAGCGCTTCGCATGCAGGAGCACATCCGCCAGGCGATTGTCGATGCGCGCGAAGTCGAAGGCGGCGCGCAGGTCGTCGTTCACGCCGAAGACGAGCACGTGGCCGTATTCGGTCTCGACCTCGGAGGCCTTCAGGATCAGGAGCCCGGATCGATCCTCGAGGGCGCGGTAGTCGGATTGGTCGTCGAACTGGCGGTGCTCGGTCAGGACGAAGCCGTCGAGGGGGATCTTCCGGCGCTCGATCCACTGGCAGTAGTTCTCGACCTTCGCGCGCCCGTCGTCGGAGGCGATCGAATGCGAATGGAGATCGAGGATCATGCCGGGACGAACCTCGGGACGCCGAGCTTCGCGTCGATCGGCGTGGCCCCGCGCGGATCCCCTTCGACGGCGACGAAATCGACCTTCACGCGCATCCCGATCGAGACGGCCGACGGCTCGCAGCCGACGATGTTCGTCAGCAGCTGCGGCCCCTCGTCCGTCTGGACGTAGGCGACGACGTAGGGCACCGCCTCGCGGAACTCCGGCATCTGGTTCTGGCGCACGACCGAGAACGTGTAGACCGTGGCGAGGCCGCTCGCGACGAAATGCTCGACCGCTTCCGAGAGGCAGCTGACGCAGAGCCCGCGCGGTCGATGCTGCACGACGCCGCAGTCGCGGCAGCGCTGCAGCACGAGCTCGCCGCGGCCGGCGCCTTCCCAGTACGCGCGCGACTCCCAGTCGACGTTCGGCCGCTTGTACTTCGGATCGGGCTTCTTCGGCGTGTCGCTCATCTTGCTCGCTTCGCCCACTTTGCTCGCTTCGCTCATGGCCCGCCTACGCTTTCGAGAGGATCAGCGTGCAGCCGCTGTGCATCAGGCCGAGGTAGCCGCCGGTGCCGTGGGCGAGGGCGATCTCGGCGCCTTCGACCTGCCGCGCGCCGAGGCCGCCGCGCAATTGCCGCACGGCTTCGATCACGAGGAAGATGCCGCGCATGCCGGGATGATTCGAGGAGAGGCCGCCGCCGTCGGGATTGACCGGGAGCCGGCCCGCGAGGCCGATGCCGCCGTTCTCGACGAAGGCGCCGCCCTCCCCGGGCTTGCAGAAACCAAGGTTCTCGAGGGTGACGAGTACGGTGATCGTGAACGAGTCGTAGATCGTGCAGAAGTCGATGTCGGCGGGGGTCATGCCGGCGGTCCGGAACGCATGCGCGCCCGATTGCTTCGCGGCGATCGTCAGCAGATCCGGGGCACCGATCTCGCGGTGGGCGACGGCTTCCCCCGTCCCGCGCACGACGACGGGCCGCTGTCGCAGATCCTTCGCGCGCTCGAGGCTCGTCACGATGACGGCGCCGCCGCCGTCGCTGATGATGCAGCAGTCGAGCAGGTGCAGCGGGTCGGCGATCAGGCGGCTTCCGAGGACCTCGTCGCGGGTGATCGGCTTGCGCATCTTGGCGTGCGGATTCAGGCTCGCGTGGTGGCGCGTCGAGACGGCGATGTCGGCGAGCTGCTCGGGCTTCGTGCCGTATTGGTGGATGTGGCGCGCGGCGACCATCGCGTAGGACGAGACCAGCGTCATGCCGTAGGGCGCGACGAAGGCCGAGCCGGGATCGCGGCCGCTCGCGTCGCCGGTGCCGATCGCCATCGCGTCGGAGGCGGCCTTGCTGCCGTAGAGGATGAGTGCGACGTCGCAGAGGCCGGCCTGGATCGCGGCGCCCGCGTGCGCGACATGGCCGACGAAGGACGAGCCGCCGATGTTGCTGCCGTCGAGGTAACGCGGCTTGATGTTCAGGTACTCGGAGAGCTGCACCATGCCCATCGCGCCCATCGTCATCGACGCGCCGAAGAGCCCGTCGACGTCGGTGAGCGACAGTCCCGCGTCGGCCAGCGCCTCGCGGGCGCATTCGGCCATGATCTGGAACTCGGTCTTGTCCGGCGCGTAGCGGCTCTCGTACTCGTGCACACCGGCGATCGCGATCTGGCCCTGGAAGCTCATGCGGCCTCCGCCAGAGCGAGGATCTCGCGGGCGAGGGCCGCGGGCTGCTCGAGGGGAAGCCAGTGGGCGGCACTCGGGATCGCGATGAAGCGCGCGCCGAGGCGCGTCGCGAGGGCCCGCGCGGCCTCGAGCTCGGACGCGGGCTCGTGCTCGCCGCAGGCGACGAGGGTCGGGACGGCGCGGGCGGTCGCCGCCGGCGAAGCGGCCGACGCGAGCGCGCGCGCGAAGGCGCGACTCGCCTCGAGGTCGACGAGCGTGACCCGCGGATCGGTCTGGATGCTCTCGAACCAGGCGCGGCGCATCAGGTCGGGCGAGCCGCCGGGGGCGAGGCGCTTCGGATCGAAGGGGCGTGCGGCGCGGCCGAGGGTGACTTCCCGCATCAGGGCGATCGTTTCGTCGCCGATGCCGAGGGCGGCACTCGTCCCGCATAACACGAGGCCGTCGATCGACTCGGGCGCTCGCCTCGCCCAGTCGAGGGCGACCAGCGCCCCCATACCGTGGCCGACGAGGATCGGCCGCGTCGCCCGGCACCAGCCCGTCACGCCGCGGGCACACTCGCTCATCGCCTCGATCGAGGGCAGCGCATCGAGGCCGCCCGAGCGCCCGTGACCCGGCAGATCGAAGGCGAGGGCACAGGCGTCCGGTCCGCGCGGCACGCGGCCGTCATCGCCTGTCCCACCCTTTCGGAGCGAACGCAGTGCGCCGAGCAGGTCGCTGAAGAGGGAGCTCTGCAGGCCCGCGTCGTGGAGACACACGACGGCGCGTCGGTCGGCCCCGACCGGCGGAGTCTCGGGCAAGGTCGACGGTCCCGTGTGTCGCACCAGGATGGGGAGACCCGCCTGGCGGACGTACTTCTCGGGCATGGACTCTCCGTTCGGATCCGCTCCGGATCAGGATTTGGGCGGTCCGGTCGGGATGTCCTTGAAGGAAATGCCCTTGTCGGCGCGGGCGTCCGGCGGGAGCCCCAGCACGCGCTCGGCGATGATGTTGCGCAGCACCTCGTCGGTCCCGCCCGCGATCCGAAGTCCCGGCAATGAGAGGTAGCGCTCCTGCCAGGCCGCCGCGGCGGGCGTCGACTCGTCGAGCAGTGCGCTCGAGGCCCCCGCGATCTCCATCGCGAAGGAGGCGGCGTGCTGTTGCAGCAGGGCGCCGACGAGCTTGCCCATGCTGGCCTCGGGGCCCGGGGTCTTGCCCTGGGAGAGGGCGGAGAGGGTTCGCAGCGAGGTGTATTTGAGGGCGCGCGCCTTGACGATGTACTCGGCGATGCGCTCGCGGACCTGGCGATCCTCGATCGCCGGCCGGCCGTCGATCTCGATGCTCGAGGCGAAGCCGACGAGGTCCTCGATCGCGCCGACTCCCATGCCCGAGCCGATCGACATGCGCTCGTTCATCAGGGTCGTGATCGAGACGGCCCAGCCGTTGCCGACGGCGCTGATGCGATGGTCGTCGGGGATGCGGACGTCGGTGAAGAAGACTTCGTTGAAGCCCTGGCCGCGGTTGATCTGGGTGATCGGGCGGATCTCGATCCCCGGCGAGTGCATGTTGACGACGAAGAAGGTCAGGCCCGCGTGTTTGGCGACGGTCGCGTCCGTGCGCACGACGAGGATGCCCCACTCGCAGATCTGGGCGCCGCTCGTCCAGATCTTCTGGCCGTTGACGACCCAGTCATTGCCCTGCTTGACCGCGCTGCTGCGAAGCCCGGCGAGATCCGAGCCGGCCGACGGCTCCGAGAAGAGCTGACACCAGATGTCCTCGCCGCTGAGGAGCTTCGGGATCCAGCGCGTCTTCTGTTCGGGCGTGCCGTGGGTCAGGATCGTCGGGCCGCACATGCCGATGCCGATCGAGAAGACGTCGGGCGGCGTCTCGAACTTCGACTGCTCCTGGCCCCAGATCGCGTTCTGGATCGGCGTGGCGCTGCGGCCGCCGTACTCCTTCGGCCAGGTGATGCAGGCCCAGCCGGACTCGGCCTTCTTCTTCTGCCAGGCCTGCGACTGCTTCACGATGTCGAGGGTCAGGTCCTCGCCGCTGATCGTCGGGGTCATCGACGAGCGCGGCTTGGCGTTCTTCTCGAGCCAGGATCGGGCCTCGGTGCGGAACGCGGCTTCGGCGGGGGTATCGTTGAAATCCATTTCGATGTCCTCTCGTTCAGGAGTCCGACTCAGGCGGCCTTCGCGGCGCCTCCGTTAGGCAAAAGGTGGTCGATCAAGCGGTTCTTCCAGTATTTGGGCGTGCCGAGCAGGCCGGCCAGCTGCTTCGCGCGGCGGTAGAAGAGGTGGCAGTCGTACTCCCAGGTGTATCCGACGCCGCCGTGGAACTCGATCATCTCGATCGTCGTCTTCTCGAAGGCGTCGCAGGCGGCGATGCGCGCGAGGCAGGCCGCGACGGGAAGCTCCGGATCCTCGTTCGCCAGCGCCCAGGCCGCGTAGTAGGCGTTCGAGCGCGCGAGCTCGATCTCGCACCACAGGTCGGCCATGCGGTGCTTGATCGCCTGGAAGGCGCCGATCGGCTTGCCGAAGGCATAACGGCCGAGGATGAAAGCCCGCGTGATCTCGAGGGCGTGGTCGGCGCCGCCGATCTGCTCGAAGGCCGTCAGCACGGCCGCGCGGTCGAGCAGTCGATCGATCGCCGTCGCATCGGTGCCCGCGAGCTTCTCGCAGCGGGCGCCGTCGAAATGGATGCGTGCGGTGCTCCGGCTCGGATCGAAGGCGTCGAGGGATTTGCGCTCGACGCCCGAGCCCTCGAGATCGACCAGATAGAGGCCCGTCGCCCCGTTCTCCTTCGCTGCCACGATCGCGAGCTTCGCCACGTCGCCGTCGGCGACCGGGAGCTTCGTGCCCAAGAGCTTGCCGTCCTTCACCGTCGCCGCGATCGACTCGGCGGCATTCTGGCCGGGCTTTTCGGCGAGGGCGAAGGTGCCGATCACGCTGCCGTTCGCGAGCTTCGGGAGCCAGGCGGTTTTCTGGGCCGCGCTGCCATGGCGGAGCAGCGCCTCGGTCGCGACGAACACACTCGGCCCGAACGGAATCGGCGCCAGCGCCCGCCCGACCTCGTAGGCGACCATCGCGAGCTCGAGGTAGCCGAAGCCCGCGCCCCCGAACTCCTCGGGGATGACCGCGCCCTGCCAGCCCATCTCGGCCGCGCCCTTCCAGAGCGAGGCCGCGTAGGGCTGGTCGCTCTCGAGGATCTCGCGGCAGGTCGAGAGCGGCGAGTGCTCCGCCAGGTAGTCGCGGGCGGTTTGCTGGAGCAGCTTCTGTTCGTCGGAAAAGTCGAAGTTCATGGGGAGACCTTTCTAATCGGCTGGATCTCGGCTGGATCTCTGGACTGCGTTTCGCTGGCGCGGGGCACCGGGCTCCCGGGCAGCGGACCCGGCCTCCGAAATCGCGGTCGAATCGAATGGGATCAACATTGCGTCGGCAGGGCGCCGGCCGTGCCATCGATCACAGCCCGCGCGCGGCGACGTCGCCAGAATCGCCGAATTGACGGACGTGTCAACGCTGTGGGGCGGCGCTTTGCGCAGACCTCGGAGTCCGGTTTTTCGGGGGGTTGGCCCGGCGGGAGTGCCCTTGTTCGCCGGCGCGCGGATCTCAGGCGCTACGCTGGGCCGCGCCGAGCCATTCGCGGAGGACTCGTCGTGATTCGATCTGCCGGGAGCCCTCCCGCGCGCGGGACAGGCCTCGCCCCGGCGGCGCGCGCCCGCGCCCTCGCGGCAGCCCTTCTTCTCCTGGCAGCCGGGGCATTGGGCGGCGTGGACCGCGCCTGGGCCCAGGCCGGTGGTCCTGTCAGCCGTGTGCTCAGCGCCGAGGAGACCGAGGCCCTCGTTCGCCGCGTCGACTACGAGGGCATGCCCGAGGACGAGGCGGCGCGGATCGGCGCCGAAGGGACTGCACGCCTGATCGAGATGCTCGGCGATCCCGGCGAGGCGCCGCATCACGCGCGGATCCTGCTGGCTCTCGGGATCTCCGGCGGCGAGGGTGCCTTTGAGGCGATCCGCACGTGGGCCGAGCAGGGGCCCGCCGACGGGGAGCTCGACCGGGCCGGTTTTCGCGCCTGGCAGGTGCTTCCCTTCGCGCTCGGCAAGCTCGCCCGCCGCGATCCGCGGGCCCTCGCTCGGCTCGCCGCCAGCTTCGACGCGGAGGCGCCTGGCTGGTCGTTCCGACACTTCGAGGGGGCGCGCCTGCAGGCGCTCGAGCGGCGCGCGGCGGCGGTGGCTCTGGCGGAGACGGGGACGCCCGAGGCCCTGCGTGTGCTCGATCAGGTCGAGCGAAGCGCCGCCGATCCCGGACTCGCGGACCACGTGCGCTCGGCGCGGGCGGACGCGTCGGCCCGGTCGTTGGAGTCGCCGCGATGAGCACGTCGGCTCTTTCGTCTACGCGATACGCGGCCGCGCTCGGGCTACTCGTGCTCGGCTTGCTGGCGGGTCGCGCCGAGGCGGGCCCGGCGGTCGATCTCCACCAGCTTCGCTGGCACGTACACGTCGATCTGATCGATGCGGGTGCAGGCCGCGATCTCGCCTACTGGCAGGGTGTGATCGACGCTGCGATGACGAGCGCGAATCCGCTGCTCGAGGGCCGTCAGGGTCCCTTCGACCGGGCCTGCTGCACGCGCCTCACGCGCACGCTCGCGGTCTCGGTCTTCGGGACGCCCGGCGACGGCCGCGATGTCCTCGATTCGCTGTCGGAGCAGAGCTACTTCGATTCGGCCGGCGGAGCCGGCTCCCACGCGTTCCTGATCGACAGCATGACCTACTGCGGCGGCTCGGCGCCGACGTCGATCGGCTGCGGGGAGCGGCCGAGCTGCAACGGCAATGGCGGCGACGACCCCAACCTGTGGATGGTCGTGACGGTCGATGCCTTCGACGACGATATCCTCGCGGCCGTGACCGCCCACGAGCGCGGCCACAACGCCTGTCTCGGCCACGTCGAAAACGCCGAGTGCCAGCTGATGCAGGGCATCGTCTATTCCCCGGGTCTCGGCGGCTGCCTCGCCGCCAGCGAGTGCACGAACTACCGGGCGGCGCGCACGACGACGGCAAGCGGCCAGGAATGCCCCTGTCATGCGACCGCGGCCGGAGCGCTCGAGCCCGACCAGACGCTCTGCTCCGGTGTGCCCGTCGGCCTCTGCTCGGGCGGGCTGTGCGGCACTGGCAGCACGCTCGGATCGGCCGGCGTGCGGCTCATCGCGGCCGCCGCCCCCGGATCGTCGGCGGGCGGCCCGCCCGACGACGCGATCCAGATCTCCGCCCTCTCGGGCCACTGGTCGACCCTGGGCCAGTTCGCGCCCAGCGCCGACGATGTCCGTGGCCTCGAGTACGCCCACGACAGCGCGACCCTCTACGGCGTCGTCCCGACCGTCGGCGACGACCGGATCGTGACGATCGACCCCGCGACCGGGCTCATCACGGCCACGGTGGGCACGCTCGCAAACGGTGCGGACGAGATCGTCTCACTGGCCTACGACCCGGGCGACACGAGCGCGCCCGGGGACGACCGGCTGCTCGTGCTCGAGGTCGGGACCGTGGCCGGCGAGCTGCGGGCGATCTCGCCCTCGACGCCGTCGACATCGACCTTGCTCGGGTCGCTGCTCTACGCGCCTTCGTCCGCCGCACTCTTTACCGGCCTGGCCTACGACAGCATCCACGACAAGCTCTTCGCAGCGAGCCCGTTCAATCCCAACGGCCTTTACGTGATCGATCTCACGAGTTGTCCCCCTTCGCCCTGCGACTCGAGCCCCGTCGAGGGCTCGGCGACCAGGGCGGGTCTTTTCCGGGACGATGCGAGCCTCGCTTTTTCGCCCGTCACGGGCATGCTCTACCTGGTCGGGACCAGCTACGTGGGCGAGCGGACCTTCTACGACGTGGTCGATCCGGTGACCGGGACCAGCGTCGAGACCCTCAGTCTGGATGCGTTCACACCGGCCGGTTTGGCGGCCATTCCGGAGCCGAATGCAACGATCTCGTGGCTGCCAGGTGTGATGGGTGTGATAGTTGCGTATCGTGCGCGCCACGGATGAATTCTTCGATTGCGGGGGTGACGGTCGTCGCCGTCGATCCATCGAGGGGAGCGGAGGAAACGAAGATGCGAATGATCGGATGGAAGGCGATCGGGGTGGTTTCGCTGGGGTTGGCCCTGGCGGCCCTGGTGGGTTGTGGTCAAGGTGACAGCGGTTCCAAGACGGCCGGCGTCGATGGCGCGGCGGATGCCGTGAGCGATACGGCGGCGGACCTCGGCGACGAGGCCCAGGACGCGGCGGCGGCGGCCGGCGAAGCTGTCGACGACGCGGCTGTGGCGGTCGATGAGGCTGCGGTTGCAGCGGCGGCGGCTGCGGCGGCGGCGACCGATTCGGCGGCGGCGGCCGTTGACGGTGCGGTCGACGCGGGCACTGCGGCAGGGAATGATGCGGCTGCGGCTGCGGCGGGCACAGCAGCGGGCGCTCTGGACAGCGCGGGCGAGGCCCTCGATTCCGCGGCGCAGGATGCCGAGGCGGCGAAGAAGGCCCTCGAGCAGCCCGCTCAGTAATCGAGCGAGGTACGTAGCGCCGCGCGCCCGTTCGAACGACGGGCGCGGGCGACCCAGAGGACCGACCGGTAGAGCAGCCCGACTGCTCTCCGGTCGGTCCTTCTTTTTTTGCGCGCACGGTTTTCGTGCGCACGGCTCATGCGCGCACGATCGTCGCGCGCCGCTGGCCGGCGGACCGGCGTCTATCCCGCCCCGCGCCGGGGTGTGGCGCAGTCTTCGCCCTGGACCGCGCGACCCACCGCCAGTGCGGGCAGGCCGCGCGCTTCCCGCTCTGGAGAGCGCTCTGTCGCGCGAAGCGCGCGCGGCGCTTTCGCCGGCGCCTTCGTCAAGTGATCCAACCACTCGAGCGAGGCGAGCAGGACGAGGAGCATGACGGCGAGGGCAGCCAGCGCGGCTGCATTCCATGCGAGGTGTTCGAGCCAGGGGCCGAACTCGGGCCGGGCTTCGCTTCGTCGTTCCATGTCGTCGTCCTCGGTCGTTTTCTGCTCCGTGCCCCAAACGGCGAGAACCCCTCCGGCCGCCTGGGCGGGAGGGGTTCTCGTGGGTTCTCGAGGGTTCCGGGTTCTAGGTTCCGTCGTCCTCGGCCATGGAGTCCACCTCCCTCTTTTCGTCACGCCCTCCACGGATCCCTCCGAAGATGGAGACGGCAAGCGACGAGTCGCGCGTGGCCCCGAAGGCCCAAATAACGCACGAGAGGGCCACGGCGCTGCGCTTCCCCTCTCCATGGAAGGAGTGCGGATTGCCCAGGGCGTTGGCCCGGATCGCAGCGTGATGGTGCTCTTGATTGTGGTAGGCGGACATGGAAGGAACTCCTGTCGAACTGCACCCTTTGTATCGGCTGGCCGGCGAAAAGTCAAAGCGGGATCCGCGAGGACCTCTTCATTGTCCGGACGGCTGGATCGGGATCTCGGTGATGGCGATCCGGCCGGACAGGCAGACGTCGATGTCGTGTCCGCTGCGGCGGGGGCGGCTGTGGTAGTCGCTGATCCAGTGGAGCCCCCCGTCGCGGCGCTCGTACTCGAAGGCGTGGGGGCTCGGGTCGAGGGGGCAGTGCACGAGCTCCTGGTCGGACGACTCGTCGGCGGGGTGCGGGAAGTTCACGTTCCAGAAGGTGCCCGGGCGGGGCGGGCGGGCGCGCAGGTGTTCGAAGACCCGGCGGGCTCGGCGCGCGGTGGCAGACCAGTCGATCGCGCGGTGGCGGCCGGCGTACTGGGACAGCGCGATCGCCGGGTAGCCGAGGATGGCGGCCTCGCGGGCAGCGGCGGCGGTGCCGGAGATGTAGGTATCGACGCCGAGGTTGGCGCCGTGGTTGATGCCGGAGACGAGCCAGAGGTCCGGCGCCCGGGCCGAGTCGCCGAGCTCTTCGCGGGCGAAGGCGGCCTGGCGGGCGAGGGCGACGCGGGCGCAATCGGCGGGGTTTCCGGAGAGGCCGTAACGGCCGGGGCCGAGCTCTTCGAGCTGCATCGGGACCTCGGTCGTGACGG